>DGPZ01000197.1:3274-55860 GCA_002390675.1 Deltaproteobacteria bacterium UBA4427
AGGTGGAGTGAAATGCACCAGTGGTGGGTTTTGCGCCACCCTGTCGTTGATGGCTGTGATTTCGAGCAGCTATCGAGCTGAGATCGGGCGCGTGATAGGCTGCAGGCTTAATTGAACCTTCGGGGAGTCGTCGATCGCCATGTCGGAAGAGGAGCAAGTCCCCGGTCCGGAGCGCCGTTACCGCCGCTGGCCGGTGATCCTGGCCTCGATCGTGGTGGCGCTCGCCATCGGTCTCTACCAGACCCGCACCTTTTGGGCGCCTGTCCAGCCCCGCATCACCCCGATCGCAGATGTCTCTTCTGAGCGACTGCTCGCGCTTGGCAGCGTCGTCGGATTCGCGGCGGATGATGAGGCTCACGCCTGGCTGGGGCTGCCCTTTGCTCTGCCGCCCGTAGATCAACTGCGTTGGCGTGCTCCTCGTCCGCCGGCGGCTTGGGCGGATACCCGTGACGCCCTCGACTTTGGCCGACCGTGCGTCCAGCTGGGGTCGATGTTAGGTGGTGTCCCAGCTGAGGATGAAGACGGATTCGCCGGCGACGAGGATTGTCTCTATCTCAACGTTTGGGCCCCGCGTGTAGAAGCCGAATCGGTGCCGACGGGTGATGAACAATGGCCCGTGATGGTCTTCATTCATGGCGGCGGGAATATCCGAGGATATGCCGGGGCCCGCATGTACGACGGGGCGAAGCTGGCCGGGCGAGAGAATGTCATCGTTGTGAGTATTGCCTACCGCATCGGCCCTTTAGGCTTCTTCAGTCACCCGGCCCTTCGAAGCGAAACGGATGACGCGGTTGAGGCGTCGGGCAATTTCGGACTGCTCGATCAAATTAGCGCTCTTGAATGGGTCCAGTCCCATATCGAAGAGTTCGGCGGCAATGCGTCGAATGTGACGATCTTCGGTGAGTCGGCTGGAGGACAAGATGTCTTTGCACTCTTGTTAGCCGAACGTTCCAAGGGTCTCTTTCATCGTGCCATCGCGCAGAGCGGTGTACTCGCGACGGTAAGCCGTGCCGAAGCTGAAAATCCTGTGAGCGCAGCCGAACCCGGATGGCGTCAGAGTTCGGCAGAAGCGGTGGTTTCGCTTCTTGAGAAAGCCGGCGTCGTCCCGGACCGCGGCGCGGCTAAAGAGTATGCCGAGGAGCTTCCTGCAGTGGATCTACTGGGCTTCTTGCGGAGTCGATCTGCGCGTGAGGTTCTCGACGTTTACCGCGACCCTGAGCGTCCTGAGGCTCTGCGTGTGCCGAAGTTGATCCGTGACGGAGCCTTGCTCCCCGCTGGGGATTGGCTCGAGGCAATGCGGGCGGGACGTTTCCATAATGTTCCGATTTTGGCCGGCGCGAATCGCGATGAGTGGAAGCTCTTTATGACGCAGGACGAGGACCTCGTTCGGCAACGGTTCGGCGTCTTCTTTCGCGTACGTGATCCCGAGAGCTATGAGCGCTTTTCGCGACTTCACAGCGGGTGGTGGGCGATGGCAGGGGTGACGAATCCACTAAATGCTCTTGAATACGGGGGAGCGAAAGCCCTCTTCGGGTACCGATTCGATTGGGATGAGTTATCGCCTTTGTTAGGCCAGGATACTTCGGAAATAATCGGTGCTGCGCACGGTTTCGAACTCCCTTTGTTATTCGGGAGTTTTGATCTAGGCGATCCTTTGCTGAGTCGACTCCTTTATGCGGAGGAAGGCCGGGCCGGGCGCGAGGAACTCTCCCGGCAGATGATGGCCTACTGGGCGACGTTCGCGCGGAGCGGCGATCCGGGCCACGGGGGCGGAAAGGACTTGCCCGAATGGTCGGCATGGAAATCTGGAGTGGGGACAGCACAAAACGGTCCCGGCCGGTGGATGATCCTGGATGCGCCAGATGATGGAGGTCTCCGGATGAGTGCTGCTCATGCGACCCGCACGCGTTTGGTCGCTGAGATCGAGGCGGACACGTCTTTGGACGTGGCGGCGCGATGTGCCATCTATGAGGATCTTCTTTGGAAGCACGAGCGGCTGACGCAGGAGGCGCTCGCGGCCGTCTCATCCGGCCGCTGCCGCCTCGACCGCTAGCGAGTCTCCCTCAGGCTGCGCCAACTGAGAAGAACAGGGCAGGGCGTCGTCCCGGTCGACCGCTGCAGGAATTGCCCTAGACTCCGCCGCCCCGAGAGCTTGCGCGGCTTGGGTCTATTCCGGCGCGATCGCGCGAAGCAAGCAGAGGGAGCCGCATGGCCCCGGATTCCGAATCAAAAGCTGAGATCCTGGAGCGCCTCTACGAGGTGATTCTTGCTCGTCGTGATGAGCGACCAGAGGGCTCTTACGTTGTGCGGTTGCTCGATGGTGGCTGGGAAGCGATCGAAGACAAGATTCGCGAAGAGGCGATTGAGGTCGTCGATGCGGGTCGGGATGAGAGCGATGAAGCGCTGACTCATGAGGTCGCGGATCTCCTCTTTCATGTGTGGGTCGGTCTTGCTGCGCGCAACGTCGCACCCACGGATGTATACGACGTACTTTCCAAGCGCTTTGGCATAGGCGGACTCGAAGAAAAAGCGACTCGACTCGTGAATTCCCCCGAGTCCACTCCGGACAAGGATCCTTCCGAATGATTCCCGATGAAAGTCTCCGCATAGCCGTTCCCTCGAAGGGTCGCCTTCGCGATGCTGCTCTCGAAACCCTTGAACGCGCAGGCTTGCGATTTCGCGTGTCCGGCCGCCGGCTCTTCTCCGTATGTTCGGATACGGGAACCCGAATCATCTTCACAAACACCGCAGATATTCCCGTGCTTGTGGCGGAGGGCGTTGTCGATCTGGGGATTACCGGAAGCGATCAAGTGCTTGAGAAGCGAGTCGACGTTGTCGAACATCGTCGCCTTGGCTTTGGCCGATGCCGTCTGTCGGTTGCCGTTCACAAGGATGCCCCCTTTAAGACCTCCTTGGAACTCGCGGGCCACGTCGTGGGTGCGAAATTTGTGAACCTCGCTCGAGACTATTTCGAGCGGATAGGCGCGAAAGATGTTCATGTCATCGAGATCCAGGGCGCGGTCGAAGTCATGGTTCTATTAGGCCTGGTCGATGCGATCGTGGAAATCGTCGAGACCGGCAACAGCCTGCTCGAGAACGATCTCGTTGAACTCGAGGAAGTCTTGGCAGCGGAAGCGGTTCTGATCGGAGCGGCCTCACCGCGGGACCCGGAGCTGCGCGATCAGTTGCTCCGCCGCGTGGATGGAGTTTTGGCGGCGCGCAAATACACTTTGCTCGAATACAACTGCCCTGCGCAGCGTATTGAAGAAGCAACTACGATCACGCCGGGCTTTTCGTCACCGACCGTCCAGCCTCTCCAGGATGAATCCTGGTTGGCCGTGAAGGTGCTCGTCGAAAAGTCGACGACGCAGAGAGTCATCGACCGCCTTGAAGCGATCGGCTGTGTTGCCATTCTCGAAACCGACCTGCGCCACGCACGTCTCTGAATCCTGCACGAGCCGCGATGAACTAACGACGCGTGAGCTGTGCCGCCGAGTCTGGGGCAGGAAGCTAACTCGCGGCCGGTTTTGATCGTGCGAGCCAGAATGCGCTGCCCACTATGAGTGCGCCGCCCGCGAGAGCCAGAGAATCCGGAATTTCCCCGAAGATCACCGCTCCCCAGATGATCGCTAAAGCGACCTGTAGGTAGGAGAGCGCGGTGCCTTGTGCTGCGGGAAGTACGGCGAGTCCGCGGGTAAGACTGACTTGGCCGATCTGGGTGGCGACTCCGATGCCTAACAGGAGCAGCCATTCCGTACCCTCAGGCCATACGAAATTCGGCAACATGGTCGGGAGTGCCAAAGGGATCGTGACCAAAGGAAAGTAGAACACGATCACGAGCGGATGTTCTCCGCTCTGGGAAAGCTTTCTCACGACTACGTATGCGGCGGCGCTGCATGCCGCACCGCACATAGCGATGCCCACCCAGAACGGATCGAGTGCCGGCGCGACGCCGCCGAAGAGGAGGGTCGGCCGGGCGACGAGCAGGACGCCCGCGAGGCTGGCAGCGGTTGCTGCAATGATTCTGCGAGAGATCGCTTCGCGCAGAAAGACGCCGGCCAAGAGCGCCGTGATCGCGGGGTGCAGATATTGAAGAATCGTGGCTTCCGCGAGAGGCAGATGCGTCACGGCGCCATAAACACACGATAGGCCGGCGAATCCGAGGGCGCCGCGGATCCATAGCCATCGCTTGTCGTGGCCCCAAGGCGACACGCCTGCACGGCGCAGCAGCGACCAGCTCAGGGCGAGGCTCACTATGGCGCGAGCGACCACGAGTTCTTGACTCGGTAACCGCTCGCCGGCGAGCTTGACCAGCACCGTCATCACGCTGAACGCGAGCGCCGAGAGCATCATCATGAGGGCGCCGCGCTGCATGCATCTCCGTCCGTGTGGAAGCGCTCTCTGGGCGATGAGAGAGCGGCAAGGCGTTAAAGGGATGAGGATTTTGTCCCAGGTGGGACGAACGCGCTCGTGGCCGATAGACTGTGCGGCTGGAGCACATACTCATGCAAAATCTTTCGCCCAGCATTCGTCATCTTCGCGACCTGATCGCGATTCCATCCGTGAACCCAATGGGGCGGGATGACCTTCCTCCCGAGATTGTTGGCGAGCACGCCGTAGCGGAGCATCTCTCCCGGGCCTTGGGGAAGCTCGGCTTGGACGCCGCATTGGTCGGGGAGGGCGGTCGCACAAGCGTGGTCGCTGAGGCGCGCGCAACGAATGCGATGGACACTCTGCTCGTCGCGAGCCATATCGATACCGTGCCCGTCGATGGCATGGAGATTGACCCTTTCGACCCTGCGATCGAAGACGATCGAGTTTTAGGACGAGGCTCCTGTGATACAAAGGCGGGTATGGCGGCGCTGCTAGAAGCGCTGTCTCGTGTGCTTGAAAACGGCCGTCTTGCACGGAACGTCATTATCGTAGGAGAAGCAGACGAGGAACTCAGCAGTATAGGCGTGCATGATGTCCTTAAACACCTCGGATCCCGCCGCCCGGATTGGGTGCTTGCGACGGAGCCGACCGAACTGTGCCTAATCAACGCACATAAAGGTGTAGTCCATACACAAGTTTGCGCTCATGGACGCGCTTGCCACAGCTCGGACCCGACTCAAGGACAGAACGCGATCGTGCTTCTCGCGAAGGCGATCCTCTCCATAGACGAAAGCGCACGCGTCTTTACCGACCGTCCCCACCCGGAGCTCGGTCCCGCGACACTCTCGGTTGGCATCGTGCATGGCGGGCAGGCGCCTAATATCGTTCCGGACGAGGCGAGAATCTGGGTTGACCGACGCACGCTACCCGATGAGACGCCGGCGATCGTTCAGGAGCAAATAGAGGCCGCGATTCGGTCCGCGGGAGTAGAGTCGCAAGTCGTTGTCGAATCTTGCTCGGAAGAGAAGCCGCCCCTACATACCGACGCTTCGTCGATTGCCGTCGGTGCGACGGCGGATGCTCTGGCCCGCGAAGGACTCTCAGGGGATTGCGGTCAGGTCGCCTTCGGCACCGATGCGGGCGTCTTTGGCCGTGCCGGGATCCCAGGTGTGGTACTCGGGCCTGGCTCGATCGATGTGGCGCATACCTCGCGAGAGTTCGTTCCGATCGATCAGGTCGAGACGATGGTGCGAATTTTTGAGCGCGTGCTCGAAGGAGCGGGCGGACCTCGTTAGGCGAGGCTGCTGAGCTCGACCGGATTCCCCGTTTCAATGGACTGATGCGCCGCGACGCCGATCGCGACCGCTTTTCGTCCTGCTTGGACATCGACATCGGCGGATCGCCCCTCACGGATCGCGTCCGCAAATGCGCGTTGTTGGTAGTAGGTCGCTCCGTGATGGAAGCCTGCCTCGAGAGCGTCTTTGTTTACCAGGATCGGGATCTCCTCCATCGCGCGCCCCTTGCGTTCGCCGAGCACGACCAGGCTCTCGGGTATGAAACATTCAATTTTTCCGCGGTCGCCGGTGGCGCAGATTTCCTGTTCGTTGCGTGAAGCCTCAGCGAACATGCACAGGTCGAGAAGCGCGCGAACGCCGCCCTCGTATTCGACCATGACGTACGCGTTGTCGAGGATATCGGGTGTTTCTCCGCCGTAGGTCTCGTCCAGATGATTCACATCCTGGGCGCCTGAGGCGAAGACGCGAAGGGGTTCTCGGTCGACGATGAGGTTCATGAGGTCGAAAAAGTGGCAGCACTTTTCCACGAGGGTGCCGCCTGTATTTCGATTGAACCGATTCCAGTCGTCCACCTTTTTGAGGAAGGGAAAGCGATGTTCGCGAATGGCGAGCATGCGGAGATTTCCAGCGAAGCCGCCACGGATTTCCGCAACGAGTCGCGCAACTGGCGGCATGTAGCGGTATTCCATCCCAACCCAGGTGATCGCCGGGCGATCCACGCAGGCTGCCACGACGCGGTCGCAATCTTCGAGCGTCGTGCAAAGCGGTTTTTCGACAAGCACGTGAAGAGGTCGGTCAAGCACTTCATCCAGTATGGCGGCGTGGGTGAAGTTGGGGGAGGCGATGATCACTGCATCCAGGGACTCTTGATCGAGCATCTCGCTCGCATCTTCGTACTCGGCAATTCTGTGTTTCGCGGTCTTGCGTCCCAGCTTGCGCGAAGGTGGATTGGGATCAGCGAGGGCAGCGAAGTGCAAGTCATCCTGGAGAGCGAGATTGCGGATATGTTCGAAGCCCATCAGTCCGCTTCCGATAAGGCCCACGCGGAGGGGATCGGTCGAGGAGAAGGCGCGCTTTTCGAGACGGTCTGTGGTCGACATGGGGCGGAGTATTACGCTGACGGCTGCAGGGCGCAGGAGACTCACGGTGCCTTGGGCTCGCAGGGGGCTTTAAGCGGCGCGGCGAGGGCACGAAGGCTCCCGCTGGAAGGGTAGTGGAAGGGCAGCCGACCGTTAGCGAAGCGTGATCCGAACCGGGATCCATCGCTGAACGATTGGATCGATAAAGCCCTCGCGCTTCCAATAAGCGAGGGTCGCATTTAAGACCGTCGCGAGTTGCGGATCACCTTGTCTCACGGCCCAGGAGATCTGCTCGGTTGTGAGCGGCCGATAGAGACCGTGAAGATCTCGATTTTCAACGTCCCCCGCGATTCTCCAAACCGTCGGGGCATCGTGAATGAAGTAGTCGATTCGGTCCGCGCGCAAACTACGCAAGCCGTCTTCGACACTGTCGAAGGCGAAGCTCGCGGCGCGAGTCAGTGAAGACGCCACATAGCGCTCGCCGGTCGTGCCTCGTTGGAAGCCGACGCGGGTGTCGGGACGCCGAATTTCCTGAATTCGGCCGAAGCGCCCGATGTCCCGATTTCGAATCAAAGCCAGCTGGCCGATTTCCATATAGGGCTCGATGAACTGGACGCGGGAGGCTCGATCTGGCGTGTTTGAAAGGCCGCTCATTACGACGTCGATTTCGCCGGCTTCGAGGGCGTCTAAGAGATCCGGGAAAGGGATTTCGACGAACTCGATGGGGCGGTGAAGGTCGCGCCCGAGACGATGAGCGAAGTCGGCCTCGATGCCGACGATCTCGCCATCCCGCTCGAATATGACCGGTGGGTAGTCGGGAGAGACTCCGACCCGCAGGGTGGGCTCACTGAATCCGGCGGGACCGAGGTTCGCGCAGCTGGCGAGCGCCCATCCTACGAGGAAAAGCGCAGCGGGGAGCCCTAGTCTCGAAAAAGGCCTTGCCCTTCGAGTCTGGGCCCCAATGGCTGAATTCTGGTGCTTTAACACATTCCCTCCAAGCAGTTGCGCAAGCTACTGCCTTGCACCAGCTACCGCCAATTTCTACTTTGCCGCGCGACCAAAGGGGGTAGGGCCATGAGTGACGAAAAACCGAAGACCGTGCTGCGAAGCAGCTACAGCGTGCCGGACTACCTGATCGATACCGTCGATCTGTCCTTTGAGCTCGCGGAAGACGAGACCCACGTGGGAGCCGTGCTGTCCGTGCGCCGCCGTGAAGACGCGCCGAGTGATGTCGTCCCTCGGCTCGTTCTCGACGGAGAGTCGCTCGAACTAGAGGAAATCGCGATCGACGGCCGGGTGCTGGACGCATCCGAATACAGCGTCGAGGGCGATGAACTCACTATTCATGCGCCGCCTGCGCGCTTCGAATTACGCACGCGTGTTCTGATTCACCCTGAAACGAATACGGCGCTCTCCGGGCTCTATAGGAGCAGCGGCAATTTCTGTACGCAGTGCGAGGCGATGGGCTTCCGGCGAATTACCTATTTCCTCGACCGCCCGGACGTGATGGCTCGCTATCGCGTATCGATCGAAGCCGAAAAGGAGCGCTACCCGGTTCTGCTCTCGAATGGCAATCGCGTCGGAGAAGCGGACCTGCCCGGCGGGCGACATCGTGTCGAATGGGAAGATCCCTTCCCGAAGCCCAGCTATCTTTTCGCGTTAGTCGCGGGCGACCTTAAGTGTCATGCGGGGGAATACCAAACGACTTCGGGCCGCGACGTGAAGCTTGAGATCTGGGTGGAGCCACAGAACTTGGGCGCTTGCGAGCATGCGCTTCGTTCGCTGCAGCGGGCGATGAAATGGGACGAGGATGTCTACGGTCTCGAGTACGACCTCGATATCTACATGATCGTCGCCGTCGGCGATTTCAATATGGGCGCCATGGAGAACAAGGGACTCAACGTCTTCAACTCGAAGTACGTCCTCGCCTTGCCGGAGACCGCGACCGACGATGACTTTGAAGCGATTGAGAGTGTCATTGCTCACGAGTATTTCCACAACTGGACCGGCAATCGCGTGACCTGTCGAGACTGGTTTCAGCTGACCTTAAAGGAAGGCCTCACGGTCTATCGCGATCAGCGATTCAGCGAGGACATGACTTCGGAAGCGGTCGTTCGGATTGCGAATGTTAAGCAGCTACGCGCTCGGCAGTTTCCGGAAGACGAAGGGCCTATGGCGCATCCCATTCGGCCTGACTCATATATCTCGATGGACAACTTTTACACGGCGACGGTCTATGAAAAGGGCGCCGAGGTCATTCGGATGTACGATGGATTCCTCGGTCGAGATGGCTTCCGTAAGGGGATGGATCTCTACTTCGATCGTCACGATGGGCAGGCTGTAACGTGTGACGATTTCCGTTTTGCTATGTCGGACGCGAGCGGGAAGAATCTCGAGCAGTTCGAGCGCTGGTATCTGCAGGCAGGGACGCCGCGTCTGCGTGCGCATGGCGAGTATCAAGGGGATCAAGAGCAGTACCACCTAACACTAACGCAGGACTATCCAGAGACGGCCTCCGAAATCACAGGGGCGGCCGATCGCGCGCCACTCCCGATTCCGGTTCGAGTGGGGCTACTCGGGACAGATGGGCGCGCTTTGCCTGTCGTTCTTGAGGGGGAGATGGGTAGAAACGAAACGACTAGGGTGATTGAGTTTGCTGAGGCGGAGAAGACATTTGTGTTCTCGGGCCTGTCGGAAGAGCCTGTGCCATCGCTTTTGCGCGGGTTCTCGGCGCCGGTGAAGTTTGAGATGGAGCGCTCCAAGGAAAGCTTCGCTCTGCAGATGGCGCACGATGAAGATCCCTTCAATCGCTGGGATGCGGGCCAACAGCTCGCCCTCGAGCTCTTGGTAGCGTCTGCTGAGGCGGCTCATGCGGGCGCGCCGAACGCGCTCGACACGGGGTTCTCGGATGCCTGGGGACGGGTTCTGGACGACGAGAGCCTCGACGGCTCGCTGCGTGCGCAAGCGCTGGTCCTGCCCGCTGAACGAGTCATCGCCCAAGAGATGAAAGTGATTCGACCCGACCCAATCCACGCTGCGCGCGAATCCATGGTGAATGCCCTGGCCTTGGCGCATAAAGATGCCCTTTGGGCCCACTACGAATCGCTCGCCCCGCAAGGTGCCTACGCCCATGAGAAGGGGCAGATCGATCGCCGAAGGCTCCGCAACGTCATTTTGCGCATGCTTGTCGCGACAGGAGAAGAGACCGCAATCGAGTCGGCATGGGCGCAGTTCGAAGGTGCCGACAACATGACGGACGCGCAGTCGGCCTTCGTCGTCCTCGCCGATCTGAAGCACTCGCGTAGAGACGACGTGATTGCTGCCTTCTACGAACGCTGGAAGGCGGACCCGCTCGTTCTCGATAAATGGTTTTCGATTCAGGCGACATCCATCCGGAGCGACACCCTGGAGCGAGTCCAAGCGCTCGCTGGGCACGCTGATTTCACGATCACGAACCCGAATCGTGTTCGTTCCCTGATTGGTGCCTTCTGCTCGGGGAATCAGGTACGATTCCACAGCGCTGACGGTGGGGGCTACGTGTTTTTGGCCGATCACGTCTTGGCGCTTAACGAATCGAATCCGCAGGTCGCGTCCCGTATGGCCTCGATCTTCAACGACTGGCGTCGCTACGACGACGGCCGCCAAGAGAAGATCCAGGTCGAGCTGAACCGGATTGCGTCGAGCGACTCGCTCTCGAAGGATGTCTACGAGATCGTGAGCCGCGCACTCTCTCGGTAAATGCTCTCGGGTAAGGTTCTGGCCGAATAGAACCCCTTGCGAGCAGCTCTGGCGAGTCCTTCGTTTACCCATCTACGTATCTACCTACGCGTTCCAATCACCAAGGAAATGAGAAGATTATGGCGAATTTGCACGATTTTGAGGCGAAGAGTATCCGAGGCGACGACTGCAGATTGTCGTCCTTCGAAGGCAAAGTATGTCTCGTCGTCAACGTGGCTTCGGCTTGCGGCTTGACGCCTCAGTATGACGGGCTTCAGCGTCTCTACTCCGAGTATCACAATCGTGGACTCGAGATCCTGGCATTTCCCTGTAACCAGTTTGGTGCGCAGGAGCCGGGAACGGAAACGGAAATAGCTACGTTTTGCGAAACCAATTTCGGGGTCCAGTTCCCGATGTTCAGCAAGATCGACGTGAACGGGGACGATCGTCACCCGCTCTACGCATGGATGGCGGGCGAAGAAGTCGGTCCAGATGCTGCGGGGGATGTCGCCTGGAACTTCGCGAAGTTCCTCATTGGCAAGGACGGAAACCTGATCGCGCGCTTTGCTCCGCCGATGGAACCCTGTGCCGCAGACGTGAAAACGGCGATCGACGAAGCCCTCGGTTAGGCGCGTTCGTAAGGCTAGAAGAGTCCGACTCGTGTCGGGCCGTGATTAGTTTGATGTCGATCGGGTGCGCTCGGTCGCGAAGAAAGAGTGGAAACGATGAAGGGCCTGAATCCCGGACAGCCGGTCGTAACGGCGAAGGAGCTTGGTCGTCGCTTCGGGGAGCGTACGATTCTGAAGGGCGCTTCCTTCAGTTTGATGCCGGGAGATCGCGTTGGCGTGCTCGGCGTGAACGGTGTCGGCAAGTCGACTTTGATGAAGATCCTTGCCGGTCGCGACAAGGAATACGACGGCCATCTGCATATCGCGAGGGGAGCGACCGTTGGATATGTCTCGCAGGAGCCGGAGCTCGACTTTGATAAGAGCGTTCGCGAGAACGTGGAATACTCCGTTGGCGAAGTGCGCGCGCTTCTCGCTCGCTACGACGAGATTCTCAAGACTTGGGAAGACCCCGCCGTGATGGAAGACGAGGAACGCATGAACGCGCTTCTCGCAGAGCAGGGCGATGTGCAGGGGCAGCTCGAGGCGCTCGACGCCATGGATCCTGCGGCCCTCGATAACCGCATCGAATCCGCGATGGCCGCGCTTAGGCTACCGCCAGGGGATCGCGATATCGCGTCGCTTTCGGGGGGGGAACGTCGCCGGGTGTCGCTCTGCAAAGAACTTCTCGCCCGTCCCGACGTGCTCATCCTGGACGAACCGACAAACCACCTTGACGCCGATACGGTCGCGTGGCTCGAGACCTTCTTGGCAGGCTATTCAGGCACGTGCGTCCTCGTGACCCATGATCGCTATTTCCTCGATCGCGTTGCGAGTCGAATGCTCGAAGTCTTCCACGGTGAGATCCGCTCCTATGAGGGCAATTATTCGAACTTTCTCGAAGCGAAAGAACAGCAGCAGGAGGTTCAGGACCGCACCGATGTGAACTTGTTGAAGGCCGTCGCACGAGAGCTTGAATGGATTCGCTCGACGCCGCAGGCTCGGCGAACCAAGTCGAAGGCACGTATCGCCGCGTACGACGATCTCGTCGATAAAGCGATGAAAATTCGACCTTCGGAAGAGATCGATTTGCGGATTCCCTTTGGGCCGAGGCTTGGGACTAAGGTGGTTAGTATTCGCGGTGTGAAGAAGGGTTACGACGGCAAGGTTTTGCTCGACGGCTTTGATTTCGATATGCCCCAGGGCGCGATCATCGGCGTGACCGGGGCTAACGGTCTGGGTAAAACGACCCTGGTCAATATGATCGTGGGTCGTGAGCAGCCCGACGAGGGCACCGTCGACGTAGGCGAGACGACCAACTTCTGTTATGTCGACCAGACACGCCAGACGCTGCGCGACGATTTTACCGTCTATGACGAAGTTGCAGATGGGTCGGACGTGATCGAATACGGCGATAAGACACTGTCTGTTCGTCACTACCTCGCACGATTCCTCTTCAGCGGATCGATCCAACAGACAGAAGTCGGGCGACTGTCGGGTGGGGAGCGCAATCGCCTTCAACTCGCGAAAATGCTCCGGAAGCCTTCAAACTGCATCATCCTGGATGAACCGACGAATGATCTAGACCTCATGACTCTTCGGGTGCTGGAAGAGTCCCTTTTGGAGTACCCGGGCTGCGCCATTGTGATTACCCATGATCGCTATTTTCTCGATCGCGTGGCAACGCATATTCTTGGCTTCGAAGGTGATGGCGAGATTGAGTTTTGCACCGGTTCTTGGGATTTCTACGTCAGTCAGCGTGAAAAGCGAATCGCCGCAGGCGGCGGTCCGAAGTCTCAGAAGTTCAAACACCGAAAAATTTGACACTCGATGCGTCCATCTATGACGCGCGACAAAGAGGATAGACCCAATGATTCGACACATCGCGATGCTCACTTTAAAGCCGGATGCTCCAGACACGGCGGTGCAGTCCCTCGAAGAGGGGCTCTCCTTGCTCGGGCAAACGATCACTGAGATCGCCGCGTATACCTATGGTTCAGATCTCGGACTGCGTGACGGCAACTATGATTTTGCTGTAGTTGCCGATTTTGAGAATGACGAAGACTTCAAGATCTACGCTGACCATCCCGACCATCAAGCGTTCATTCAAGATCGCGTCGCGCCTATTTTGGAGAAACGAGTCTCCGTTCAGTTTGAGATTTGACCGGCAAAGACGGTTTCGGTTTTAGGCTCTAGGCGATCTGATAGCGTCCTCACGTAAGAAATCGTCTCTCTCGCTTGACACGCGCAAGCTCGCGCCCACTTCGTTATGCGTCGCCCGAAGAGGGCCGTGTAAGGAGAGACTCGAGAATGCGATTGGATAAGCTGACGATTAAAAGCCAAGAGGCTATTCAGGAAGCGCAGGGTCAATGCAGTGCTCGGGGCCATCAGAGTCTGGAAGCGAGCCATCTGCTGGCGGCTCTTCTTGCACAGCCGGATGGCAGTACGCTTCCGATTCTGCTGAAGTTAGGCGTATCCGCTGATCAACTTGCGAGAGAGCTGGACCGCCAGCTCGAGCAAGCTCCGAAGGTCACCGGCGGCGCGCAGGCCCAGATGAGTAAGGCGCTCAGCCGCATCATGGAAGCCGCTTTCGAAGAAGCGGCCGGGATGCAGGACGAGTACATCTCGACAGAGCATTTGCTGCTTGCGGTGGCGAGCGATGATGGTGATGCGAGCGGCCGCATGCTCCGCAGCGTCGGCGCAAACCGGGAAGGGATTCTGCAGGCGCTCCAATCGATTCGTGGCAGCGCAAAAATTACCGACCAGGACCCCGAATCCAAGTATCAGTCGCTTGAGAAGTTCGGTACGGACCTAACAGATGCTGCGCGGATTGGGAAGCTCGATCCGGTCATCGGCCGTGATGAAGAGATTCGTCGCGTCGTTCAGGTGCTCTGTCGTCGAAGCAAAAATAATCCGGTCTTGATCGGCGAGCCTGGTGTTGGAAAGACGGCGATTGCCGAAGGGCTCGCCCTGCGGATCGTGGCAGGGGACGTGCCCGATTCGCTGAGGGATCGTCGAGTGGTCTCGCTCGATATTGGATCTCTGATCGCCGGTGCCAAATACCGCGGCGAATTCGAGGATCGTCTTAAGGCCGTGCTTCGCGAAGTTTCCGACGCCGACGGGCAAGTCATCCTCTTTATTGACGAATTGCATACAATCGTCGGCGCAGGCAACGCCGAGGGCTCTGCGGACGCTGCGAATATGCTGAAGCCGGCGCTCGCGCGGGGTGAACTTCGCTGTATTGGGGCGACCACTCTCGACGAGTATCGCAAGTATGTCGAAGGCGACGCGGCTCTGGCGCGGCGCTTCCAGGCGGTTTTTGTCGGAGAGCCGACCGTCGAGGATACGATCTCGATTCTTCGGGGGCTGAAGGAACGCTACGAAGTACATCACGGTGTGCGTATCCACGATGCGGCTTTAGTTGCCGCTTCGACGCTCTCGCATCGTTATATCACGGACCGTTTTTTGCCGGACAAGGCAATTGATCTCGTTGATGAGGCGGCAAGTCGCGTGCGAGTGCAGGTCGATTCGATGCCCGAAGAACTCGATCAGCTCGAGCGCAAACGGACGCAGCTCGAAATCGAGCGTGAAGCTCTGAAGAAGGAAACGGATCCTGCGAGCGGGGAGCGATTGGCTGCTGTCGAGCGAGAGGTCGCAGATTTGCGCGAGCAGTCCGATTCCATGAAGGGCGGCTGGCAGATCGAAAAAGATTTGATCGCGGGATTACGCGCGGCGAAGGAACGGCGTGAATCTCTCTCCGCCGACTACCACAGAGCCGAGCGGGCGGGCGATCTCGAACGCGCTGCAGAGCTTCGTTACGGCAAGCTTGTCGCGCTTGAGAATAAGATCGCTGAGAGCCAGAAGGAACTAGCAACTGTTCAAGAGCAGGGGAGTTTGCTCTCGGAAGAAGTGACTAGCGAAGAGATCGCTGAGATCGTTTCCAAGTGGACGGGTGTCCCTGTGACGAAGATGCTCGAAGGCGAGCAGGCGAAACTTCTCAAGATGGAGGCGCGGATGGCTGAGCGCGTCATAGGGCAAGACGAGGCGCTTACGGCGGTTTCGAATGCGGTACGCCGGGCGAGGGCGGGATTGCAAGATCCGAGTCGCCCGATCGGCTCGTTCATTTTCCTTGGGCCCACGGGTGTGGGGAAGACGGAGACGGCGAGGGCGCTTGCTGGTTTCCTCTTTGATGACGAGCAGGCAATGGTTCGGATCGATATGAGCGAGTTTATGGAGAAGCACGCCGTGTCGCGATTGGTCGGCGCTCCTCCTGGCTATGTCGGGTACGACCAAGGCGGCTACCTAACGGAAGCGGTTCGTCGTCGCCCCTATAGCGTTGTCCTCTTTGATGAGATCGAAAAGGCGCACCCCGATGTCTTCAATATATTTCTGCAGATTCTCGACGATGGGCGCCTAACTGATGGCCAGGGTCGAACGGTCGATTTCCGGAATACGGTGTTAATCATGACCTCGAATATCGGCGGCCAGCACATCATTGATCTGGGTGTCGACGAAGAGCCTGAGATGCGTAGACGTGTGATGGATGCGCTTCGCGGGCATTTCAAGCCAGAGTTCCTGAACCGAGTGGATGACGTGGTGATCTACCGTGCCCTGCGCGAGGAGCAGATCGGGTTCATCCTGGATATCCAGCTCAAGGAGCTGGATATGCGTCTCGCCGAGCGACGTCTCACGCTTTCGCTCAGCGAGGAAGCGCGGGCCTGGTTGGCTAAGCGAGGCTACGACCCGCAATACGGTGCGAGACCTCTGAAACGACTCATTCAAAGAGAGGTCCAGGACCCGCTTGCTATGCGAATTCTGGAAGGGGAATTTGGCGAGGGGACGACTGTTCGCGGCAGTCTTGCCGAGGACGGGGAAAAAATCTTCTTCACGTCCGTTGAAGCAGCAGGAGTCTGAGGTCAGAGTCCCGATCGCCGTTCCTAGCCGACCGTGGTCGGTTAGGCGCTGTTCGGTTGAAGGGGGTCGTGTAGCGGAAGGGGTAGCGTGAGCGTGAAACAAGAGCCGACCGCCTCTTCGCTCTCGACCGTAATCGTTCCGCTCATGGCCTGCACCAGGTGTTTCACGATCGCGAGGCCGAGGCCTGTTGAGCCGACCGCACGCGAGCGCGCCGCGTTGACGCGATAGAAGCGTTCGAAGATTCGGTCGAGCGCGTCTCTCGGAATGCCTATGCCGGTATCGGCGACGCAGACTTTGAGGTGATCGGTCGCCGGCTCGATTGAAATCGTGATGTGCCCGCCCGTGTCCGTGTAGCGGATTGCATTTGTCAGCAAGTTTTCGAGGACCTGGGTGACCGCGTTTTTATTGCACCAGGCGTTGGCTTGGCTTCCCAGGCGAATCTCGGCGGTCAATTCAGCGCTCTCTAGGCGCTTCTTTTGGTCGGCGACTAATTGCTGCGACAGAAGCGCAATGTCGACGACCGTTCGTTCTGCGTTGTCCTCACGGTTTTCGATTTTGGAGATGTCCATGAGGTCGTCGATTAAGTTCCGCATGCGGATCACATTTCGCAAAATCGTCTCGGTACATCGATCGACCATGTCTTCATCTAAGCCGCCCGCGGCAAGGGTCTCGGCGAATCCCTGAATCGACGTGAGGGGCGTGCGAAGTTCGTGTGAGGCATTGGCGACGAAGTCACGCCGTATTTGATCGACGCGACGGAGTTCGCTCACGTCATGGAAGACCACAAGGGTGCCTGCGGATGGGCCTTCTTCGGGAAAGCGCGCCGCATGAACTAAGAACGTTCGGTCGGTTTGTGTTCTGATCTGGATGTCACGTATGACGGGGTCGCGAAGCGTTTCCATTTGAGCTGCCTGGAGGACGTCGTGGATCTCGGGAATTCTTAGGACTTCGAGGACGCTGCGGCCTTCGATGTCCCCCCAGATTCCGAACAGCTCCCTAAAGCCTTGATTGACGAGAGTGACGCGCTGGCCCTGGTCGATCAGAAGGACGCCCTCGGCGATGCCTGCCATCAAGGCCCCAAGATTCTGAGCCTCGTGCTGAGCTTCATCAATGTCTCGCCAGAGTTGGTCAGCCATTCGGTTGACCGCGATTGCCGTGCGATCTCGTTCGTCACCAAAGGCCCAGTGGAGTCGACGCTCTCGCTGCGCCCCCGCGACTTCCGACGAGAAGGTTTCTAGCTCTTCAAAGGGCGCGAGGAGCATGCGTGCTAGGCCGCGTGCCAGAACGTACGCAGACAAGAGGCTTACGCCGACGAGCGCTAAGAGAGTCGTCCCCGAAAACGATTCTGCTGGGACGAGGGCGTAGGCTCCCAACAGAATTAGGAGTACGAGCGCGGCGATACGAGAGAAAATTTGGGTTTGCAGGTGGCTCATTCTCGGAATCGGTAGCCAACGCCGCGCACGGTGTCGATCAGCTCGCCGGCGTCGCCCAGTTTTTCCCGAAGCCGCTTCATGTGTGTGTCGACGGTCCTGTGCGTGACGGCGATCCCGTCCCCCCAAACTTCCTCGAGCACCCGTTCGCGGGTCAGTACCCGCCCTGGCCGTTGCATCAAGGCAGCGAGGAGCAGAAATTCCTTCGCGGTCAGTGTGATTTCCCGCTCTCCGTAGAGGCATTGGTGGCGCTCGAAATCGATGAGGAGACCGTGCTTCTTTAGGCGCGCCGCCGGGGTTTCTGACGGTCGGCCTCGCCTTAGAATCGCGCGCACGCGAAGGCATAGTTCGCGAGGGGAATAGGGCTTGGTGACATAGTCATCGGCGCCAAGTTCGAGGCCGACCACGCGGTCGACTTCGTCGCTGCGCGCGGTGAGCATTATCACGGGGATATTTTTTTGCTCTGGATTCGCCCGCATAGCACGAAAGATCTCGGTCCCTGGGCGGTCGGGGAGCATTAGGTCGAGTACTACGAGGTCGGGGCGCGCTCGGCGCAGTTGGTCGAGTGCCTCATTGCCCGTGGCCGCCAAGTCGACCTCGAATCCGTCCTGTGTTAGTGCGAGTCGGGTCAGCTCGAGAATGTCTGGTTCGTCGTCTACGACGAGAATGCGAGGGGGCATGAACTGGGCCTCAAGTGGATTTGTGAGTTAGGTCGCGAGTTTGCCGGCGTGTTTGAGGTTGATGGATTCAGCAGCGAGTACGACTTCCTCGGCGATATTCGTCGCGTGGTCAGCGACCCGCTCGAGACTCTTCGCGATAAGGATCATGTCGATCTCTTGGTGGCTGATACGAGGGTCTTCATGGATTCGCGCGATGGACTCTCTAATTGCCTGGGCTTCGGCCGTGTCGATCTTGTCGTCTTCCGCCAGCACGGCTCGTGCTAGATCTACATCGAGGTCCGCGAAGGCCTGTAGCGATCGGCTGAGAGCCCGCGTGCTATCGTCGGCGAGTTGTCGGAGGGTAGTCGACGCCGGGGTAGGCTCTCGCTCCGCGAGCCGATGTGCGCAGCTGGCAATGTTCCGCGCGAGGTCGCCGACGCGTTCGAGGTCCGTCGCCATAGTCTTGATCGCGAGGGTCTGCCTTAGGTCTGCAGCGACCGGTGCATGGAGGGCTAGGACACTCAGTACGAGAGTGTCGATCTCGACATCGATTCGATCGATTTCAATATCGTCCGTAGCCACTTCGTCTGCGACTTCGATGTTTCGACTCCAGACTGCACGCAGGCTCTTGTCGAGGATGTTTTCAGCGAGTCCGCCCATACGCAGCGCGAGCTGTCTGAGATTGTCGACTTCGCGTCCGGTTTTTGCCGTCGCCGGGGTGGTCATGGATCGGCGTCTCCTCGTGACGATCAGCGTAGGATTAGGGTGTAGCGCGGGAATTGTGGACCGCGATTCGGTTCGAGTTCCTGGCACGAAATTGGAATGGCTCGGCTCAGTGTAAACAGTATAAATAGCTGCGAAGCGTGACGATTGGATGTCGAAGTGATGTCTTCT
The DNA here is from genome assembly GCA_002390675.1 of Deltaproteobacteria bacterium UBA4427. Classification (GTDB taxonomy): domain Bacteria; phylum Myxococcota_A; class UBA9160; order UBA9160; family UBA4427; genus UBA4427. The sequence continues at coordinate 22,242 of DGPZ01000197.1, forward strand.
CGGCGAACGCTGCTCCGTGAAAGTCCGCATCCCCAGCTTCCCACATCCAGAGCTCCCCGCGGACCCTACCACCGATCGGTCCATTGTCACCGAATTGTCACGCTTCCGTCACAGCGTCTTAGTTGCTTCGAGCCAGAATCTGCCTACTTCGCCACGGCTGGTGAATGAACCCGCATACGGGGTCGAGAGGCGAGTGGTGCTGTCGGAAATGGGGAAGGGCGGATGATCGGAATTCTCTGGCTCGTCCTGCCATTGCTGGCGGCTGCGGGGTTCTGGGCCGGGCGGAGCCGAGCGCGCGCTCTTTCGGGGGCGGATGCGGACGGTCATCGGATCGTTCTTCATTCCTTGCCCACTCACTATGCGCAATACGCACTCGCGTGGTCCGCGATCCCCCCGCTTCTCATCCTGGTCGTGTCGGCGCTCTTTGGATCGATTCTCGTTGATGGCTGGGTCATAGCGCAGCTTGAAGCGAGCGGACTGCTGCGCGAAACGCTTAGTTCGGCAGATGTATTGCGTGATGTGCATACGGGCTTGGCGAATACCACGGGCGAAAACAGCTCCCCGCCTCATACCTTTGCGCAGAACGTTCTTGATCGCGCTCGTGGGGTGCTGAATCTGGGCGTGACTGGATTCTTTTTCGTCGGCGCGGGCGGTGGTCTCTGGTTTGCTCGAAGCCGAATGACGACAGCGTTACGGGCGCGTAATCACGTGGAACGGATTGTTCATGTGGCGCTATTCCTATGTTCAGTTGTCGCGGTTCTTACGACGATCGGAATCGTCGTGTCGCTATTTTTTGAAGCAGCGCGCTTCTTCGCGTTAGTCAGTCCTGCAGAGTTTTTCTTAGGCACGCAGTGGAGCCCACAGACGGCGCTGCGAGCGGATCAGGTCGGCTCTTCCGGGGCCTTCGGCGCAGTCCCGATTTTCGCTGGGACGCTCTTGATTACCGCGATCGCGATGGCGATCTCCGGCCCGATCGGGCTTATGGCTGCGATTCATCTTGCCTTTTACGCGAGCGCTTCGGCGCGGGCTTGGATGAAGCCGGTCCTGGAGTTGATCGCTGGCATTCCGACGGTGGTCTGGGGCAGCTTCGCGGCGCTCACGTTAGGCCCGCAAGTTAGGATGATTGGCGAGGCACTTGGCCTGGAAGTGGCCTCTGAAAGTGCGCTCGCGGCGGGGCTCGCGATGGGCGTGATGATCATTCCTTTCGTTTCTTCGCTCTCTGATGATGCGCTCAACGCCGTTCCCCGGTCTTTGCGGGAAGCTTCTCTCGCTATGGGAGCGACGGAGTCGGAAACGATTCGCAAAGTGATGGTGCCTGCGGCACTGCCAGGAATCGTAGGAGCCTTCTTGTTGGCGGTTTCTCGTGCGATTGGGGAAACAATGATCGTCGTGATGGCTGCCGGCTTGGCGGCGAACATGACGGCCAATCCCTTTGCTGCGGTCACGACGGTCACCGTACAGATATTGACCCTCTTGGTCGGCGATCAAGAATTCGATTCGGCGAAGACCCTCGCCGCTTTCGCCTTAGGGCTCACGCTCTTTTTCGTCACGCTCTGTCTGAATCTTGTCGCATTGGTCGTGGTCCGCCGATTCCGGGAAGAATATGAGTAGCCCGACACCCGATGCGCCGCTTGCCGCGGACGGCCGCTTGCGACGTCGCTATCGCCAGGAGCGGGTCTTCCGTGCTTTCGCGTTGGCGGCGATTGGCTTTGCGCTTTCGGCGCTTGCGGGTCTGCTGGTCTCGATCAGTTACCAATCGCTCAGCGTGATCACGCAATCGTCGGTCGAACTCGATGTGGTTCTTGATCCCGATGCTCTTGATCCGCTGGGTGATGGCAGCGCGGCGAGCTTGGCGGCTGCAAACTACGCCAAGCCGGTGCGGAGTGCGCTTCGTGCGCTCTTTCCGGAAGTAAGGAAGAGGCGTGAGCGGAAGGCGCTCGTTCGGCTGCTCAGCGACGGGGCCGAGTACGATCTTCGCGCCCTTATGGAAGCAAGCCCTGAATTGATTGGGTCTACGCAGACCTTTGTTTTCCCGCTCTCCGACGATGTCGACTTATTCTTAAAGGGGTCGATCGATTCTGAAGTTGATGAGGCGGATCGGAAGATCTCGGATCGGCAGATTGGCTGGGTCGAGACCCTCGACGCACAAGGCCGTATTTCGCAGCCGTGGAATTGGCGCTTCTTGTTTGCGGGAGATAGCCGTGAACCGGAACTGGCAGGGCTTCAGGGTGCGATTCGTGGCTCGATGCTGACGCTCCTGATCACGTTTCTCCTGAGTTTTCCGATCGGAGTTTGCGCGGCGGTCTATTTGGAAGAGTTCGCTCCCAAGAATCGATTCACAGACGTGGTCGAGGTCAACATCAATAACTTGGCGGCCGTGCCTTCGATCATTTTCGGACTATTAGGGCTCGCGGTTTTTCTGAACATCTTCGGGATGCCCCGCTCAGCTCCACTGGTCGGGGGAGTGGTGCTCGCTCTAATGACCTTGCCGACGATTATCATTGCCGGCAGGGCGGCCCTCTCAGCCGTTCCTCCTTCAATTAGGGAAGCGGCTCTGGGGGTCGGCGCATCGCCTACCCAAGCCGTCTTTCATCATGTGCTGCCTCAGGCAGTTCCGGGAATTCTGACCGGCACAATCATTGGCATGGCTCGCTCTCTCGGAGAGACGGCGCCGCTCTTGATGATAGGCATGGTCGCGTTTATTGCGGACCTGCCGACCGGGGTCGATGACCCGTCGACGGTCTTGCCTGTGCAAATTTTCTTGTGGAATGATGCTCCGGAGCGGGCGTTCGTTGCGCGAACTTCCGGAGCCATCGTCGTCTTGCTGGGATTTCTAATCGCGATGAATGCCGCCGCAGTCTGGGTGCGCCGTCGCTTTGAGATGAGGAGCTAGGCGGTGATGATGGATTCGGATTCGCGGTGTCAGGGAGTATTCATTTGAAGACGAAAATGCTAACGCGGGGCCTCGACGTGTTCTACGGCGAGAAGCAGGCGCTGCAACATGTGGATCTCGAGATCGGCGCCAATCAGGTCACCGCGTTGATTGGCCCATCGGGCTGCGGGAAGTCGACGTTTCTTCGTTGCTTGAATCGGATGAACGACGTCGTGCCGGGCTGTCGCGTCGAAGGTGATGTGCTTCTCGAAGGGGAAGACATCTACGACCCTTTGCTTGACGTTGTGAAGCTTAGAGCGCAAATAGGCATGGTTTTTCAGAAGCCGAATCCGTTTCCAAAGTCGATTTACGAGAACGTGGCCTACGGACCGCGGATTCATGGAATGACTCAGAATAAGAGCGAGCTCGACGATCTGGTTCGCCAGAGCCTCCGCAAGGCGGGACTCCTCGGGGAGGTCGAGAATAGACTGGAGGAGCCGGGAACGAGTCTTTCCGGTGGCCAGCAACAACGGCTTTGTATCGCGCGTGCGATTGCGGTGAGCCCCGAAGTCATCTTGATGGATGAACCTTGTTCCGCACTCGACCCGATAGCGACTGCTCGCGTAGAAGAGTTGATAGACGAACTAAGGGAGCAGTTCACGATCGTCATAGTGACGCATTCTATGCAACAAGCGGCGCGCGTTTCCCAGAGAACAGCATTCTTTCATCTAGGAGAGCTGATCGAAGAAGGGGATACGGAAAGAATTTTTACGAACCCTGCCGAAAAGAGAACGCAAGACTATATCACTGGTCGATTTGGTTAGTCCGTTTTTGGGGCATTACCCCAAGGGCAGTGCGCTAAGTGGCACAACAGAATGGCATTTTGACATTCTCGTCAGTGACCGTCCTGGGTGAAAACGATGCTTCGAGGCCGCGCGGAATCTGGCACGCTCAGGCGCTACGACTCGTCCTGAACTATATTTCCCTCAGGCCGCGCGCTCCTGCCGGTCGAGCTCGGAGGTGTGAATGGGTTCAGTCGAAGTGGTCCCCATCTCGCTGCCGCGAGAGACCGAACGCTTCGTTCGCACCTGGTTCACCATTTACGAGCACGACCCGCACTGGGTCCCGCCGCTCTACTCCGAACGCAAGCAATTCTTCGATCCTGCGAAGAATCCGTACTTCAATCATGCGCGAGTTGCCTACTTCCTAGCGCGCAAAGACGGGCGCGACGTCGGCACGATCGCTGCGTGCATCGACACGGTCTATCAGGAAGAAGAGCCCGGTACGGCCTTCTTTGGCTTCTTTGAATTTGTTGATGATGTGGAGGTCGCGGAGGCACTCCTTGGTGCTGCGCGCGAATGGCTTGCCACACAAGGAATGACCCGACTGCTTGGTCCCTTCAACTTCAACACGAATCACGAGTTCGGCCTGCTCGTAGACGGCTTCGATACGGATCCCTTCGTGGCCAATCCGCACAACTCCGCTTACTACCCGAAGATCTATGACGCGCTCGGCTTCACGCCCGCCATGGACTGGTACGCGTACATGTGCGATGTGGAGATGAAGGGGATCCAGAAGACGATCAAAATCGCCGAGCGCCTTCTGTCCCGGAATTCGGAACTCAAGATTCGGAAGATCGATCTTTCGCGCTTCGACGAAGAGATTGAACTGATCCGCAAGATCTACGTCGACGCTTGGGAGCAGAACTGGGCGCATGTCCGAGTGAGCGATGAAGAATTCGACTTCATAGCAGGTGGCCTCAAGCAGATCCTCGATCCCGATTTTTGCTTCATCGCGGAAATTGATGGAAAGGTTGCGGGCATCTCGGTGACGCTGCCGGACTTCAATCAAGTCGTGAAGCGTATGAACGGCCGGATCTTCCCATTCGGGTGGCGTCACGTACTGATGAAGAAGCGCATCATCAATCGCGTGCGTGTCTTCATGCTGGGCATCGCTCAGGAATTTCAGTCACTTCCGCTCGGCGCCGTTTTCTATGCGAAGACATTTCAAGCGGCGCTCGACCGCGGGTACCGATTTGGCGAGGCCTCGCTGATTCTCGAGAACAATACGCGCATGCGCGGTGCCCTTGAGAAGATGGGTGGGGAGATTGTGAAGACCTACCGCAATTATGAGATTTCCGTTTCGGGTGATTTAAACGTCGCGAACGATGCGGTCGCAAGTTTGGATTCGGGGAATATGACCGATCCGAATTGAGTTTTTGACAACAAGAAGGAGCTCTCTGGAATGGATATTCAATGGCACGTCAAATCAAATCTGGACGGTGGACGACGAGGGGCTGCGGAAGCGCGAATTCGTAAGCTCGGCGAAGGGCAAAAGGATTTGATCCACGTGGTGATTCACGTCGAGGGCAGTAATCATCATCAGCACGGGGCCGCCGAAGCCAAGATTCGCTGTCAGGCGAAGGGACGTGAGTTGATTGCTCACGAACGGGACGACGAACCGGAGATTGCACTCACTAAGGCTGTCGATGTTTTCGAGCGTGAGGTGCGGTCTATGCGAGCAAAGCGCCGCGACCATCGAGGCGGTGCGCGCCCGATGCCGGTTGAAGAGGCGCCCGAGGATGCTGGCTTTGCAGTTGCAGAGGGTGGCGACTAGCGACCTTTTTGGTTTCTAGTCTGGTCGATCAATAGAGGGGAGCCGCGCGACGCGGTTTAGTGCGGGATCCGGTCCGGTGTCGAACATCGGACCGGGCTCCCGTGCTGGGTTTGTGCGCCCCCTGAAGGGTATGGTGAGGAATTATGATGGATCAGCGCGAAAATTATGGGCAGATGGGGATTCCGATCGGGCAGCAGTCGGTGTCCGTCCGCGCGGAATTCATCACGCGCACCTATAACCACCTGATGGGGGCAATCGTCGCTTTCGTCGGCATAGAAATGCTGCTCTTCGGATCTGGCTTGGCCGCGCCGATGGCTGAAGTAATGCTAGGCGGTTCGTGGCTTCTGGTGCTCGGTGCGTTCATGCTCGTGGGTTGGGTCGCGCAGAGTGCGGCGATGCGCGCGGAATCGCTCTCCTCCCAATATCTCGCGCTCGGAGGCTACGTTGTTGCCCAGGCGATTGTGTTCGTCCCGATGCTCTACATGGCGGATCAGGCAGCCGGTGGCGGTGTGATTCAGAGTGCTGGGCTCGTGACGCTGCTCGGCTTCGGAGGACTGACAGGGGTCGTCTTTACCACGCGCAAAGATTTTAGTTTTCTGGGCGGCCTTGTCCGATACGGCTTCATCCTGGCGATCGTTGCGATCGTCGCTTCGCTCTTCACCGGGTTTGACCTCGGAACTTGGTTTTCCGTCGGGATGATTGGACTGGCTGGCGCCGCGATTCTCTACGACACGTCCAATGTGCTGCATCACTATCCCGAGGATCGCTATGTCTCGGCGTCGCTCTCGCTCTTCGCGTCGGTTGCGGTGCTCTTCTGGTATGTCCTGCGGTTCTTTATGGCGTCGGACGACTAGCCTTCCTCGGCGGTTTTAAGCCTAAAGGAAATGAGAAGATAGAAAATCTGCCCGGTTGGGCGGGCGCCAACTCACGCAGTTGGATGGGACGGGGGCTCCGCTTGCCAACGAAGTGAGCAGGAAGGACCGTTATCCTCCCCCAAATTGGCTAAGATCGCGCATGTGACTGCAGCGGCCCATGCGGGCTTTTGGGGGAGGCGGCTCTGAATGTCGGACTCGGAGAGAATTTCAGATCCGGAGTCGAATCCTAAGGATATCGCTCTCAGTGATAGCGATCCCCAGGAGACTCGGGAGTGGCTCGAAGCGCTCGACGCAGTGTTCGAGCGCGAGGGTGTCGAACGCGCGCATTTTCTGATCGGCCGCCTCGTGCGCCGTGCCCGCAGGAAAGGCGCGCATCTTCCGTACCGCGCGACGACCGCCTATATCAACACGATCACCGAGGCGCTCCAGCAGACGAGTCCCGGAGACCAGGCACTCGAAGAACGAATCCGTTCATTCATTCGCTGGAACGCGATGGCCATGGTCGTTCAGGCCAATCGCAACGATCCGACTCTCGGCGGACACATCTCGAGCTTCGCCTCGGCTGCGACACTCTACGATGTCGGCTTTAACCATTTCTTCCATGCGCCGACCGACGATCATGGGGGGGATCTTCTATACATCCAGGGGCACGTCGCACCGGGCATTTATGCACGTGCATTCCTCGAGGGTCGGCTGACCGAAGACCAGATGCATAACTTCCGGCAGGAAGTTGAGGCTGGAGGATTGCCTTCCTATCCCCATCCCCGACTGATGCCAGATTTTTGGCAATTCCCGACGGTCTCTATGGGCCTCGGGCCGTTGATGGCGATCTATCAGGCGCGTTTCATGCGCTATTTGCGGGACCGCGGATTCATTAAGACCAAGGGCCGAAAGATCTGGGCATTCTTAGGTGATGGCGAAACCGATGAGCCCGAAAGCCTTGGAGCGATCTCTCTCGCGGGGCGTGAGAAGCTCGACAATCTCATCTTCGTTGTGAACTGCAACCTCCAGCGACTTGATGGTCCCGTGCGAGGCAATGGGAAAATCATCCAAGAGCTCGAAGCTAATTTTCGAGGGAACGGCTGGAATGTCATCAAGGTCATTTGGGGCGGGCGATGGGATCCGCTGATTGCGAAGGACCGAGATGGACTGCTTCGCAAGCGGATGGAAGAGGCCGTCGACGGCGAGTATCAGGCCTATCAAGTTCGCGGCGGCGCGTATACCCGAGAGCATTTTTTCGGCAAGTATCCGGAACTTCTAGATCTCGTCTCGACTATGGATGACGACGATATCTGGCGGCTCAATCGCGGCGGACACGACTCGCACAAGGTCTACGCAGCCTATGCGGCGGCAATGGCTCACGAGGGTCAGCCGACAGTCATCTTGGCAAAGACAGTGAAGGGGTACGGAACCGGCGAGGCCGGCGAAGGTCAGAACGTCACGCATCAGATGCACGATATGGCCGAGTCCGCACTTCGTGCGTTCCGCGATCGTTTCAATATCCCGATCTCGGACGATGAGATCGGCGAAGCGCCATTTTATATGCCGGACCCTGAAAGTCCGGAGATGAAATACATGCATGAGCGTCGAGCTTCGTTAGGCGGATTTCTCCCCGTTCGCAGTGAAGAGGCGCCGGCTCTCGAGATCCCTGAACTCGATGTGTTCGAAGCGCTTCTTAAGGGAACCGGCGACCGCGAAATGTCCTCGACTATGGCGGCGGTCCGCATCCTTCAAATCCTCACGCGGGATAAGAGGCTCGGCAAGCATATCGTTCCGATCGTGCCGGATGAATCACGGACCTTCGGCATGGAAGGGATGTTCAGGCGCCTGGGCATCTATTCTTCGGTCGGGCAGCTTTATGATCCGGTCGATTCGGATCAGGTGGCGTACTACCGGGAAGAGACCGACGGCCAGATTCTGCAAGAAGGCATCAACGAAGCAGGGGCGATGGCGTCCTTTATCGCCGCCGGGAGTAGCTATGCGAATCACGGCATACAAATGATCCCCTTTTACATCTTCTACTCAATGTTTGGATTTCAGCGAATAGGTGATCTCGCCTGGGCGGCGGGCGATATGCAGTGCCGAGGCTTCTTGTTAGGCGGAACAGCCGGGCGGACGACGCTTGCGGGCGAGGGGCTTCAGCACCAAGACGGTCACTCCCATTTGCTTGCGAATACGATTCCGAGTTGCGTCTCCTACGATCCGACCTTTGCGTATGAGCTTGCTGTGATCGTTCAGGATGGGTTGCGCCGCATGTACCGCAACGGCGAGAGCATCTACTATTACCTGACTGTTATGAACGAAAAATATCCTCAGCCCGCTATGCCCGAGGGTGTAGAGAACGGGATCCTAAAGGGGATGTACCGCTTCCGCGAAGGGCAGGGTGGAGGGCCGCGAGTACAGCTGCTCGGCAGTGGCACGATTCTTCGGGAAGTGATCGCAGCGGCAGAGATGCTTGAGAAGGACCACGGGATTGCGGCAGACGTCTGGAGCGTCACTAGTTTCAATGAACTTGCGCGGGATGGTCAGGACGTCGACCGCTGGAATATGTTGCACCCGGGCGAAGAGCCGCGCCGGGGCTTTATTGAACGTCAGCTTACGATGACGGAAGGCCCGATCATCGCGGCGACCGACTATATACGACTCTACTCTGAGCAAGTTCGTCCCTACCTTCCCCATAGCCGGGAGTTTCGCACGCTAGGGACCGATGGCTGGGGAAGAAGCGATGGGCGTGAGAAGTTGCGTCAATTCTTCGAGGTTCATCGCAACAATATTTGCGTCGCAGCGCTTTCAGTATTAGCTGAGGATGGCGCCATCGATAGCGAACAGGTCACGCGCGCGATCAAGAAATATGGGCTCGCGGCTGAGCTCGAAGCGCCGCGCCATCGTTAGGCGTCTTGATATAGATAGAGAGCGAGGGATTCGAGTCGGCCGATATGGGCCACTCGGAATTCGGGAGTAGAGCAATTGGGTCAGTCCATCGAAATCTGCGTTCCCGATATCGGGGATTTCGAAGAGGTCGAAGTTGTTGAGATCTTGGTTGCCCCGGGGGACCCGGTCGCGTTCGATGATCCGGTTGTCAGCGTAGAGAGCGACAAGGCGACTATGGAGATCCCCGCGAGCTCGGCGGGCGTGGTTACGGAAGTGCGCGTTTGCGAGGGGGACAAAGTCTCTGAAGGCAGCGTTCTGGTATTGCTCGGTGCGGATGCGGATGATTCTCCGAGGTCGAGCGAGGAGGCAGCGGCGGAGACGGCGTCAGAGGCCGTCGCACAGACCGGTGCGGAGCCCACGCCGGGCGCCGTGCCGATCAGCTCGGCTACGCCAACTAGCCCGGCCGGTACGCAAGAGACCGTGGCCGTCGCAGTACCTGAGCTAGGGGTAAATCCTACGCCGCGTGTGATGTCCGCGGCAGCCTCGAACCCAGTTCCGGATCGTTACGGTGGGCCCCACGCAAGTCCGCTCGTGCGACGTTATGCGCGGGAGCTCGGCGTACCTGTTGAAGCAGCCGAGGGGACGGGCCCTCTTGGGCGAGTTCTTGTGGATGACTTGAAGCGAGCCGTTCGCGAGCAATTTGGCGGAGAGGACTCTTTGGAAACATCCTCAGTAAAAACGGTTGGGATGAGCGGGATTCCAAAGATCCCTGCGGTCGACTTTTCTGCGTTCGGGCCCGTGCGCGAAGAACCCCTTACGCGAATTCAGAAGGTTGCCGGACCGGGGCTCCATCGAAGTTGGCTCAATGTGCCGCACGTGACGCAACACGATGAAGCAGATGTCACCGAACTCGAACGATTTAGGAAGGGACGAAAAGAAACTGCGGCTTCGCGAGGGCTGAAGCTTTCGCCGCTGCTCTTCGTCATGAAGGCTGTCGTGATTGCGCTGCGTGAGTTTCCGCGATTCCGCTCGTCTCTCGCGCCCGAAGGCGACCGCTTGATCGTCAAGGATTCCTATCACCTCGGAATCGCCGTTGATACGGAGCAAGGGTTGGTGGTGCCTGTGATTCGGGACGTCGACCGGAAGGGTGTGTTCGAACTCGCAGAAGAGGTGAACGCGATCGCCGAGCGGGCACGCGCACGCAAACTCAGCCCAACGGATTTGTCGGGCGCTTGTTTTACTATTTCGAGTCTCGGCGGGATCGGTGGGACCGCCTTCACGCCTATAGTAAACGCACCGGAAGTTGCGATTCTGGGCCTGTCCAAAACGCGTATCGCGCCCCGTTGGCAGGGGCCGGGCCCACTCGATGAAGCGCCGCTGTCTGCAAACGGAAAGGCCGACGCCGGATACTTTGAACCACGGCTCGTACTTCCATTGTCTCTCTCCTACGACCATAGAGTGATCGACGGCGCGGAAGCTGTGCGATTTACATCTCGCTTGTCCCGCGTCCTTGCCGATCCTATTCAGCTCCTGCTCTAGCGATTCGCGGCGGCCCCGAATTAGTTAATTCACTTGAGCCATTCTCAGGTTTTTCTGAAACGACAATTGACCGAATAGCAGTCCTTAATCTGCTCTAAAGGAGCGCTGTTAGGAGATCAGTTTGTGAGTCAGGCTTTCCAAGTGCTGCGGATTGAGTTCGCAGATCAGAGCGCGCTCGTCCGTGAATTCGAGGCGAATCTTGCGAACGGTGGCCTCTTCATCCCGGGGATTTTCGAGCTGCTTTACGGAGACCCGGTCATGGTCTTCGTTGATTTGCCCTTTGCGACCGCTTCGGTCGAATTCGAGTGCCGCGTTGTTCAGACGATCCCCGTAGAGTTTGAAGCTAATGGTGGCCAGGCTGGCGTCGCGCTTGAGCTGAAAGAGGCTCTAACCGTGATTCGCGAGCGTATTGAAAAAGCGCTCGGTCAAAAGGTGTTAGGCGAGCTAGACGCTGGGACAGGGAATCGTCACGCCGCGCGATTGGTAGCTCAGGTGCCCGCTCGAGTTAGAGTGCCTGGGGGCGGTGAACTTGAGGGGCGAACCCGAAATCTGAGTCTGGCGGGGGTTCTCGTGGCTATTGACGGTGAGGCGCCGCCGGTCGGGCAAGAGGTCACTGTAGAGATCGTTCATCCGACGACGGGCGAGGAACGAGGGATTCCGGGCGTCATAGCGCGACATGACCTCGATGCGTCGGGGCTCGTTCGTGGGCTCGGCGTGCAATTTTACGAGGAGACGTCGAAGGCCGATGCGACGATCGCCTACTTGAATCAAGTGAAAGCCTCCGAACATGCTCGGCGCTTGGGCGGCATAACTGGTTCGATCGAGACTCTCGGTTTGCATGATCTCATTCTCAGTTTTGGCCGATGTATTCCCTGCGGACGCTTCACCTTCATGCGCAGCGGTGAGGTCGGGACGGTTCACGTGGCGGGTGGGATGATGGTCTCGGCGCGGATGGGGGCGGCGGCGGGTGTCAAAGCGCTCATTCGAATTGCATCGTGGAGCGATGGAAGTTTTGAGTTTCACGCGAATCTCAAGCCCGATGAAGAGGATGGGCAGATGGTCATGCCCGTCGAGGCAGCGCTTCTCGAGGCGGCTCGCTTCATCGAGGAAAGTACTCGGCACGGCGGCTTCTCATTGCCACTGGCCGCAGGTCTTCGTACTGAGCATCGAAAGGTGGACCTACACGACCCAAATTTGTCCAAAGTCGAAGCGCGCGTGCTCGATCTTGCGTGTGTCGGAATGACGGTGTCGCGGATTCTCGACTCTATTCAGGAGCCGGATGGCCTGATCGAATCTGCAATCCTGGAGCTGATCGAGCAGGGCGCTTTGCGTGTGGAACCGTCGATTTAGTCATCAAAGTGGCCTCCTAGTCGGGTTAAGTTGATTCGCGCTTGGTTCTTGTCAGCAAGCACTCAGGAATAGCGCCTGGGTGGCCGATTCGGTCAGCATGTCCTCTGCATTCGATTCCAAGTCGGCTCCGTTTTCAGCCACACCCAGCTCGCTCTCTCCCGATGTCAGCGATCGCTTCGCCGATTTGGGGCGCCGCTTTGAACAGGCGGGTGCAGTCGGGCTTGTCGTGATCGGCGCGCCTATGGTGGCGGATGTCGAACGTCGTCATGGCGACGAGGCACGCAAGCGATGCCTCGAATCGTTGCGCGACCGCGTCTCGGGAATTGCAGAGGAGCGACTTCGCACGAATTATGTGGTTTGCCTAGCGGAACCGGGGTGCGACGAAGTCATGGTCCTGCTCTTCCGCAATCCGGATTCGGCAGGCTTCTATCGAACTGAAATGCCGGATTTCAAGACGGCCCTCGCTCGCGCGCTTCAGGCAGACGGAAGTCAGGTCTTTTACCCGTATCTTAAGGGCGGCCCGCGCCTTCCTGCCGGTATGTCAGTCGAGTTGCGCAATCCTCAGTTCGGGACGTCAACTCAGCTTCGCCGGCTAATAGACGAAGCTCGACGTGACTGCGCCTTCGAGACCGAGGCCGCACGCAAAGAAACTCGCGATGACTTACTCGAAACAATTCTCGATCATCGAATCTACTCGGTCTACGAACCGATTGTCGAAGTGGAGAGCCGCACAGTCTATGGCTACGAGGCATTGGCCCGAGGTCCAGAAGGAACGACACTCCATTCGCCCGCGGCGCTTTTTGGAGCGGCCGAGGAGCATGAACTCGTTTTCGAGTTGGATTGTGTTTGTCGAGAGAGCGGGCTTCGCGGAGCGATTGACTTGCCCGCTGACACCAAGCTCTTTCTTAATATCCGTCCGACGACGATCCATGATCCGCGTTTCCAGGAAGCGCGTTTGATTGAGACGTTGGAGAAATGTGAGCTTACGCCGTCAGAGGTTGTCTTTGAAATTTCGGAGCAAGAATCGATTCGCAGCTTTGCCGCGTTCCGCGAGATGCGCGACTACTACCGGAGCCTTGGATTTCAGTTCGCTTTGGATGACACGGGCGCCGGCTATGCAGGACTTGAGGAATTGCTCGAAATCGAGCCGGACTATATTAAGATTGATCGCGCCATGGTCTCCGGCGTTGACCAGGACCCCGCTCGCCAGGATGTGCTCAGTGCGGTTCTCACCCTCGCGGACAAGATGGGCTCACAGGTGATCGGCGAAGGTCTAGATACGATCGAGGAACTCGAGATGTTAGGGCATCTCGGGATCCGTTTCGGTCAGGGCTGGCTTTTTGGACATCCCACGCCCCTGCGCCCCAGCGACTGAATTCTGAGTCACTCAGTCAGCCAGCCGCCAAATCACTCAAGGTTCCGGGCCGTGTGAACGTCTAGATCGCCCGGCTGCAGTCCTAAAACCCTTGCTTCCCGAGGAAGCTCAGAACCGCTTCGCTGAATAGGTCGTTTCGGTCGCCAGCAACCATGTGGCCGGCTCCTGATACGTCGGCAAAATCGGCGTGCGGGACTTGCTTGAGGAAGGTCTTCGCTCCTTCTTCGGAGACGATGTCGGAGTTCTTTCCGCGGACTAGTAGGGTAGGGAGCGTGAGCTCCGCTGCGGCGTCATCCAGCAGGGAATGGGTGACGAAGGTGTCGCCGCTCTGGTTCGGATCGACTCGCATGAAGTTCGGATCCCAATGCCATCTATACCGCCCGTCTTCACAGAGACGGACGTTCTTTTCCAAGCCCGAGATGTCCTTGGGGCGAGGGCGATGTGGGTTGTAGGCCGACACAGCATCGGCGACTTCTTCGAGGGATCCGAATCCGGCCTCGCCACCACCGCGCATGAATTCCATGATCCGAGCGGTGCCGTCTGCTTCCATCCGAGTCGCGATGTCCACGAGGATGAGTGCTGAAGCCAATTCGTTTCCGGCTTCTGCGATCGCGAGCAGGGATGAAATTCCGCCGAGCGAAGCGCCGATCATGACGGGAGGCGTGTCGAAGCTCGTAGCGAGGGCAATCGCGTCGTCGCGAAACCCCTCGTGATGGTATTGACCGGAGGAGTCCCAATCGCTTTTTCCGTGGCCTCGCAGATCAGCGGTCACGGCATACCAGCCCGCGCCGGCTAGACGTTCAGCCGTCCCGGCCCAGGAATGTCGAGTCTGTCCGCCACCATGCAAGAGCAGGGCCGGACGCGAGATGGGGTCGCCATAGCAATCGGCGGCGAGGGTCAGGCCCGAGCTCGCTTCCAGTCGCTGATGGACGACAGGGATTTTGATTTCTTTCACGGATGGGTCTCCAGTAGGGTCAATGTGTTATGCCCAACTCGCGCCGACATCGAGACCAACAAGTCGCTCGCTCTCAGCCCAGAGCTCTGCGGCAACATTTGGGTCACGTGCAAGCTTGGTAGTCTTCGCAGTGTGTTCGTCTACGAAATAGCTTCCGTTAGGCGCGTCGATTTTGGGGTGGCTTGCCAAGTAAATCGACGCTCGTGCCCCTTGTAAGGGAGTGCGGAAGAAGAGAGAGAGGGCGGGTAGCAGGAGCTTCGCTGCGAATGCGCCGTTATTCGCTCCTAATCGTGTGGATACCGCGCCTGGGTGAAGCGACCAAACGCCTATGTCTCGCCCTTCGAGTCGTCGGGCAAGTTCATTCGTGAACAGTATATTGCAGAGCTTGGAGGCTCCGTAGACACGCATCGAAGAGAACTTCTTCTTCGACTGGAGATCATCCATATAGAATCCCGCAAATTTGTGTGCATCGGATGCGACATTCACAATGCGAGCTCCGGGGGTCTCGAGCAGCTTCGGAAGCAGGTCATGTGTCAGCAGGAACGGGGCGAGGTGATTCACGCCAAAAGTAGTCTCGTTTCCGTCGGCTGTCTCGCTGCGTTTCAGCATGGTTACGCCGGCGTTGTTGACGAGCACATCAATTTTGTCGAGTGCTGCGATTAACTCGGCTGCGACCCGTCGCATATCGTCGAGGCGTTCCATGTCCGCAACAAAAAGCCGCACGCAATCACGTCCGGTTTTTTCTTTAATCATGGCGCGGGTCGTTTCGCCGCGCTCGAGAGAGCGGCAGATGATCCCAAGATCAGCCCCGCGCTCCGCGAGGGCAAGGGCTGTCGCCTCGCCGATCCCGGAGGTCCCACCTGTGATCACGCATGTCTTTCCAGTCATCATGTTGCGTTTCCTCCAGTCGCTCCGAGCGTGCCACGATAGAACCGCGTGACCCGTTCGTTCAGCCATGTGTGAGTGTCCCCCTGAGAGCGCAGTTCGGCCAGGGGGCGTGGCGGTCTTGGTAGACCGGATCGAGGTGTGTTTTCGTGCATCTTGTGCAGCAATTCAAGCCCGTCACAGAAGTGGAAATGGTCGGCGCGGTCGAGGACTTCGAGTTCTGCGCTTGGGCCGAGTCGCTCAAAAAGAGGCAAGATACTGGTGTCAAAATCTACGAGGACATCGTCTTTTGCGGCGATGACCAAGCTTGCGACCGATTCGGGGAGTGGAAGCTCGCCTGCTTCGAAGGCACGGCGGCCGACGAAGGCTTCAGACACAGGAGCGAGGCAGCAGAGGCTGGCGATTCGCGGCTCGATGGCGGCCATCTTGAGTGTCGTCCACGCGCCATAGGAGTGGCCTAGCACGCCGATCGAGTCTTGCCTGACACCAGGGAGTGCGTGGCGTTCGTGGCCCTCATCGACGATCGCACGGATCACGGCAGAGAGGTCCGATGGCCGCTGGGCGCGAGCTCGCAAGTGCACCTCGCGGCGGGCATTCTCGTCCGGAAGCTCGATCATTTCGGAGAACGTATTGCCCAAGTGATCCGGGGCAGCGACAACAAACCCCCAGCTGGCGAGATGGGTCATAAGGAAGGTCGACTGTTGGCGTAGGCCCGAGTTGCCATGGGAAAAGGCGATGAGCGGGCAGGGTGCAGAATGCGGGGCGAGTCCGTGGGTAGCCTGATGGGTCAGCCCCAGCGGATGACTCGCATCATCACGCGCGACCTCGCCTTCCGCGGCAGGATACCAGACCTCACACGGAAGGTGTCGCTCTGCGTCGAGCGGATCGCCTGGAGAAGCTATTTCGGTCTCGAGTACGCCTACCGCCCAAGGCCCGCGCGCAGCGAAATCGCTTGCCAGATCGGTAGTCGACATGCCCCGTGTTTAGCGGGTCGACGGCGTGGGGCAACCCTGTGAATCAGGCTTCCGCGAAGGCGTCGATTCGGCCAATTAAATGTAGGGCCGGCTCGTCCGGGAACTCGTCTTGAGCGATCACTGCGGCAGCTTCTCGCTGTGCGTCCGAAAGAACTTCGCGGCTGGCTCGCTCCCTAGTGCAAGCGTTTGCGGCCGATACGAACCAATTGCACGCTAAATGAAAAACGGAGTCGAGCGTAGGCTCGACTCCGTTTAGTTTTTTTATGCACAGCACTACCCAGAGAACCCCGGTCCGGGATGTGCGGCCGTACGTTAGTTAGCTCGGAAGCGCGCGCCCATCTTCTGGCGTGACGAGTTGATCGATTTTAACTCTTCCATCGCGGCGGCAGCGACATCCGCTCCAGCGACTTCGTCGTCTTCGCCCGCGAGTTCATCCATGTCGACCCATGCCTGGTAGACGTGGCGAGTGCGCTCCGTGATGATGCCGGCCTTAAGCAGGGTCTTGATCAAGACGCGGAAGATATTTGTGTTCTGGGTCATCTGCTTTCGGCGATCTTCGTTGCTGAAGTTCTCCAGGATTGCGTCGCGCACCCAGACCCAGTCGAGATTGAATTCCTTGTAGATATCCTGCTTCTGCTCAGCGTTGACCAGATTGAAGAGGAGGACTTGGAAGGCTTCGGCGGCCCACAGTTCTACGTGTTCATGCTCTTCTTCATTGAGTTGGGGGATCGTCTTGTCGGCCCAGATCTTGCCGAATTTGTGGTGGAAGGCTTCGTCGCTCATCGTGAAATGGATGAGGCGGCGCAACATCGGATCGTTCGTTTCTCGCTGGATCGTGGCGAAGGCACCCATGGCGAGGCCCTCGATCAACATTTGCATACCGACGAGTTTCTTGTAAACCGCGGGGGACTTAACGATCTCGTTCAAGAGATTGCGGATGGTTGCTCCCGACTGAAGGGGGGTGCCCCATCGCGTCGAAATATAGTTCGTGAAGCCCGTGACGTGACGCGCTTCCTCGCGGGTTTGGTTCGCGGCGTATTCCATTGCGCCCGGGTCTCGAAGGATCTGGGTGAGGCTCGCAGAGAGCGAGAGCGCACCCTGTTCGCCGTGCAAGATGCTCGACAGGACGAAGCGCGTATTCTGGTTCGCGAGGCGAATCTGCTGACCCTCGTCGAGCTTGTCTGCAACGGCGGTGTTCAGCTCGATGCAAAAATCTCGTGGCATGATCATCTCTTGCGTGAGATCCATCGGATTGGAATTGAAGTCGATGTAGCGCACATCCGTCGGGTCCCAAAAATGATCGACGGTGGACGCGATGATGCTGTCAAAGACATCGGTCCGGTCGGCATAGCGATCGACTTCGATTAGCGAATCGAAATTGTCGCGGTCTACGGTGTTGTAGATCGGGTCGTAGGTAATGTGTCGTTCACTCATTCAGAAAAACTCCAGTCTGGCGTCGCGTGTAGGGGTTCGATCCTAGAGATCGAAGAGTCTGATCTTTGGGAAAAGCTTGTTAGTCGTTTCCGCAGGAGGATTGACCGCAGATATCCATGAACTGCCCGCCGCTTCCGTGCAGGTGAAAATGTGTCAGCGTTCGAACAAGATCGTCGCGCGTCGCACGGCTCGGGTCTTCGGCCCACCACACGAGCACACGAGCCCACATGCCGACGACCGCTTGTGCGAGCACTTCAGTATCGAAGCACGCGGAGGATTGGCCGATCGCGGCGCGCTCTTTGCGACGTGCGGAGACGCCGGCGGCTAGGCGCTCGAGGATTCGGTCAGGGACGTCCCCGGCTTCGCCGTCGGGATGGAAGAGGATGCGGATGAGATCCCGCTGTTCTTCCGCGAATCCGACGAGGGTATCTGCCTGGGCGTATACGATGTCTTCGACTTCTGTTTTGTTGGCGGAGGCGGCAGCCATGCGATCTTCGAGCGCACTCGCGGTCTCTTCGGCGAGTTCTCGGAAAAGGGCGTGCTTGTCTTTGAAGTGGAGGTAGAAAGTGCCGGAGGCATAGCCAGCCTCGGCAGCGATATCGTGGGTCGTGACGGCTCGAGGACCTTGATCTCCGAAGAGTTTGCGCCCGGCTTTAAGTAGTCGCACGCGCGTCGCAGCCGTACGGGCTCCACCGCGTTGGGGGCGGTGTGATGCGACGGCTTTGTTCCGGGAGGAGACCCCGTCTTCAGACTCTTTGCGTAATTTACTGACACTCATGTCACTAGTGACATTAACGTCAGTTCTGACCCTGGGTAAAGCGCTCCCCGTGTGACTGAGCGTATCGGTGCAGTCGCCAGGCCTTTGGGGTGGAGGAGTCGGCTCGCTGAGGGAAGGCTCGCGGAGCCAAGCCGCGGGATTTTAGGGCCGAGCTGGAGGACCTTTGATACGGCCTCCGGGAAAGGCTGAACGAAGGCCGAAGGAGAGGCCCAAGTAGCTTGAAAGGCGGTTTGAAGCAGTTTAAGACGAGCTGGGCGATCTACGCCGGAAGCCCGTTCGGTTCGCATGCATCAGCGCAGGCCGCTTCTTCTCCGCCAACCACAGGCTCGATCTGGATCGTCGTGTGCTCGATCGAGAACCGCTCCGCGAGCTCGCTGCGCACTTCTTGAAGGAGCCGCTCGGGTTCGTGTGCCGGCTCGGTGACGAGATGGCTGGACAGCGAAACTTCGCTGCTCCCGATTGTCCAGACATGAAGGCAGTGGACGCTCGACACGCCTGCGACCGCGAGCAGCGCGTCCCGAATTTCTTGTGGGTCGAGGTGGCTGGGCGCTGTTTCCATTAACACGTCGAGGGCTTCACTGACGAGATGCCAGGCTGAGAGCAGGACCAAGACGCTCACCACCATAGACACCGCAGGATCCAACCAAATCCATCCGAAATACCAGATCCCGGCGCCGGAGAGAATTACCCCGAAGCTCGCGAGGGTATCGCTCATAACATGGAGCCAGGCGCCGCGAATATTGAGGGAGTCGCTTTTTCCTCCCTCGAGAATGTAGAGGCCGATCAAGTTGATGATGAGTCCGCCGGTCGCGACGATCATGACGCCTTCGCCTTTGACTTCGGTCGGGTCTAGGAAGCGCTCGACGGCATGAATCGAAATGAAAATTGCGACGACAGCGAGTGCTATGCCGTTGGCCAGAGCGGCAAGGATCTCGGCGCGACTATTGCCGAATGTGCGTCGTCCCGAGGCGGGCCGTGCCGCCATCCAAACCGCGAGGAGCGATAGCGCCAGGGCTGCGACGTCTGACACCATATGCAGGGAGTCGGCTAGGAGCGCGAGGGATCCCGTCAGTAGTCCGCCGATGAGCTCAATTCCGGCGTACCCCAGAGCGAGGAAGAGGACTATCAGCAGTCGGCGACGGTTCATGCTGCGTGCATCGCCGTGGCTATGCCCGTGAGCGTGGTTATTAGCCCCGCCAGCGGTGTGAGGATGAGAATGTGCCATTTGAAATTTGCCTAACGCCCGAGGGCTTTGCTCATGCGGTCGATGGCTTCAGCAAGAATGGGGCGCGATGTTGCCAGGTTGAGACGTGCGAATCCTGCCCAGGCTTCCCCGAAAGCGCGGCCTTCAGATAGGGCTACGCGTCCATGTTGCAAGAAATGTGCAGAGGGCGAGGGGCGAAGGTCGAGTGCACGGCAATCGAGCCATGCTAGGTAGGTTGCTTCAGGTTGAATGAAGCCGATCTCAGGGATGCGCTCTGCGAGGGCCCGTTCTGCGAAGACTCGATTCTCTGCCAAGTAGGGAACGACTTCGTTGAGCCAAGGTTGCGCCCATCTCCAAGCGGCCATGGTCGCGTAGAGACCGAAAAGGCCGATACCGCCCCGGGCATGCCGAGGGAGGACCGTGTTAAACCGGCGCTGAAGGGCGGGGTCTCCGAAGTGGGCGATTGCCGTACGAAGTCCAGGAATATTGAAGGCCTTGCTGGCCGAGGTCAGCGTAATCGTGCGTCGTGCAATTTCCGGCCCGACGGTCGCGAGCGGAATATGCGTACGCCCATCGAAGAGCAAGTCGCCGTGGATCTCATCAGACACGACCACGAGATCGTTTTCGACTGCAATTTCGGCTAGCCGCTCAAGCTCGTCGCGCCGATAGACGCGGCCTGACGGGTTGTGGGGATTGCAAAAGAGCAGCATACGTGTGCCAGGTGTGACCGTGCTCGCGAGTCCATCCAAGTCAAAGGTCATTCCAGCGTCGCCGAGCAACATTGGGTTGTCGATGAGTTCTCGTCCGGTGTCTCTAATGGAGCCGAGAAAGGGCGGATAGATCGGTGTCTGAACCGCGATGCCCTGACCGGGTTCGCTGAAGGCTTCGAGCGCCACGTACATACCCTGGACGACTTCGGAGAGAATCTCGACCCGTGCCGGATCCGGGGACCAACTAAATCCCTCGCGCATGCGCTCACAAAACACGTCAGGCAGGCCGGTTTCTCGCAGCCCAATCGGATAGCCGACATCGCCGGATTCGACGAAGCGACGCAGTTCGTCCTGAATTGGAGCTGCGATCGGGAAGTCCATCTCAGCGACCCAGACAGGCAGGACGTCGGAGGGGTAGGTGTGCCATTTCTCGCTTCGTCGGTTTCGCAAGGCGACGGGGTCGAGTTCGTCGAGAACGGCGGGGCGATGCCTCAGGGCGCGTTCGGCGGCCAGCAGGACCGCTACGTCCGCTGTTTCGCGGGCCGCGACATTTTCGGATTGTCCCGTTGCGCGCTCGATTAAGGGCGAGACATCGGCCTCTAGGATCGCGATACATTCCGCGACCGGATCCCCACGCTCATCCAAAGGGCGTGTTTCTACATCGCTTTCCGACCCGGTGGATGAGATGCACCAATAAGGTGCCGCGCTGAAGGGGTGAAAACGGAGCCAAGTGTCGCTTTCATCCGACGGGCCGACGGAAAGTGATCGCGCGCCGGTGCCAGCGCCCGACGATTCTTCCGCCTCGTCGGTTTCGATCCGCAGTGCGAGGCCGCGCCAAGTTTTACGCCAAAGCGTCGTCATGTCGGAAAGGTTAGGGGCGCACCGACGATGGCGCGAGCACAGACGCTATGCTGATGCATGAGCAGGGCGGTTAAATCATGAAACCGCTCACGGGGGGGGCTCTAGATGTCCGGGGTGACCGACTCAATCCCGATTGAGATGCCACAGCTGTCTGCTGGGCAGGATGAAGATGCGAGCGCAGGCGCGACGCTAGCGAGTTGGCTCGTGGCTGTCGGCGATCTCGTAGAACAGGGCGAGGTGGTCGCCGAGCTTGAGACGGACAAAGCGACCGTGGAGCTGGAAAGCCCGGTCGCCGGTCGCGTACTTGAGTTGATTGTCGCGGAAGGCACAGAGGGGGTCGTTCCCGGGACAGTGCTCGGTCTTCTTGCGTCGGACGAAGCTTCTGAGAATGCCTCGGCCGGTTCGGGAGACGGTGCTGCGTCTGCGTCTGCGTCTGTTTCCGCGGATATGGATTCGGGTGCCTCGGAGGAACCTGCGCCGCCTGCGAACACGCCACCAGAGTATTCTGGCTCAGTCGGCGAAAATGCAGACGCGCCTCGGTCGACTCCGCTCGCTCGGCGAGCGGCGGTTGCAAATGAAGTCGACTTGGCCGAGCTCGCAGGCACCGGGGCCGGGGGCCGCGTCGTCGAGGCTGATGTGCTGCGAGCGGCTGGGCAGTCAGAGGGGGCTTCAGCTGTCGCGGCGAGCGAGGAGCAGCGGGCCTCAGCGCCGCTTGATTCGATTGCCTCAGCAGCCCCAGTTGTCGCATCGATCGATGAGAGTGTCGCTCTCGAAGAAGGGGTTCGCAGCGTGCGGTTGTCCACGATGCGCAAGACGATCGCGCGGCGAATGACCGAGTCGAAGCAGCAGGTTCCGCATTTCTATCTTCGCATGCGCGTGCGGATGGATGAAGTGGTGTCGGTGCGCGCGCGGCTGAACGAGCGGCTAGCGGCCGAGGGACGTGACATCAGAATTTCCGTGAACGACTTTGTGGTTCGCGCACTCGCTTTGGGGTTGCGTGATGTGCCGTCGGCGAACGTGCAATACGCAGGGGACGCTATGCACGCCTTTGAGCGTGTCGATGTAAGCGTTGCGGTCGCGACAGATGGCGGACTCGTTACGCCCGTGATTCGGGACGCGGACCGAAAGGGCCTAACGACATTGGCCGAAGAAGTAAAATTTCTGGCAGGCCTCGCGCGTGATGGCAAGCTTAAGCCTGAACAGTACCAGGGCGGAACGGCGACGATTTCGAATCTCGGAATGTACGGGATCGAGTCGGTGTACCCGATTCTAAATCCGCCACAGGCCTGCATTCTCGGGGTGGGAGCGGCGGAGGAACAAGCGGTCGTTGTCGACGGCGAACTTCAGGTCGGGCGTGTCGCTTCGCTTACGTTGGCCGCGGATCATCGTGCCGTTGACGGAGCAGTTGGGGCGCAGCTTCTGGCTTCTGTGCGCGCGCGATTGATCGATCCGCTGGGCATGATGCTGTGAATAACGCGATCTGCGTCAAGCGTAGCGCGATGAAGACTAAGAGCCGGCCTACTCAGGGCGGCGTGAAAGGGTTTTGGGAATGAGCAGCGAACGGTTTGATGTGGTGGTGATCGGAGGCGGACCAGGCGGGTATCCCGCAGCGATTCGCGCGCGCCAGCTCGGGTTGTCTGTGGCGCTGGTTGAACGCGAACATCTGGGCGGCGTTTGCCTTAATTGGGGCTGCATTCCGACGAAGGCACTGCTGCGAACTTCCGAGGTTCATCATTTGATTCAGAGAGCGGATGATTTCGGCTTGAATGTCGAGGGCGTCTCGTTTGACCTAGCGAAGGTGGTGAAACGATCGCGGCAGGTCTCGAAGCGACTGAATACTGGCGTGAAAGCGCTGCTCAAGAAGAACCAGGTTACGGTCTTAGATGGTTTTGGGCGTTTGGCGGGGCCGGGGCGGGTCGCGGTGGAATCCGCGGATGGATCGGTCTCCGAGATCGAAGCGGGCAGCATTATTTTGGCGACCGGCGCACGTGCACGTTCGCTCCCGGGACTCGAAGCGGACGGCAAACTGATCTGGGCGTACAGAGAAGCGATGGTTCCCAAGGAGATGCCTCGACGCTTGTTAGTTGTGGGGTCTGGTGCGATCGGGATCGAGTTTGCGAGCTTCTACAATGACCTCGGGGCTGAGGTGACGGTCGTCGAAGCATTGCCGCGCATCCTGCCCGTCGAAGACGAAGAGATTTCGGGCATTGCCCATAAGCAATTTGAAAAGCAGGGCTTCACGATTCATGTGAACGCGACGGTCTCATCCCTTGAAAAGGGCGACGACGAGGTGACGGCGACGATCACGCCCGAGTCTGGCGAGGCAACGGTTGCGACTTTCGACCGCGTAATTCTGGCCGTCGGTATCGTTGGAAACGTCGAAAACCTGGGCCTAGAAGGTACCGGCGTCGAAGTTGATCGAACCCATATCGTGACGAACGAGTGGACCGAGACCGGCGAAGCGGGGGTCTACGCGATCGGCGATGTTGCAGGGCCGCCGTGGCTTGCGCATAAGGCGACTCACGAAGGGATTCTTTGTGCGGATCGGATCGCGGGGAGCTCTGGGCTTCACCCTATGAAGCCTGAGCGCATTCCCGGGTGTACCTACTGTCGCCCGCAAATTGCGAGCGTTGGATTGACCGAATCTGCGGCGAAGACAGCGGGTCGTGAGATCCGTATCGGGCGCTTTCCTTTCCGCGGCAATGGTAAGGCGATCGCCCTCGGCGAGATGGAAGGCGTTGTGAAAACGATCTTCGATGCTCGGACCGGGGAGCTTCTCGGGGCGCATATGATCGGCGCCGAAGTGACGGAGCTCATTCAGGGCTTCGTTGTGGCTATGAACTTGGAGACCACGGAAGCGGATTTGATGCACAGCGTCTTCCCTCATCCGACCCTTTCCGAAATGATGCACGAGTCGACCCTCGATGCTTACGATCAAGCAATTCACATTTAGACGGGATTTGGTTCGCTTAGGCTAAAGCCCGTGAACTTCGAGTCAAGAACGGTAGACGACGTTATGTCCGATCAGCTTTTACAGATTCAAGGAGTCGACTCTAAGGACGGCGAATTGCCGCGACCTCCGTGGATCCGCGTGCGACTTTCCGCGAACGACAAGGTCGAAGAGACGCGGGCGCTGATGCGGAGGCTCAAACTCAACACGGTTTGCGAAGAAGCGGCTTGTCCTAATCTTTCCGAGTGTTGGGCGGATAGGCACGCGACTGTGATGATCTTGGGGTCGGTCTGTACTCGGGCGTGCGCATTCTGCAACGTGGATACAGGCAAGCCGGATGCGGTAGATCCCAACGAGCCGGCGCACCTTGCTCACGCAGTCGCTGAACTAGGACTGCAGCACGTCGTAATCACTTCTGTCGATCGAGACGATCTCGTCGAAGGCGGCGCGAATCAATTCGCTGAATCGATTGCGAAGATTCGTGCGCTCGCTCCCGCCACGACGATTGAAGTACTGACCCCTGATTTTAGGCGCAAGCCTGAGGCGCTTGGGATCGTGATCGCTGCGCAGCCCGATGTTTATAATCACAACCTAGAGACAGTCCCTAGGCTCTATAAACGCGTTCGTCCTGGCGCCGACTATCAGCATTCCCTCGGACAGCTCGCGAAGGCGAAGCGACTGCGCCCGGAGACGTTCACTAAGAGCGGGATCATGGTTGGCCTGGGCGAGGAGCGCGATGAAATCCGCCAGGTGATGGATGATCTACGTGCTTCAGAGGTCGACTTCCTCACGGTTGGCCAATACCTAAGGCCTACGCCTAAGCACGCCCGCGTCGAACGCTACATGCCGCCCGAAGAATTCGCGGAAGTTCGCGCAGAGGCTACGGAGCGAGGCTTCCTCGTCGTCTCCGCTACTCCGCTCACCCGCTCGTCGTATCACGCGGAGGCAGATTTCAGGCGCTTGCAGGCCGCTCGCGCAGAGCAGCTCGCCGAACGCTAAGTTGCGGCCCTGTCCATGTTGCCGGAGAACAGATCCTCGCGGCCCGTGAGCGGTTGTTAGTTCATATGCGGCTGGTGGGTGGTTCTAGTACATGGGTCTAAAGGTGCAGACCTAAACGGATTCTGTTGAGTCGGGATCCTTGGGGGGCTGCGCGCTTGCGCCTTCGGTCGTCGCCTTGAGCGCACTGTTTTGTTGGTACCAATCGATCGTGCTCTCCGCATGATCGCGTTCGCTTTCAAGGAAGCGTTCGACCGCATGTCCGAGGCGTGGATCAGCCACGTAATGTGAGCTGTAAGTCGGTTGCGCATCGAATCCGCGAACCTGCTTGTACTCGCCTCCTGCCCCGGGCTCGAAGCGGGCGAGACCGCGCTCGATGCAGTGCTCGACGGCGGCGTAGTAACAGACGTTGAAGTGGAG
Source organism: Deltaproteobacteria bacterium UBA4427 (assembly GCA_002390675.1). Taxonomy (GTDB): domain Bacteria; phylum Myxococcota_A; class UBA9160; order UBA9160; family UBA4427; genus UBA4427. The sequence goes on from DGPZ01000197.1 coordinate 47,907, forward strand.
GTGGCGAACCATGCGGGTCGCGCCCCAATAGCGTCCGTAGAGCGCGTCACCCTTTTCGACGTTGAGGGTTCCCGCGATCATCTCGCCCTCGTGCTCCGCGATCACAAGGCAGAGGCGGTTGCGGAAGCGCTCAATCAGGAGTTCGAAGACTTTGCGGTTTAGGTACTGCCGGCCCCAGGCTCTCGATTCGATCGTTTCGAGATAGAAGCGGAACATCGGCTCGACTAAGTCCTCTGTGATGTCATCCCCCGTGTAGGTACGGATAGTGACACCCTGCTTCTCCATCTCGCGGCGTTCGCGACGGACCTGATTGCGTCGCTTACTCCGAAAAGCGCCGAGGTAATCCTCGAAGGTCTCATAGCCATCGTTCAGCCAGTGGTATTGGAGACCGACGCGGGTATGGAAGCCGACTTCCGTCAGCGCTTCGGCTTCCTCGGGCTGACAGAAGTTGATGTGGACACTCGAAAGATCGTTGGCCTTGCAGATCTCTTTCAGTGCACTGGCCAGGCGTTCGATCCAAAGGGTTCTGTCGCGGCCGTAGGCGACGAGGAAACGCGCTCCGGGGACAGGTGAGAAGGGCACTCCGACCAGGAGCTTGGGGTAGTAGTTGATGCCTGCGCGGTGTGCCGCATCCGCCCAGCTGTAGTCGAAGACGAACTCACCCTCACTATTTGATTTTACATAGAGCGGGCACGCGGCGACGATTTCACCGTCTTCGCGGGCGACCAATGGGCGGGCGTCCCAACCGGACTCCGGGTCTAGTGCGCCGGCCTCTTCAAGAGAAGCGAGAAACGCCCATTCTAGGAAAGGCGATTCGTTTCCGACGAGTTTGTCCCATTCTGCCTGGGGCAGACTGGAAACGCCGTCTTCGAGCTGGATTGTGAGCTTGGGTGCCTCGTCGGACATTAGCACTCGAGTGTAGCCGCTCTTCTTGGCGCTGCGTGCAGTGCTTTCGATCGGAGCTGCATGGAGGCTTGTGGGAAGGCTATGCTCTGTGCGATGGAAACCATTGAGCGAATGGCCGGTCCCGAAGATGGCGGCAAGCCCCCCCCAACCCTTGATCCCTCTAAGGAGCGCGACCAAGGGGTTGCGACGAAGGAGCGTTCGAAGTCTGCTCGGCCGCCGCGATTCAAGGTGCTGCTCTACAACGACAACTACACACCTATGGAGTTTGTCGTTCAGATCCTCGAAAAAGTCTTTGGAAAGAGCCCCGCAGCTGCGACGCAGATCATGTTGCAGATTCATCGTGCCGGAATGGGTGTGGGTGGGGTCTACGTGTTGGAAGTTGCCGAGACAAAATCGGCGACGGTGCATCGAATGGCCGAAGAGCGGGGATACCCGCTGCGGTCGGGAGTGGAGAAGGAATGAGTTCCATCGGCCGCGATCTTCAGCTCACGCTGCAGGCGGCGTATCGAGAAGCGGAGTCGAGGCGTCACGCGTACTTGACCGTTGAGCATTTGCTCTACGCCCTGATTCATAACGAGGAAGGGGCGCAGATCCTGCTCCATGCGGGTGCGGACTTGGGCCGACTGCGCGCGGACCTCGAACGATTCTTTGATGAGGATCTCGAAAGCGTGCCCGGAGATGACCCGGTCGAAACGGCACAGACCCTCGCGTTTCACCGCGTGGTTCAGACGGCAGTCGATCATACGCAGAGTGCTGAGAAGGAAGAAGTGGAGGTCGGGGATCTCCTTGTGGCGATCTTCAATGAACCCGACGCGCATTCGATGACTTTGCTCCGAGCGCAGGGCGTCTCGCGCCTCGACTTGCTTCGCTACATCAGTCACGGCGAGTCGAAGCTCGGCGACGACTCGTTCAGTGTAGAAGGCGGCGCCGCTCCTATGATGGGCGGAGATGAGTCCGAAGGCGTCCCGGCAGATCCGCTCGGCGCTTTCGCGACGAACTTGACGGAGCGCGCCGCGAAGGGCGAACTCGATCCCCTGATCGGGCGCGGTCCGGAGCTGGATCGCGCGATTCATATCTTGGCGCGGCGTCGAAAGAATAATCCGATCTTTGTCGGCGAGACTGGAGTCGGAAAGACGGCCCTCGCTGAAGGCCTAGCGCTGCGCATTCATGAAGGCCGCGTGCCAGAGGATCTCGAGAGCACGGAGATTCATTCTCTCGACCTAGGGGCCTTGCTTGCCGGTACGCGCTACCGAGGCGACTTCGAAGCACGCTTTAAGGCGCTCTTGTCTGCGCTTCAAGAACGTAAAAACTTCATTCTTTTCATCGACGAGATTCACACGATTCTCGGGGCGGGCTCCGCGCAGGGAACGACGGTTGATGCTTCGAATCTTCTTAAGCCGGGTCTTGCTGATGGCACGCTGCGGTGCATGGGCTCGACGACCTATCAGGAGTATCGGCACTTTGAGCGCGACCGCGCGCTTGCGCGTCGTTTCCAGAAGATCGATGTCGGAGAGCCGACGCCGGAAGAATGCGTTCGGATCTTGAAGGGGCTTGCGCCTCGTTATGAAGATCATCACGGTGTGCACTACACGGGCCCAGCGCTTAAATCCTGCGTCGATTTGGCCGTTAGGCATCTGAATGATCGGTTCCTGCCGGATAAGGCGATCGATGTGTTAGATGAGGCCGGTGCCGCGGTTCGACTTCGCCCGACGGGGAAGAAACGGCGAACTGTGGGGGTGAGGGATATCGAGCGAACTGTCGCGCGAATGGCGCGTGTGCCGCTTGAAACGGCGGTGTCCGAAGACTCTGCGCGGCTTGAGCGGCTTGAGTCGGATCTCAAGGCGGTCGTCTTTGGTCAGAATGCCGCGGTCGAGACGGTTGCGAATGCGATCAAGCGAGCTCGTGCAGGGATGGGGAGTCCCGAGAAACCGACGGGATCGTTTCTCTTCGCGGGCCCGACAGGGGTCGGCAAGACCGAGCTTGCGAAGCAGCTCGCCGAGACATTAGGTGTTCCTTTCCTGCGTTTCGACATGAGCGAGTACATGGAGAAGCACTCCGTCTCACGTTTGATTGGCGCGCCTCCAGGCTATGTCGGCTACGACCAGGGGGGACAGCTGATCGAGCAGATCCGCAAACATCCATATGCGGTGCTGTTGTTGGATGAAATTGAAAAGGCGCATTCAGACGTGTTTGATGTGCTGCTTCAGGTGATGGACCACGCGACGCTGACCGATAACCAGGGGCGCGAGGCTGATTTCCGACACGTGACTCTGATCATGACCTCTAACGCAGGTGCGCGAGAAATGTCGGCGCGGGCGATTGGGTTCACAGACGGCAAACGCGGAGACGGGAACCAGGAGATCGAAAAAATCTTCAGCCCCGAGTTCCGCAATCGTCTGGACGAGATCGTACGCTTTGATGCCTTGGCCTCTGAGGTGATGGAAAAGGTCGTCGGCAAGTTCATTGTTGAACTCGAAGCGCAGCTGGCGGAACGAAAGATCAAGATCGAACTCAGCCCCGCGGCTCGGAAGCGACTCGCCGAGAAGGGCTATGACCCCGATTTCGGCGCACGGCCATTGGGTCGCCTGATTCAACAGAAAATTAAGAACCCGCTCACGGACGAGGTGCTCTTCGGCAAGCTGAAGGGCGGCGGTCATGTCGTCGTCGACGTGGATGAGTCGGGAGACTTTGCGTTTGTTTACCCCGATTAAAAGGCCCGATTAATATTCCAGACTGAGCGGCCGAATTTACGCCCCAACCGAACGGGTTGCCTGACTGGCTCGGACGAGCGCCGGGCTGAATCCGGAGCGTGCTTGGGCAAGGGCGGAAAAGATCGAACGGGGGAGCTGCATGGCGAAGGAGCTGGAGGCGGAAGTCGACGCGGAGGGTCGGACGCTGCTCTCGATTAGGGGGGCCGCGCTCACCGGGATGGGTCTCGCTCTTCATGCAAAGGCATCTCCCGATCGTATGGCGATCGTGGATGCGACGGGGAGCCATTCATTCGGTCAACTGAACGCCCGTGCCAATCAGATCGTACGTGCTTTGCGCGCGCAGGGACTCGTGGCTGGCGACGGTGTCGCGCTCTTTTGTTCGAACCGAGTGGAGTTCGTCGAGGTTTACGCGGCAACGCTTCGGGGCGGCTTTAGGCTGACGCCGATCAACTGGCACCTCACCGCCGCAGAAGTCGGTTATATCATCGACAACTGTGAGGCAAAGGCATTTTTTGTGGACGCGGACTTTGCTGCCGTCGCTTATGACGCTGCGAAAGAGGCTCCGGGACTGATTGCGAAAGTGGCAATCGGCGGAAACATTTCGGGCTTCGAGGGGCATGAAGCGCTTTGCGAAGGCCAATCGAGTTCCGACCTAGAGGACCCTACGTTAGGCAACTCCATGCTCTACACCTCGGGGACGACAGGGCGTCCGAAGGGTGTGTATCGTCGGGGTGCGACGCAGAGTTCGATTTCGGTGCCGGTCATCGCTACGGCTGAATTCGATCCGGCGACGGATGTCACCCTTGTGACAGGGCCTCTCTATCACGCTGCCCCTTTGGCCATCAATTTGGCACTACCTTTGATGATGGGCGTCGGCTGCGTCTTGATGGAAACGTGGGATGCCAAGCAGGCGCTCGCGCTGATCGAGACGCATAGCGTGAGTCACAGTCATCTCGTACCTACGATGTTTCACAGATTGCTTTCTCTCGACGAAGCGACCCGCGCGAAATACGACCTCTCTTCGCTCCGCTGGATTGTGCATGGGGCGGCGCCTTGCCCAAATCATGTTAAGTCGGCGATGATCGAATGGTGGGGGCCAATCCTCTACGAATATTATGCGGCGACCGAAGGCGGCGGATTTTGGATCGACTCCCATGAATGGCTCAAGAAGCCCGGGAGCGTAGGCAGAGCGGATTCGTCGAGATTCACGATGCAAATTCAGGATGAGTCCGGCGAGGAAGTTCCGGGGGGCGACATAGGCACGGTCTATTTCAAGGCTCCTGAACATCGCTTCGAGTATTTCAAAGCGCCGGAGAAGACGGCTTCCGCCTATCGCGGCGACTACTACACAATGGGGGATCTTGGGCGGCTCGATGACGAGGGCTATCTGTTCCTAACCGGGCGAACTGCGGAGCTCATTATCTCAGGCGGCGTGAATATCTACCCGGCGGAGGTCGACGCGGTGCTTTTGCTGCACCCCGCAGTCGGCGACGCGGCGACGGTCGGAGTTCCTAATGACGAGTGGGGCGAAGAAGTTCGTGCAGTGGTCGAACTGTCAGTAGGGATTGAAGTCAGTGCAGCGCTCGAGGCCGAGCTGATTGCATTCTGTCGCGAGCACCTAGCCGGATACAAATGTCCGCGCGCCGTTGAGTTCGTGACTGATTTGCCGCGCCTTGATAGCGGCAAGATTCAGCGCGCGAAGGTGCGTGACCGCTACCTGCTTTCCGAGAGCTAAAAGGTCTTCGCGCTAGACGGAAGCGGCGGAAGGTCTAGCCAGCGCCCGCGTATAAAGCTCGCCCCGAGCCATATCGTCCGAGCGATGTGATCGAAAATCAGCGTCGCCCATAACCAAACGACGTCGACTTCGAGATACGCGCCGAGGAAAATCGCAACCGGAACGCGGATGCCCCAGTTTCCGATCGCGGCCCCTATCAAAGGCGTAATCGTGTCGCCCGCGCCCTTATGCGCTCCCCCTAACGTAAAGTGCATCTGCAAGAAGGGTTGCGCTATGGCGAGGCAGAGCATGAAGGGGGCGAGCGCGTCGATCACGGCGCGATCATCCGTAAATAATTCTGCGAGGGCACCGCGCTGCCAGACGCACAGAATGCCTAGCGGAATAGCCGTTGCGATCGCGAGCTTGAGAGAACGTTTGGCGCCTCGTAGCGCACGGTCGCTGTCGCGGGCTCCGAGCGCTTGGCCGACCACCGTTGAGCAGGCTTGGGCGTAGCCGGTTCCGGGGATCCAGGAGAAGGATAAAATCGAGATGCCGACGGTGTAGGCCGCCACGGCGATCGTGCCGTAGTAGTTACTCAGCACCCAGAAATAGGAGAGCAGCCCGAAGTTGAGCACGATGCGCTCGGCGACGCCGGGGATGGCGATGCGAATGACTTCGCGGGTGATCGGATTTTTTCTGAACAGATCGCGGAAGCGAAGTGCCGTGGGGGCGCTATTCGGGACTCGAGCGAGGATTACGAGAAAGAGCACGAGCCCGACGGCTTGGCTGATCGCAGTCGCGAAGCCGGCGCCCAAGAGTTCGAGCCTAGGGAAGCCTAAATAGCCGAAGATCAAGACGCCGTTTAAAGCGAGCTTTGAAATGGCAACGATGGCTGCGATGAACATGGGTGTCACCGTGTCCCGGTTCGCGCGCAAGGCGCTCTCGCAGATCATCGTGAACGAGAGCATCACGGATGCCGCGACCGTTAACTCGAGGTAGGGCGCGGCGACTTCGATCACGGAAGGCTCTGCGCCCAGGAGTGCGAGGGTTTCTTCGCTGAAAAAGAAAAGAATAAAACCGTAGAAGAGGGTGACGGAGGCGGAGACTTGAATGGAGCCGGCAAAACTGTGTCGCGCACGCTCGGGATCGCCAGAGCCGATGGAGCGCGCCATCAAAGCGACGCAGGCTAGGCCGACGGCGAAGAGCGTCGAATGGATCAAGTGAAAAAGCTGAGTCGCATACCCGACGGCCGCGAGAGGGACTGCGGCGCTTCCGACTTCCGCGAGCCGCCCAATCATCATGCGATCGACGACCCCCGTGAAGTTGAGGAGGACCTGGCTGGCCATGACGGGCCAGGCCAGGGAGAAAATTTCGCCGAAGGTGTCTCTTCCCGCGACGTTTCGAGGTGCGGCACCCGCTGATGCGCCGGCGGCAAGGGAGCTCGCGGGGACCGCCGGCCCGACCTCCGGGTCCATAGGGTCCGCTGAGCGGTTTGCGTCAATTCCCGTTTCTAAAGGAGCATCTTCGTCGCTCACGCGTCGCGCAGTTCACGCGGTAACTTGAAGCGCACACCTTCGTCTACTTCCGGAAGTGAATCGAGTACCGCTGGTCCATCTGCGAGTTCGCGCAATCGTTCGATCACGCCTTGGACTAATACATCAGGGGTCGATGCACCTGCCGTCACGCCGACGCATTCGATGCCGTAAAGCCACTCGGGATTCATTTCTTCTGCGTTCTGAATCAAATAGGACGGGACACCGCGCCGCGAAGCGACTTCGACGAGACGGTTGCTATTCGAAGATGCAGGAGCGCCAACCACGAGGACAAGATCGGCTTCAACTGCGAGTTCCTTGACCGCGTCCTGTCGATTCTGCGTCGCATAACAGATGTCATCGCGCTTGGGGAGCAATATGTTGGGGAAGCGCGCGGCTAGGGCATCCATCACATCCCGAGTGTCGTCGACAGACAGGGTCGTTTGTGTGACACAGCCAAGTCTGTCCGGATTTTCGACAACCAGCGTCGCGACATCCTCCGCCGTTTCAACGAGATGCATCGAGTCGGGCGCTTGCCCCATCGTGCCTTCGACTTCAACGTGGCCCTCGTGACCGATCATCACGATTTCGAATTTCTCGGCAACCATGCGACGCACTTCGTTGTGCACCTTGGTGACGAGGGGGCAGGTCGCGTCGATCGTGTGGAGCTTGTTCTGCTCGGCCCGGTCCCGGATGGCGGGGGAAACGCCGTGGGCGGAGTAGATGAGAACGGCACCCTTAGGCGCGTCTTCAGGTTCTTCGATGAAGGTCGCGCCTTTCTTGCGCAAACCGTCGACAACGTGCCGATTATGAACGATTTCGTGGCGTACGAAGACGGGGCGATCGCCCTGGGCAAGGGCGAGCTCGACGATGTCGATGGCCCGGTCGACACCGGCACAAAATCCGCGAGGGCTGGCGAGAAGGATCCGCATGGGGCCGGATACTAGCGTTACCCAATGGGGGTAAGGGAAAAATCCGGAGGAGCCGTTACACTCGACGGTCGAAACTTATGGCAGGAGGCATGTCGACATGTCGGACCTCGAAACATTTCGCCAGGAAACTCGTTCTTGGCTCGAAGAAAACGGCCCCAA
>DGPZ01000062.1:0-8640 GCA_002390675.1 Deltaproteobacteria bacterium UBA4427
CACGGCGAAGCTTTTGGAGAGCACGGCGCTGAAGGCCATGCCAAGGACCTTCACACGGAGGTGATCCATGTTCCGTGGATCCTCAGCCTACCCTTCAGTCTTGCGGAGGGAATCGTCGTAAATTCCCCGAGCGAGAACGTCGACATCTGGCCCACACTCTTCGATCTCATGGGCGCCCCCGAACTCGAATACGCGGACGGCCGCTCTCGACTTTCCGAGATCTTAACGAGCGCCGGGCGCCCAGACTTGGCCGAACGCGAACCCGACACAGGTCCGCTCTTCGCTGAGCTTGACCGCTCCTGGGGTAAAGCCGAAAAGCCATCCGACCCGATCGTCGCTCTAACGCTTCCGGACAATCGCTATATGCGTGTAATCAACCCGAACGCGCTGCGACAGAAGGCCGGCTCACAACGACTCCGCCGGAGCACCTCGCTGCTCTACGATCTGCGCGAGGATCCCTTGGAGCAAAACGACCTGCTTCAACGCGAGGAGAATGACGAGCGGGCGACAAAACTTGATGCAATGGTCGACGAAATCCTCGCCCGCCCGCCGCCTCCCTGGCGGAACGACGTCGAAAAAGTGGAGCTCTCGGATATGCAGAAGGGGCAACTCCGCGCGATCGGCTACGCAATTGAGTGACTGACATGCTAGACAGATCAATCCAGTCAAACCGAATGCCTACCTACGAATACTAGTTCCCCGCGACGTCGCTCTCGATTGTGACCGAGGAGGTCGCGGTCAAGTCTACTCGAGAATCCGGATAGAACGAAAAAGAAGGAGTTGGATGTGAGTCGAACGATGCTCTGGATGGGCAGCGTGCTGATTGCCGCAGCAATGGGCTGGGCAGCCGCCATGTACGTGCAAGCGGGCGCCCCGCTCGACGGGGCCGAGGATGCCTATCTTCGTTTCGGCAATGCACTCCGCACTCCCGACGCTCTCGAGCGCACGGAGACTCTCGTTAGACTAACAAGACAGCTCACACCGGAAACGCTTCCGGGCGCAATTCGAGCGTATCACGACGATCTCTACCCTCTCGAAACCGTCGATCTTCGAATCTTGATGGCCTACTGGGCAAAGCATGAACCTCGACGGATGCTTGAGGAGGTCGGAGGGTGGAGCGATTCAAGGGTACAGCGTTTAGCCGCTGCGCAGGCGATCGCCGAAGTCGCGAAGAACGAAGGGTACGACTCTGCGCGAGCGATCTATGACGAGATGCCGACGTATATGAGCTCCGCCGGATTACCCAACCTCGTGATTGGTATGATTGAGCACGGACGGCTTGAAGACCTCGCGGGCTTCATCACGAGCTTCCAAAGCCCCGACGAGCGCGAGATGGTCACGAGCATCGCGCTCCATCAAATGATCCGCGCCCACGGCCCAGCCGTCGTGCAAACGTGGATCGAGGGCCTGCCGCTGGGCCAAGGTAGCTCGAATGATCTCAAGCGCGTGGGATTCCGGGCCGCGCAGTCAGCGCATCTCGAAAACGGCCATCGCGACGAATTCATAAATTGGATCACGCGCTCCAGAGGAGCATCTTGGGCCAAGGGCGGATGGCGAAGCATCGCGGTGCATTGGGTGCGGTCGGATCCGCTGGCCGGAATCGAATGGGCGCGCTCACTCTCACCCGAGCAAGGACGAGATGATGTCGTGGCGGAAGCGATCCGAATCTGGGCCGTCCGGGACGCGGAAAAGGCGCGCGAATGGATTGTCGGTCAGGAGCAGAGCAAAGAACTGGATCGTGGCACCGGCCGTCTCGCAGTTCATCACGCACTTGAAAACCCCTCCATCTCGCTCGCGATGATGCAGAGAATCGTCTCGCCGGAGACCTTCGGAAATACCCGCAGAAGCGTCGAGCATCGCTGGAATGTACTGCCGGACAAACGCCGCATAGAGCTTCTCAAGCAAACACAGGCGATGCACCGAGACCGCCGGTCGAGAGCCGAGACCGCCCTCCCCTAAACCAATACCGGTTCGTCGCTAGTCGAGATCGAGTGAGGCGAACCGGGCGGAGAGTTCGCGAGCACGTGGATTTCGGGAAAAAAACGACGCCCTACGCGCGACGTCGACAAGCTCATTTGAAGGGTTCGAAAGGTCCGCCTGCACCAGCAAAGAGTTCATCAAAGCGGAAGCCGCGGCACCATTCCGAGGGCTGCCGTCTAGAACACCACGCAATCGCGCGCGCGCTGATTCATGTTCACCCGCGTCGAACTCGAAGCGGGCCAGAGCCAGCGCCGCAGAGGCGGCATGATTAGTTAGGCCTGCCTCCAAAGAAACCGCTTTCAGCAGCGTCGCCCGGGCTCCTGCAGGGTCACCGCTTCCCTGCTGGAGTTCGGCAAGGCTCAAAAGGGTCTCGACCGAACCGGGATCAGCCTCAAGGGCCTTCGTCAGATCGGCGCGAGCGCCCTCCTCGTCTCCAGCCGCATTTCTCAGCGCCCCCCGCATCGAGAACAATACAGATCGACCGGGTTGCTTGTTGATCAGCTCAGAAAGTGAACTAATCGCCTCGTCCCGGCGGCCTAACGCGACGAGATACTTCACCTTCACTTCGAGCGCCTCCTCGAAAACCGACAGAGAGAGGTCCGCGCCCGACTCGGCGACCACAGAAAGTCCTGCCTCGGGCCCATTCGCCCGGGCCCTCGCCTCCGCGACGTTCGCCAGAGCACGGCCCTGCATCCCCCTAATCGCGGAAAGCCGAGCAAACATCTGCTGAGCGAGATCGCGCGAGCCGGTAGCTCGCCACTGATCGAGAAGGCCTTCAATCGCATCCGCATCATTGGGATTGAGCTCAAGAAGACGCTGGAGCACGAAAGCGCGTCCCTCCCAATCGCCGACTGCTTCCTGGATCTCAGCGAGAGAGCGCGAGCTCGGTACGTGCGGCGATTTCATACGTGCGGCTTCACGAAAATGACTTATCGCCTTCGCCCAATCGCCGAGTCGTTCGTAGGCGTTTCCCGCGAGATAACGCACGTCGGGATTATCAGGCCACATCCGAACGGCTTCCTCGAGTTTCGCTGCGGCTGCAGGAAGCTCGCCTTTGGCAAGCAGGAGGCGCCCCTCGATGACCGCACGATGAACATCGATTTCAACGTCGTCGAGACTCAATTTCGCTTCTTCGAATCGGCCGAGGATGATCTGGAAATCGGCGCGCGACATCATCCAGCTGTCCGGCGGGTTCGGGTTCGCCGCAATCGCTTTATCGAGCGCACCCAAAGCCTCCTCGAATCTTTCGCTTCTCATGTAAAAATCGACCAGCGCAGACCAGGCGGCGGGCTGTTCTTCCGTCGCACTCAGAAGAAGCGCTTCAGCTTCATTTTTTTTGCCCGTTCTCCTTAGGCGCTCGGCATAGGCCACCCGAGCCACAAGATTTGTTTCTTCGGCATCGAAGCGTCTAAGAAAAATGTCTGTTGCGCGATCGAACATTTCGCGGTCGTCATAGAACTTCACGGCGGAATCAACCAGGAGGCGGTTCCGCAATCCTTGGTCGGCCAAACATTCCTCGAAGCGCGTCTCTGCGAGCTCCGCGTCGCCGCTTTCGAGAGCGAAGGTCGCCGTCGCTCCGCAGAGCGCAGCCGCTCGAGCGGGGTTCGATTCAATTTCAGCAACTGCCTGATCGTGCAGGACTTCGAGCAAGGCTTCCGCCTCCTCGATTTTACCCATACCGAAAAGGGCGTAGAGTCGGACGAGTTCGACCGAGTCGTCCTCAATCCCTCGCTCGAGCGCGGAATCGAGATCGGAAATCGTTTCCTCCTCCATTTTCTCAGCGAGGTGTGCCCGCGCGCGAAGCAGATAAGCAACGGGGTTCTCAGTATCGATCGCGATGACCTGCGTCGCCGTGGCGATCGCGTCTGCACCGCTGCCTCCGGCCAGCTGTGCACGAGCCAACATCAAACCCGCGGCGACCGCCTGCCCCGGATCTTTCATCGCCTGAACGAGAGGCCAAACCGCAAGACTTGGCTGCCCCGCAGCGATCAGGGCCTCCCCGTAAATTCGTTGGGTCTCGGGATCTCCGGGATTCTGATCGACCATCTCGCGCATCGTCGCGAGGCCCTCATCGTGACGACCCTCTGCAAACGCGCGTTGTGCCTGCTCGAGCAGCACCGGGTCGGAGGATTCCTTCTCCTGGCAGCCCGTCAGAAAAATACTCAAACTAATGAGGCACGCGGTGATACCCGCAACCAATCGGACGGTCGTCACTCTATTCTCCTATAGGTCGCACGAAGATAGTGAGGGCTTCTCTCATCAGTCAAACCCTAACTTTCGGAGAGCCTAAACTATCTAGACAAGCAACAAGCCATGTTGATAGAATGGACGGCGGTCACTTTCAAACGCGGGTCATATATCTCGACGCGAGCGGCTAAATCCATAGCCGCAATCTGTACTTCGCAATCCCGAATAATCCCGGAATACGATCGGCGGAACCTGAACTTTGCAGCCTCGCAACTCTCATCTAAGCAACTCGGTCAATACTCCTCTCTCCTTTCCCCGAATCCTAGCTGTCACGCTCGCTTCAATGCTTATGATCGCTCTTCCGGAAACGGCGATCGCGCAGGGCGGAACAGAACTCGATCCATGGGCCGGCGTCGAGCAGATGATTGTCATGAGCACAGGAGGCGTGGCGGGGCTACTCGAGGCACCGACCTCCGTCGTTGCGTTCGACGGAGAAGACTTGGCGAATATCGGCGCCCAGAACGTCGGTGATATCGCCGACTTCACGCCTAACCTCGAGATAACCTCTCCCTTTGCCGCCTCGAACCCACAGCTGTTCATCCGCGGCGTCGGGCTCCAAGACAGCAACTCTAATGCCGCGAGCGCCGTGGCCGTCTTCGTCGACGGGGTCTACATGGCATCTCCTGCTGGCCAGCTCTCACAGCTCTTCGATGTGGAGGGACTGACCGTTCTCCGCGGGCCCCAAGGTGCGCTTCACGGGCGCAACGCATCCGCCGGCGCAATTCTCATCAACTCGAGACGCCCCGTACACGAGAACTCGGGAGCAGTAAATTTCACTTACGGACGCTTCGATCAAATCGACGTTGATGGTTTCATAAACGTGCCCGTGGTGCAGGACGTCGTGGCAACGCGCCTAGCATTCAAGTACGCCCGCCGCGACTTCCTCGGGGAGAACCGCTGCAACGAGTTCTACGATATCGACGATCTTCTGCTTGGCCGGCCCGCCACGCATGCCGGAACCAAGTGCAACTACGCCCTAACCCAGATCCCCCCGACGAACGGCGGCAATGATCCGCTGCCTCGCCCGGACGCCGGCGTAAACAACCGCAATAACTGGGCGGCCCGAAATCTGTGGCTGATTGAACCGGCGGAAGAGCTTTCGATTCTCTTCAACGTTCATGGAACGCAGAACTTGGGCCGCGCGCCCTCGTTTCAGCTTCGCGGAACCTCACCCGTACCATTTGGTAATCCGCAGCGAGATCGCGAAAGCCTGTTCACAGACGAGAATAACTATTTCGATCCCGACACCTGCACTCGAACCAATCGAAGGGGTGCATGCGTTGAGGCCGGGCTGAACCCGGGCGACGGGGATCCCTACGACGGCGACTACAGCAGAGTGGGCGACGAGCGCCTAACGGCGATCGGAAGCAACATTAATTTGACATGGACAGACGGCCCGTGGCGCCTTGAAACCGTCGTCGGATGGGAATATAACGACCGAGAAGCCGTGATCGATATCGACGCCTCCCCCTATGTGGCGGCGGAGACCTTTTTCGAAGACACCGCTTCGGAGTACTTCGTCGATACGCGCTTGATTTGGAATGAGGACGATAATCTAGAGGTCATTTTAGGAGCTACGGCGCTCTATGACCGGCTTGGCGCCTCCAACCAGATCTTCGTCGCCTCGAATAATTTTCTTTCACAGAATATCACCCAGAAGACTTGGCACGCCGCGCTCTTCGGTCATCTGGAATGGCGAATCACAGAGAACATCATCCTTCAGGGTGGCATCCGGTTGAACTACGAGCGAAAGGGATTCGAACTCACCTCGGGCGTGCGGCGTCTCGAGAACAATGTAGAGACACCCGCGACTACTCCGAAACAGAATGATCGCGCCCTGTCGGAGGAGTGGCGCCCGTCGGGCGAAATCGTCCTACGCTACGAGCCCACCTCGGACATCAAGTTCTACTGGCGATTTTCCCGAGGCTATAAGGGGCGCCATTTCAACGGGACGGCGGTCTTTCCTGGAACGCCGATCGACGCCGTCAAGCCTGAGTTCGTCAATGCGCTTGAACTAGGATGGAGCGTTTCTCTATTCGATGGCGTGGTGTCCTGGCACGGGGCCGGCTTCTTCTACGACTACGAGAACCAACAAGTCTTCCAGCTTCAGGACAGCCCGGACACTGCCTTTCCGATCAACACCCTGATCAATGCCGAAGACTCGCGTCTGATCGGCGGTGAGACCGACGTAACGATCCGCTGGGAAGGGCTCGAGATCGCCCAGTCGATCGGTATCACCTACAGCGAGTTCAGCGATTTCCGCAATGTCCAAAGGCAGGACTTCGTTTCTCCGTCCGGCGGTGTGCGTACCGTCTTTCGTGTTGACGATTTTTCAGGCAACCAGCTCGTCAACTCACCAGAACTCAGCTACGTCAGCTACGCGCAGTACAAATGGGAAGTTCCGGCAATCGGCACCATCACACCACGCTTCGATTGGAGATATAAGTCGCGCGTCTTTTATACTCCCGAGAACGACTCGCGTATCGGAGCGGATCCGCGCTGGATGCTCGATGCTCGGCTGACCCTCTCTGATCTCGACGGCCTGCTCAGCATTTCTGGGTGGATCCGCAATCTAACGAACGAGATCTACCCCGTGACCGCTTTCGACCGCAAGGACGGAAACGGCGCGATCGTATGGGTCATGTCCGCCCCGAGAACTTACGGCGTCACGGCCTCCATCCGCTTCTGACTATCAGGAATCTCCGCCCCATGATTGCTCGGCCTCTACTCTCTCAATTGATCGCCGCTCGCAGAGCGGAATCTGATCTCGTGCGCGGCACACTCGTCGCGGCAATCGTCACCCTTTCGACGCTCTTTTTCGCCGCTCATCCGGTATTCGCTGAAACAGAACGCGGTGGAGACAGGGATGAGAGCCTAAGGAAGCGACACGGAAGTTTGTTTAAGGGGTGGTCACCCTATCTTTCAACGGGGCCCTACACGACGATTCAAAGAGTGAGCGCGAGTATTGATACCGATTTCGGCGTTACTGAGCGCTCGGCCAATACACTTACGAATCTGGGCTGGATTTTCGAAGCGGGCGTGCAGTCACCGCGCTTGAATGAAGTGCCAGGCAGGCCGAGATTTGGTGTCTCAGCTGGAATCTTGATTCCAACGAACACGACCAGCACGATCGGAAGTTCCGTAGAAATCATCAAAGGAAGGTTCAACGACAGCCTAAAAGAAGAAACCAAGCTCTCCGTCGACTACAAGAATTCTTACCGCGTCGGCTTCGGTGCAGAGTTCGTCTTTGACCTGCTGCCCGTTGAGATCAAGTTCACCCCAGGCTTCGACTACCTCTATCTCGACTCGCGCTATGTCGGGGAGGCCGAGTCCCTTCGAAGCTTCATCTCCGAAGCGGACCCGATCATCCGAAACGCGAGATCTAAGGTGAATCTCGTCCAGCATTTCGTAGGACCTTCTCTGCGAATCACGACTGAGCCAATCGATATTTTTAGCCTACGGGCAGATCTTTTTATCCAAGGATCCTTGCTCTTCGATGTCGCCGGTACGCGACGTTTTCGAAGTAAACGGGACGATGAGAATCGACGCGCATCCTTTAATTGGGAAGCCGGATCCTCCGCCGGATTCTTCTCCGCGGGCTTCAGAATTCTTTTGCCCTGAGCGCCTTTCGAGTCATCTTCGCGCCGCCCGCACCCTGGTCAGGGATCAACGGATTGCTCTAGATGCCCTTTAGGGTAGCCCCCCAGGGTGAAAGATTCGTATTTAAGCCCGCTCTGGTGCCGCCGACCTCGGGTGAACACTATCACTTGAGCATTGGAGCGCCCCTAGGCACGCTCTCGCTACCCACGCGCAGAAGCCCTTGTTCTAGGAAGCCTTTTTTCCGGATGCCTCCATATTCTTCTTGAGTCGGAGCCCCTATTCATAGTATTCTCGACCAACAGTACTGCAAGTCATTGGGCTCGGACGGTCGAGACCCGCCATTTTTCGGAGAACTAAAAGAATGATTAGACCGATGCGCAACTCGTATATATCGGCGTTTCTACTCCTCGCGCCGCTTGCACTTTTGTTCGGTGCTTTCTCGGCCGGCGCACAGACGCCCGTTGCAATTCAGCAACAATTCTTTGCCAGCCATGGAGACGGTTCGTCAGGGCCCGGCTCATTCCCTTGTTGTAATCAGGCTGCGACCTCAATGACGACCATGGGTGCGACCGTCACGCTCGTCCAGCCAGGCACCTACGACACCCGAACGACCAAGGGCGGTCTCTACTTCGCGGAGTTCAACAAGCGAAAGCAGTACGGAACGGCGGTCGTGCAGCCAGGCGGAACCGTGACGGTACCTTCGGGCCTCTTCACGACTAACCAGGGTCTGACGCTGATCAACCCGGGCGGGAACTTGGCAGCTCTGACCACGAACCTCGACCGCACCGTAGGCCAACATGTGTTCGAGCCCGG
>DGPZ01000062.1:8687-10856 GCA_002390675.1 Deltaproteobacteria bacterium UBA4427
TACATGGGCTGGACCGAATGCGAGTCAAGCAGGAAAGATTCGCGTCACACCGGGCGTCGAACAGTTCGGTGCGACCCGAAATATTCTTTGGACGCAGCTCTCGACGGGCTTCAACATCGTTTCGCTGAGCACCTATGCCGACTTCCTGTTCCCTGTCGTCTACGGTCCGGGAGTCGGCTTTGACGCACGCTTCGACTACAACTGGACTGCGACGAGCGGAACCATCCCGAGCAACACCTTCATGGCCGCCGACGTGGCGTTCCGAGAGACCGCCGAGGCGGGCTTCGTGCTTCGCACAGCGCCTACGGCTTCCGCAATGACGATCTTCGCGGGTCCCGGAACGGGCTGGTTCACGCACGTTGGCTTCACCACCGGGACGGTCCAGGTTCTCGCCAACACGATCGGCACGCCGACCAACAACTTCTCGACGCGAACCGAGGTGGGCTTCAACAACCTGAACACCACGACGATGGGTGGGATCACGGGGCAGCTTCAGTTGGTGTCCGGCGCGCTGCTTCAGAGCCGCACGCTCGGTGGCGAGCAGTCGAACCTCGCACACACGACGAACACGCTGATCAAGTTCGCTCCGGAGCCGGGCTCAGCAACGCTGATCGGTGCAGGAGCACTCGGGCTGATCGGTCTGATGATTCGTGATCGACGTTCGGGTCGAGCCTAAGTTCTGAACCGGACCACCTGAGAATTCAGGTCGGCTCATAGAGAGACCAAGAAACGCCCCGCTGAATCGAAAGGTTCAGCGGGGCGTTCCCTTTTCAGGAACTCGCGCCTCGGCTTGCACGCGCAATCAAGAACACGGCGACCGCGCCAAGCAATGCACCCACAGGTGCAAGAAGGACCGCCAGACCTGGATCGCCGCCGTAGACAAAGATCCCACCCAGAAAGAATCCCAAGGGCAACAGAACGCCACAGCCGTATAAACATCGCGAAGCCAGGGATAGAGACGGCGGTAGAGACGGCGACTGCAAAAGCGAGGGCAACGAGAGAGCGAAGGCAATATGCACGAGGGCTATCAGCGTTCCGTGAGCGTGTGCCAACCTCCACATCAGCCGACGCGTTTCATTGGACGAGTCGAGGTAATAACCGAACTTGAATGCATGCAGCGCCTCCAAGGCGAGCCCGAGCATCAAAAACACAAAGAGCGCCCACCACCCGAATGAAAGATGCGCATCCGCGACCGCCATGGCCGCAGAGCGGTCACGGGATCGGGAATCAGAGTCGGGAGTCGAATCGGTCATTCACGTAGGTCCATTTCAGTGTCATCTCGACTCGCCGCGAGGCGGTCGAAAGCGGGAAGATCGATTTTGCCCTCCCCCTGGATGAGCAGCGCGGCAGCCTGCGTCTCTGTCTTGCCCTGCCGACGGGGCTGCCAGGCTTCCATGACGCGAGAGCGCAAAGACCGACGCCGATCGCGCGGGTCCAAGAAATCGTACTCCGAAACGGCCGTGTGTACCTTGCCCGCGGAGTCCTCGACCGACCGGTCGAGGGAGTTCTCCGCGATCGCCCGGACCGCAGAATAGGGATCATCGAGCAGGTGACCGAGAAAGAAGCGATCCCACCCCTCATTTGAACGCCACGAAGCCTGTGCATCCCGCCAACCCAGATGCCAGGCCGTGAGCGCACGCTGATGTGCGTCTCCAATCAGCAGCCAGCGCACGCCGTTTGCCACCTTCTCTTCATCCTCGGAAAGTGTTGGCCGCGGCTGCCCGTACCAGCTCGTCAAATGATCCGCTGCCCAGCCGAGCGGTCGGTCCAAATGGCAAAGGCTACAGGCATTGGGACGCCCCGTTGCAAGCTCCGTTTCAACCGAGGGCACATCAATCCAATGGCTTCGGATCAATTTCAACAGACCGTAAACTGTATGCGGCATGTGGCAATTATTACAGCGGCTCCCGCTCGACTCGGCGGGATGATGCGTATGCGCCTCAAGATTGTCCGCTAACGACGGGTGACAGCCAAGGCATCCCGCATCTCCGGCCGAACTCGCCTTGAGTTGATCATTCGGATCTGAATCGTGCATCGAGTGGCAAGTCAGACACGAAAGCTCGCTCCCTTGAAAGCAGGCGGATTCAATCATGCCGTTATGCTCGCGACCGGAAACTCGAATCATCCCGTCGGACCAAAATCGGTCGGCCAGATAGCTCTCGTCCTGCT
>DGPZ01000185.1 GCA_002390675.1 Deltaproteobacteria bacterium UBA4427
CCAGCGCGCACCACAACGTCGGGAACGTGCCCGGCTTCGACGAGATTGATACCCACCATTTAAGAATCCTTTTCGGCCTAACCCAGATCATTTGATCGATAAGGGAATGAATGGGGGCAAGACGAGCGCGCCGACGAGATCGATGCCACCCCAGAGCGTTTCTCCGGGAACTCCCCGAGGACGAACCCCGCACCAACTCAATGTCTCACCGGCTGACGACGCGAGAGCTCGATCAGAACTCAGTGCCGACGCAATGCCCGTCTCGACACCAGTACAGTTGTAGAGGATTTGATACCTGTCAATATTAAATCTAGACAAATACTTTTTATTGTATTTAATTTTTTTACATATTAAATATATTTTTCAGGTGTTTAGCTGGATCCGGAGTGGATAGCTGGCCTGGCTTTATATCTGATTTTTCCTAGACAAGGCTTTCATATTCTCTACTTTGATGAAATGACAACGTTGGACGATGCCGAGACGACATACCCGCTTCGAGCTGCAGCGCGGATTACCGGGCTTTCGCCAGACCTGCTCCGGGCTTGGGAGAGCCGATACGAGGTGGTCAAGCCGCTCCGCACACCTGGCGGCACGCGGCGTTACCGAGCCGCCGACCTCGAGCGCCTCCGCCTAGTTAAGGCCGCTGTCGACACAGGAGGTCGCATCAGCGTCGTTGCACGCCTTGACCCTGCCGAGCTTCTACGGCGCTTCGCGGTAACAGACAATGCCCCACAAGCCGGACTCGAACCGATTCTTTCGGCGCTGGACCGCCTCGATGCCGAGGAGGCTCAAAGGCTGCTCGCTTTCCAGCTCTCGGCAATGGGTCCGGTCACCTTCGCCCGAGAGCTCGCCTTACCGCTTGCGCATGAGATCGGCGAGAGGTGGGTCAACAAGCGCATGGGCATAGCGTCGGAGCATCTGGCAATGGGCATACTGCGCTCGATGCTTGGATCGGCACTCACCCCGACCGCTGCCTCGCGATTGGGCCCGACGATCGTATTCGCCACGCCCACTGGCGAGCCCCACGAGCTAGGACTGCAGTCGGCGGCGTTGACCGCCCTGGGTGCCGGTGCGAATCCGATTTATCTGGGGGCCGAGCTCCCGGTCAAGGATCTGGTGGGAGCGGTCGCAGACGTGGGGGCTGTCGTCCTGGCCCTGAGTCTCGTCACCCTTCCAAAAAGTCAGGCTGCACAGGCGGTTGCGTCAATCCGCAGTGACCTGCCTGAGGAGACCCGCCTTTGGATAGGCGGGCCCGGAGCCGCCACGATCACGGCACCCAGCGGAGTAGAGCAGATGGGTAACCTGGAGGAGTTCGAAAGGCGCGTTGCCCTCCTCGGCTTCGAAAAATCGGGCCGTTAGTCAGGGCCCGATGAAAAGAAGGGGTGAGCGGTTCCAGCTTCGAACGGAGCGCTTTCTCGATGAGACTCTTTCCCGTGAGGCGGGCTTGCAACGGATAGCCCGGGTGCCCAGTCTCGGCTCCCTTACCGACGGGCGGCGTCGTTTTTCATTGTGGGCCCCCAGGCGACGCTCGACGGACTCGATGGCAACGAGTGCCCCTAGCCTCCTCTAATCAGCAGAGGAGGTCCCGAACGCCCATCCTTCATGAACGACCTGACTCATGCCGCTCACCAATCTCCTGCACCAAGGGGAGAGAGACCTCGCATGCAAAGCGAGCGCGCCAGACGAGCGAGAGGCCACTCAGCCGTGCCGCTGTTCGCAGCGGATAGGTAGCGTCAAACGCGTCGTTTTTACATTTTATCAAGTTTTAAATCTGTACATATTCAACCCCTTGTCCATATTTTTAGATATTCCAGACTCTATGCATGCGTAACAAAAAATCCATAAGTACTTATATTTAAACAATATTTTTAATATCTGGAAAAATGGTTACTTTTACTGTCTCAGATTTGTATAGATTTTATATTGACAAGATATAGATTTGACCCGATTGTCTGGGTCCGAGAGGGAGAACGCAGTCCCGGTAAATGACTGGCCGCGAAAGTCTCGCTCAAAAAGGATTTTAGGTCGGCGAAAACTGCTCGGCGGATCCTTCAGAACAGCAATCAGCCTAGGAGCTGATTTTGCTTTAAACCAAAAACAAAGGAGCTAAGAGATGGGCATTAAAACAGAGGAAGGGCACGCAGAGGAGCAAGGCCCAGAGCAGTACGAGGTGATTCCCGGTGTCGGTAAGGCGAAAGCCCTTTTCATGTTTGCGGCGGTGCTTTCCTTCATACTTTCGGTTTCTCTATTTTTCTCGGGCAGTCGAGAACAGGGGATTTACGTAGGGATCTGGGTCCCTTCAATTCTTTCGGCAGGTGGTCTGCTCTTAGGGAGCAATGGGCATGAGTGACGGAAATTTGCTCGCTATGGGTTGTGGCGTGACGTTCTTTGCGGTCGCGGCATTCTACGTTTATCTCCGAGATTGCTGGACGAGATCGGAACAGGCGGTTCGTGTCAAAAAGCAATCCTCATAGACTCTTCGCTAAAACTAAGGGAGGTCCCGTTCGGCAGACGAAGGGTCCCTCCTACGTAGAGAATCAGAAAACCTCCTGGCCCTATTCAAAGGGCGCCCCCTGGCGAGGGGATAAAACTACTATCAGATAAAGAGCCTGGGCAAGCGGTCCATTCGGGAATGCTTTCGCTCGTCGGGGCCAGAAAGCCGAGTGCGCGACTGCGATCCAACAAGGTATGCCTCTTGCGGCCACGGTGGGGATCGACCGTGACGCTCAGACCCGAGCACACTCTGTACGAGCGGCTGCGTACCGCGGGAATGCTCGCCGCATGAAACGACTCCATCACGGCTGGCATCGCCCATGGTACGAGCGAATAGCGACTCACACAGGGCGTCCTATTATTCATTCGAATAACGGAGACTCGCCATGCCCGAAAGTCCCTTCGATCCTGAGTACCAATCCGCCGCTCGTTTCCTCCCGAGAGGTATCGCGCGCTCGTGGAACCTCCCGCTGATCCGGATGCTCGGAGCCCTAACAGGGCGCGGGGCGGATCCGGAAAACGTCGAGGTCACGGAAACGGGAGCGGGCCCCATTCGTATCCATCGCCCTGCTGCGAGTGGGAATGAGCCACTGCCGGCGGTGCTCTGGCTCCACGGCGGAGGCTTTCTGTTCGGGTCGCCTAAGCAAGACGACGCGCTCTGTCGCCAGATCGCGGACGAGCTCGGCGCGATCGTTGTCGCGCCGATGTACCGCTTATCACCGAAGCACGCCTTCCCGATGGCCCTCGACGATGCCTACGCGGCGCTAACCTGGGTCGCAAAACTCGACGGCGTCGACACGGACCGGATCGCCATTGCAGGTGCAAGTGCGGGCGGCGGACTCGCGGCGCAAGTCGCGTTACACGCGCGCGATCTGGGAGAGATTCGGCTGGCAGCGCAGATTCTCGTCTACCCGATGCTGGATGATCGAACGGTCAATCGGACGGACCTTGATGAGAGCGGGTTCCGGCTCTGGGACAATCGCTCGAATCGCGTCGGCTGGACGGCGTATCTCGGTCACGAGGCCGGCGCGGACGAAGCCAGTCCGATCGCCGTCCCCTCGCGCAACGAAGATCTCGGAGGTCTCCCGCCGACATGGATCGGGGTCGGATCCCTCGATCTCTTCTGTGACGAAGACATGGCTTACGCAGAACGGCTAAAAGACGCGAACGTCCCGTGCGAGACGATCGTGGTCGACGGCGTCTTCCACGCATTTGATGGGATCGTAGAAGACTCTGCCGCGACTCAGCGTTTTAGGGAGTCGATGTTCGCCGCAATGCGGAAGGCGCTGACCGCCCCAGCGTGAGCGACCCCAATCGCTGGCGGAGTTCGTCCCCGCATTTTTGACCACCCAGCAATCTTCGGGGATGCACGGAGGCAGGGGCAGGGGCTGTCTTCGGATCGTTCTTGCCCCGGCTCCCCGAACTCGTGCGCGTGAGCCCCGAACGGGAGTTCCTCGAACTCTTACACCATTCGGGGCCGCGCCCGGCTGGAACGGCGAGCCGCCTCGTCCAGCCAGGCCCGTTGGACCCAAGATCAGGGCGCCGTCGACTCTCCGAAGTGATCGTCGCAGGTCACCCCACTCGGGGCACTCCCGCCATCGTAAGCACAGTAGTCGGACGGGAGGATCGAATACTCCTCGCGGGTCTCCGCGAGCGCAGCGTAGAACTCGTCGCGCGAAACCTTCCGCTCACGGTAGTAGCTGGAGTAACTCCAGGTTGGCAGTCCCGGAGGAAGGAAAGGCGCGAAGCCCTGTGCCGTTCGCACACGCGTGCCATCGCCCGGAAGCGTGGTCAACTGATTCTGAACGAGGGGGCCCTGGTCGAAAAGGCGAACCTGGTAGAGCACCGAGTCGTCGCCTAGCAAACGGGTCTCCGTCGCAAGAGTGAAGGGGCCCTGAACAAAGGGACCGGCCAGATTTCCGTCGCAGTCCGAAGCCTGCTGGTCCGCGCTGAAGATCTTCTCGTTGCCGTTCACGCCGCACCCGCCCTCGCCGACCACATCGAGCGGAACACCCATCTCGTCGACCTCCTGCGTGCAATCCTCTTCGTACTGAGGCGGGTAGAGGAATACGTTGCGCTGGCTAATGCTCGGGCCATCGACCTCGAGGTGAATGAATCCGCGGTAGTCGTCGTATCGATAGGGCCAGCTGCCACTCACGAAGGGGGCGCCATCCGCGCCGAGGAAAGTGTACTCCCCGATCCAGTATCCCTCCTCGCGCTGCCAGGCCTCGAAGTCGAGAAGGTTCACCTCGCTCGGTTCACATGTCGGCTCAATGATCTGTGGCAAGGGGTCACCATGACGGATCGAATCCGACACGAGAGTCTGGACGTCCGTCAGAAATGATGAGAGGTCCGCAGCTCCCACGTCGCTCGTACATTCCCCGCGGCGCTCTGCCTTCGCGAATCTTCGGGTAATCTCCTCTTCGCACTGGGCGACTTGGCGCTCCGGTGCGATGTCGGCGCGAGCAAGACAGGCGGCGTATCGCCCCGCCGCCCGGATCTTGACCCTCTCACAGGTCGACGAGGATCGATCTGAAGCGTACGCGTACGTAGGAATCAGAACTAAAAGTAGTAGTAGAGAAGCGAATCGGTAAGAAAAAGTCATCATGATGAGTCTGTCCTCAGCAAAGGGTGAATTCGAAGTGTGATTGAGAGGACGGGCCTCAACTCCACTTCGTATCGCCCAAATAAAAGAATTCGCGAAGTGGGAGGGCGGGGGCGTCCGCCGGATCGGTGCCTAAAAAGACATAAACTCGCTCAATACTTCGGGCGTGGCAGAGATGGCCCAGATGCCTAAGCTGGGTGCTGCTGAGTGGCATCTGTGAGGTGCCAACGAGCTTGACCGATCATTCTGTGAGGAGCACCCGATGACCACCAGCCAGCCGACGATCGCAGACGTAGACGCGCCCCCCCACGACCCCGCGCGGGTCGTCGCGGCGCCCTTTCCCGACCGCCTTCGGATGGCCTGCCAGAACTGGGCGCACTCAAGCCCCAACCTTCCAAGCCTAATGGCGCTCTACTGGGCCAAGTACTTTTTCGTGCTGATTGGTGTCTGGGCCTTCTGGTGCAGCTTCAACGCCGACTACCCTGGCTTCACCCAGATTGCCGATTGGGCGTTTACAGGCGAAGCCTTCAAGAAGGCGATCGTCTGGTCGATGTGCTGGGAGCTCTTCGGCTTCGGCTGCGGCTGGGGCCCTATGAACGCCCGCTACGAGACGTGGTTCGGCGGGATCCGGCACTTCGCACGCCCCGGCACGATCAAGCTTCCCCTATTCCGTGGCGTTCCCCTGATCGGCGGCGACACACGCAACGCCCTGGACGCCGGCCTCTATCTTCTGAACCAAGTCCTGCTCCTGCGTGTGCTCTTCGCGCCGGAGGTGACCCCCGAGCTGCTGTTGCCGTGTTTCGCGCTCGTCCTCGTAAACGGCATCCTCGACAAAACCCTGTTCCTGGTTGCGCGCTACGAGCACTACTGGGTCGTCATGGGCGCGATCACCTTAACAATGCTGGCCGGGTACGACGACCTCTGGGTCGCTGGCTCCAAGCTCACCTGGTCCTTCATATGGATCTGGGCGGGCGTCTCCAAATGGAACAAGCACTTCGCATCCGTGATCATGTTCATGATGAACAACGGCCCCTTCTTTCCTAAGGCGCTCAAGCATCAGCTCTTCACCGACTATCCCAATGACCTGCGCCCTTCCCGCTTCGCCCAGATGATGGCGAACTTCGGCCACGCGTCCGAGGTCGGAATTCCGATCATCCTTTTCATCGCGACGGCGACGGGAAATGAGACGCTTCTCTTAGCGGGTTGCATCCTGTTCACGGGATTCCACACCTTCATCGGCATCAATAATCCTAACGGCATGCCGGTCGAGTGGAACATCCTGATGATCTACGGCGGCTGGTCGCTCTTCTGGTTCCATCCCGAGGTGTCGATCCTCGAGATGACGCAGATGCCGGTGCTCTTCGGCGCAATGATCTTCTCTCTCGTGGTCGTTCCGCTCTACGGCAACTTCGTGCCGGCGCGCGTTTCCTTCCTCCCGTCAATGCGGTACTACGCCGGGAATTGGGCCTATAACGAATGGCTCTTCCAGAAGAACGGCTGTCGCGAGAAGCTCCAGAAGCTCAAGAAGTACGGCAACACCACCCACGAGCAGCTGGAGAACATGATCGAGGACGAGACCGAGCTCGCCTACGCGAAGTCGATGATGGGTGTCATGAGATGGGTTCATCTGCAGGGCCGACCGCTTCTCGAAGCGCTGCCTGCCGCGGTCGACGACATCGAAGACTACGAGATGCACTCAGGCGAGCTGATCGGCGGCGCGATCCTCGGCTGGAACTTCGGCGACGGTCATCTGAACGGCTGGCAGCTGCTGCGCGCCATCCAACCGATCTGCGGCTTCGAGTCCGGTGAGCTTCGCATGATCTCGGTCGAGTCCCAGCCGATGATGAAGTCGACGATGCATTGGCAGGTATATGACGCCGCGGACGGCTTGATCGCCGAAGGCGTGACCGACTTGAACGAGTACCTGGAGCACCCGCCTTGGCCCGTGGGTGAGGTCGCGGCCGCGCTCTCCGGCGGGCGGTCTTCGGAGTCGGCCGGATAGAGCACGACGGCGGGACAATCATCTCCGCATCACAAGCAAAGCTCGATCCATAACTACGTGACCCACTCTGGCGGGAGACGCAAAACATATGTGAGTTCGACGCCGCGCCGACGACTACTGCTCTGGGGCTCGGCGGCCTGAGCGCGCAGAAGCAACTCGGCGCGGATAGGTGAAAGCTACGATCGCGCGGCAAGCCCCCTGCGCAAGGCGATGATCTTTTTAAGCGCGCTTTTTGTTAGGCCCTAATCCAAACGAAGCCGTCGCAACCGTAACGATCGTCAAGAGAGCGATTAAAGCGCGATTCAGACCCGGAACTGCTGGAACATCAGACGATTCAACGGTAATTCTCACAGAGATCGAGGCCGGCGCATTCATCGTATCCAGGACTTCAATGGTAATCCCGTTACCCGGGACGGACACGCTTTGGCCCGCCTGCAGATAACCATCGCCAGAGTCATAAAAGTTTTCGCTGCTCTCGCTCATCGCGAGCCCCAATGCCGCGATTGATCCCGGAGTCATGTCCACCTCATAGGGAATACATGGCGACCAGTCATAGGGCAGATCAGTGCAGCGCAGGAGCTGTATGAGGGCGCCGAACTGATTAAAATCGTCCGCGAGGTTTCGTCGTGTCTCTCCCGTTGGGAGGGGCGTCTCGTAGTTGCGGAAGTTTCGCTCGCGCACATCGAAGCCTGTGTGACCTCGAAACTCGATCGTGAGCGTGTCGAACTCGAAAGGCGAGCCATTAGGCGCCTGCGCTGGGATGGGCGTCGCAAGCGGGATCTCGACCATTAGCTTGTCATTCGCCGTAGGCGCCGGCTGAGCGAGGTCGAAGATTTCGACGTCGTAGACGCCAGGCTCTGTCAGATCAACTTTGCTGAGAGGCGGGATCCACCCGAGGTAGTCCTTGAAATGCGCGTTTAGGTGAGTTCCCGCAACGCGGCCACCCGACCCCATGATGTCGTGCTGGTGCGGACCGGTCTGCCCGCAGTCTGCCGGATTCGAGGAGATCGGATTCTCTGCAGTGCAGCGCCACGCGTTGGCGTGCAGTGGGAAATAACCGTGCATAACCTCATGCGCATAGGTGCTATTCGAGACGTATGCAAAGTCCGGAACAAGTTCTTTCCCGATGACACATAGGCTCGCATCTGCTGCAAGCGTGTCCTCAGTCCGCTTAATACAGCGCAGCGCGTCCGTCTCAGAGATCACCTCGCATCGCGTGCTGGACGGGTCACTCCCGATGGGGCCCATGTCCGAAACAGCGTCACCTACCCCATCGAGTTCGCATAAATAGATGCGCGTGCTCGAATCGGAGGGGTCCAGAAAAACGGGGTTTCCGAAGCTATTCGTCTCGGAGGATTCTATGTATCGCGGCTTCGCGGTTGACCTAGCAAGGGGCATGTAAATGCCATCGAAGTAACTCGCACCGCCGTTAAGCGTAACGTCATAAACGTTATTAGGGTCTTCAACTATCCAAACGCTCTCGTGTCCAGAGGAGCCCACATTAAAGTTGCAGGCTCCGTCAGGATGGATCACACCTAGGAAGTGATCGACCGAGAACCAGTCGGGGTTAGGCTCGAGCGCTTCATCAACGTCGATAAGGATATTCGACTGGCCGGGGTGACACGCTCCCTCGGGAGGATAGATCTCGGCAGGCCCCATCGAGACAATAAAAGCTTCCGAGAGCTCCAATGCCCCGTAAGACATCTCGGCGTAGAGCGCCTTCAGGGACGATTCCGGATCGCTGAAGATCGCCTCTCGGAGCTGCTTTTCCGTAAGCTGCCCACCATCTTCGATTCGGACATATTGGCCGACGCCGAGTTCTCGCACCCCGATTGCGGGCAGTTCCGGGCCGCCCTGCACGAGTTGGCCGGCGTGCACCGCCTTGAGCCCCAGACCCAGAATCAAAAACGAACTATGAAGTATAACGATGAGCTTTCGCTGCCATTCTGTGTTCATTCCGCTTCCCCAATACGCCGCAAAAGCCCTCGCAGCCGCTCCTCATCCTATTAAAAAGACAGGGGAGAGGTCAACAATATTTCGGGCTGCTGGCCGAGGGTGCGCATGAACGAAGAGCCGGAGGAAAGGCTTCCGGATGCCGGCTAGGCTCTGGGTCTAGATGAGCTCAATACACGGCTTGGGTCGTCTCGCTTAGCTCCCCATTCGTCACTACGAGAGCCCGTAGACGGGATCGCGCCGGCGCGAAGTCGGGAGCAGTTTCGAGACACTCCGCGTACGCCTGCGCCGCACGCTCCGGACGGTCGGAAGCTTCGGCGATGAGACCACGGTGGTACGCTACTCGCCATGCTGGGGCGCCGAGTTGGCGAGCAATTTCAAGGCTGCGATCTGCCTGTGCATATTCGCCCTGCAGGTAAGCAACCGATGCGAGAAGCTCACGGAGCCCAGGGTGGTCCGGCGTCAACTCGCGCTGCTCGTCGAGCAGACGTTGGGCGAATCGGAGATTTCCCTCATCAATTGCGATTTGTGTGCGGAGCATCGCGGCCTTCGGATGAATCGGCTCGTGGCTTCTCAGCACATCGAGCGTTTTGAGGGCATCTTCCTGGCGCCCTCCTTCGAAAGCGACAACGGCCGCTGCAAGAAGCACATCCGGTTGATGTGGAAATTCAATCGCGAGACGAATGATCTCCTTGGAAATCGACTCGCAGTCGACGATTGGTGTTTCCATCGCGCCTCGCTGCTCGCATCCTCCTCCTTCAGAGCGCGCACTTTCCCAAGCCTCAAGTAGAGGCTCCAACCGAGCGCGAGCTGACATTGGGTTCTGTCGTGGCGGAGACTGACATGCCCCGAGCATCACGACGCCCAAACAGAGCGCAACCATGGAGATCAATCGACGCCGTCCCTCTCGGACGTAGGTTTGTCTATCCACGAGAGGCCACCTCGGCTTCACGTCGAAACCAAGCCATCGGCGCTTCAGCGCCTCGAGCTCGGATCGTTTCGACGCAACGCGGAATAACACCGGTTGCGCGGTGCGCCCCTTCAAGGCGACCCTCTCTAAAACCGCTTGACTCGAATCGATAGATGTCCTGAAGCAATGGCACATCCCCCTCAAGTCCAGTGACCTCCGCAACATGCGTGACCCTCCGGCGGCCGTCCTGACCGCGCTCGACATGGACAAGTAAGTCCAGCGCGGAGACGACCTGTTCGCGAATCGCGCGACTGGGTAGATCAACTCCAGCCATCAGTACAAGCGTTTCAAGGCGCGCAAGTGCGTCACGGGGAGAGTTTGCGTGGATCGTTGAAAGGCTCCCTTCGTGCCCCGTATTCATGGCCTGCAACAATCGAGCGCTTCTCCCGCTCTCACCTCTCCAAGAATGATCCGGTCGGGGCGCATACGGAGCGCGTTAACCACAAGTTCTCTCTGAGTGATGGTGCCGGCGTTTTCTACGTTAGGTGGACGTGTTTCGAGCCTAACCACGTGGTCCTGGTCGAGTTGAAGCTCTAGCGTATCTTCAATCGTCACAATCCGGTCCGTCTCAGGAATAGCTTCGGCCAGCGCTCCAAGGAGCGTCGACTTACCCGCACCGGTGCCGCCCGAGACGAGCACGCATTGCTCGTGTTCAACCGCGGCGTGAAGAAACTCGCGCATACTCACTGACATCGCTCCAGTCCGCTCTAGTTCGATTGCACGGATTCGCCGACGCCCGAAACGTCGAATCGAGAGCGTCGGCCCATCAGGCGAAATCGGCGGCAAAGTCGCATTCACGCGCGATCCGTCTGGCAACCGGAGATCAGCCATCGGTTGTGCTGCATCGATTCGTCGATTCACCCGAGCCGCAATCCGCTCAATCACGCGAATAACGTGTTCATCATCCTGGAACGTGATCGGCGTCGACTCGATGCAGCCACCCCGCTCGACATACACTCGCTTCGCGCCGTTCACCAAGATATCCGTCACGGCGGGGTCCGACATAAGTGGAGCAAGAGGGCCGATTCCGAGGGCCTCCTCACATAACGTATCAACTAGACGGCTTCGCTCCTTATCATTCAACGCAATGTTTTCTTCTTCATCAAGCACTCTTGTCACGAACGCCTGAACTAACGCTACGATTTCATCATCCGAAGAATCTAACCGGCCGGCTCGCGTAAGTTCGTCAATCAGACGAGTGCGGAGACGTGTCGTAACTTCAACGGAGCTCTGCTCTTGGCTTTGACTTCCGGTGGCCGCAGGCTCCGAACTCGTCCGAAACGAGGTTTCCGAAACTTCACGCGTCTGACTCCGCTCCCAGGATGCGTACTCACGCGTCATAGAACCACGCAGTCGCGCTCGCAAATCGCCAACCCGCTCGGCTGATGCTGCCTTTGTCTCGCTCATGTTCGCTCCGACCGCAGCGCAGCTAGGTGACGTCCCAATTCCCACCAACGCTTCTTCGAACCAACCGGATCGGAGACTCCATCCGCTCCGCGGCGAGAGTCTGGCGACGCACCTTCAGCCAAGTCTTGCTCCGCGACGTCGCTCGCAAAGAATGAGATCGATTCCGCATCGTCGATCAATTCGCGGACGACCCTCCCCCAGCCGCGTCGCCCGGCGTCGAGAATACGCGGACGGCCTAGGTTCAGAGCAGAAAGAACGCGCTTGTCGTATGGGACTTCAAAGTCGACGTTGCGGCCGATCCGGCCGGCTACAACTTTACGCTCAAGCTGGCCAGGAAAGGAGGGCGTATTCCGGTTCAGCACGATGCGCTCCCGCTCGACTGGGATTTCAAGACGATCGAGCATCTCTCTGAGACGTGCGGCTCCGACTACGTCCGGGACCGTTCCCTGATTGACTAGGTAAAGACGATCCGCGAGATCGAAAACAGTCAACATCACCGCGTCAACGATCGGCAGTGTGTCGATGACGACAAACTCGAAGGAAGATCGAGCGAGCGCGATGACCTGAGCCATCGCCTGATCATCTACATCCGAGGCGTCGACGGCATCAACTGGCGCTGAGAGAAGATGCAAACCAGTCTCTTCATGGAATGCGCAGAGCTCGCGAAGGAGTCGCGCATCGAGGCGATCACGCTCGCGAGCAGCGGTCGCGATAGAGGCGTTCGGAGTGAGGTCGAGCGCGGAAGCACATACTCCCAGCTGGAGTGAGCAATCCACTAATAACACTTGACCCGGATAACGAAGCGCGAGTCCTGTCGCGACATTAATCGAGAGCGTCGATTTTCCGACGCCGCCCTTGGTGCTATGGAAGGCGACTACGCGGCCGGAACGGGCATGGGCATCCTGAAGCCCCTCAGATGTAGCTGCCACGACTTCGCGCAACGATTCACTTGAGATGGGTCGTTCGAGAACATCGAATAGCTTCGATCGAACGGCTTCTACGAGAACGCCCGGAGGCGTCGGGGCATCCGATCGATGAGCTTGAACGCCTACTAACATGAGCTCGGGCGCAAGGAGGCGCTGGCGATCGACGAATTCCCGAAGTGCCGCCGCATCACGCTCCACGTCGAGCAGGCAAATATCCGGCGTTCGCTGTCGTAGTCGCCGTTCAGCCTCTTCGCGATCGCGCGCGTGCACAACAAACGAACGGCCGTCAACAGCGCTGGGTACAGCCGACTCAACCTCCCGTGCGAGCGTGTCGTCGCCAACGACCAAGAAATGAAGCGCTCGATCCGTCACTGGCCGAATCCCTCCTCTTGCGACCGACCGGCATAAGCATGCGATACCACTCGCGGAACGCGGAGAGCCAAATCCAAACCGCCTGCCTGCCCCGCTCCTCGCCAAACTCGCGAACTAGCTAATTCAGGATCGTTCCAGACGTCGGCCGCCTCGGCTGCCTCCCGCGCGTTCGCAGGAACGATGCTCGCGTTCCTTCGCGCCGGCGCACTTTGACGGAGCACGACCGCATCGGGAGTAGTGGCTGCATCAATACCGAGTTCAAGAAAACCCAGGATCGGACTTGGTGTATTGCAGTCCGGCGCGCGGATGATCGGCACATAAGCCGATTCCCATTCGTTGACCGGGAGAGATCCGCTAGAACTCCCCCCAATCGTCTGACCTAAGTGGGCCCCATGCTGATATTAGGTCTTCTGATAACTAAGCCTCGACGAGGCTACTCTGCCTCTTCCGGGGGGACCGGCGAGGGCTGAAGACACGGGTGATGGCATCCACTCCGGGAGGCTGTCGCCCGAATCGAGTGAACCGCGGAATGAGAATGAGCTAGAACCGCGCGACGAAGGTTGCGCGGACCTGCCGGGGGGCGACAGGGTGGCTGTGTACGTCCTCCACCCCCGCGGCGGGCTCACCGGGCAACCGCGACCGAAAGAAGTACTCGATGTCGCTGTCCTTGGAGTCGAGAAGATTGATCACGGTGATGTTGACGCGAAAAAAGTCCCACTCGTAGCTCGTTCCCAGATTCAAGAGCGTCGTGCCCCCCGCACGCTGCGTGTTCTCCGCGATCAGGGGGTAGGCTCCAAAATGGCGAACTCTCAAGCTTCCAGAGAACGAACCCGCCGTGACCGTGGCGCCCGCGGAAACGACCGATTCGATCGCTCCTGGAATCCGGTCTGAACCGCTCGGCCTGCTCCGGAAGTCGGCCCAGGACCGGGTGTAGGTGGCGTCGAAGGCAAGCCAATCAACCGGACGCAAAAAACCCGTGAGCTCGACGCCGTAGCGACGGCTGCTGCCCTGGGGCTCAGTGGTGCCCGCATCACCGACGAAGAGAAGCTCCGACTCCGAGTTCAGCCACCAGACCGTGCTCGTTAGGTGAAGCCTGAAGCTCGGCTGCCAACGCGCCCCGAACTCCGCTCCCCACTGCCGTGCGAGGGGATCGACCGCGTCGACCGCGTCGCCATTCACGGGGTCGATATCGATCGTCGTCCCTCGAGCATCGTTCGAGTGAAAGCCTCCGCCTCCGTTCAGGTAGAGCTCGATGTGTTCATGGGGTCTCACTGCAAGAGAGAGCTTAGGACTCACCAGTCCGTCTACTTCACGCCCCGAGTTAGTGAACGCACCCATGCCCTCACGGGCATCGACGTCGAAGACGTAGAGATCTCCGCGCACCCCAGCTCGCCAGGTCATCCAATCGAAGGGAGACCAGGCCGCTTCCCCGAAGAGGGCACCCGACCACTCCGTTACATCATCGCGTCGAAGGGTCGCGATGCGCTGACGAGCCGCAGTCTGAGACAGGCCGACATCCGAGATCACGTCGAGACGGGTATCTAGACCCGTCTGGATCTCCAGAGGACGATCGAGCAGTGATCCGGACCAGTCCTTCGTTGCGCGTGCACCCCAAGCGATGCGCTCGTCGCGCTGCGCGAACTCGTCACCGCTCACGGCATCGTCGAGGAAATAGGTGAAGTTCGAAAAGAGCTTGAAGCGGTAGTAAATCAGATACGTCGAAAGCGCGAGCGGATCTTCCGCCTCTTGCCTCCAATCGATGGTCGCTCCGACCCGGGTCGTCTCGCCACCAAGATCGGGATCAAGGAAGCCGAGCCTTGAGACCAGTCCGGCCTCAAGGGCCCGCCGAGGAATCTGATCGGTCGAAGTCCACTCGGCGTGATAGCCAAGCAGCGAGGCCTGAAGCCGCCCTCCGGCCACCGGCAGTGTCCGCTTGGCGAAGCCGTTTATGTGAAGCAGGTCGGCGTCGAGCCTGAAGGGATCGTCGAAGGTTTTGCCCTCCAGCGCGAAAAACAGGTCGCCCTCCTCGACCGGTATATTTGTCGCGACAAGGCCGCGCAGGTAGCGGTCCTCTCCGATCGTGAACGAGGCGATCGACTCCGGCAGCCGGTCGACGGTGCGCATGAACGAAGAGCCGGCGGAGGAAAAATCGCCCACGTCGGCGCGATAGGGACCCTTTCGGAAGTCGACCGATTCCACGATCTCAGGGATCAAGAAGTTGAGATCGAGGTATCCCTGGCCGTGCCCGTGCGTACGGAAGTTGAGGGGGACACCGTCGAGATGCGCAGCAAAGTCGGTGCCGTGGTCCAAGTTGAAGCCGCGCAGGAAGAGCTGGTTGGACTTGCCCTGCCCCGAATGCTGCGTGGCGATCAGGCCGGGTACGACTTCGAGCAACTCGCCGACCCGACCCATTGGCCGGAGTTCAAGGTCGGCTCCCGCAACCTGACCCTCTGAGGCGGAAGTCGCGGTGCCTAGCTGTTGGCGCGCGCGGCCATAGACGACCATCGACTCGGAGGGGGCCAGGACGCGCTCGGCCTCCTCTTGCTCAATCGTTAAATTCGACCGATCCGAGCCATTCGCAGAGGCGGAAAAGCCCGCAACAAGCAGGACAGCGCCGATCGCGATCAGGCTGATAGGACGCGGTCGAACATTTAATCCGGACTCGGGTCCGTGCAGGCAGAAAACCGCTCCCAGCATGCTCGACACCTTAGACATCCTTCGGAAATCTGACCAGAGATCGGCCCCCGTTCCGCGGAACTCGGGCATCCCTCATCGAGGCCCGCCTTCGATCGCTCTGTTTGTTTGCACGCGATAGGGTGCGGCATCCGCCGTCCATTCGATGATCTCGATCGGATGACCATCCGGGTCATGGAGCACGAATGCAAGCGAGTTATCGAAGGCGACGGGCTCGCTCTGACATTCCAATCCGGCTGCCGTGAGCGCCTCGTAGGCGATCCGCGCATCACGCACCTCGAAAGACATCAAGGTTCGCTTCTCCAGCTGCGGCTCACGCCAGCTATGCCAGAAGAGCTGAACGACCGAGTTCCCCGCGACCAGTCCACGAACCAAACGCGACCGGGCGCCTGGCGTTCCCGTCACGGCCTCAAATTCAGGTCCTTCGAGATTCCGCTCCAGCACGACCTGCATACCGAAGAATCGCGTGTAGAAATCAAGCGCACCCTCCAAGTCCGCAACCTGAAGCGAAATATGGGAGAGGCGAGACAGACCGGCTGCTTCGAGTGTGTATTCAAATTCCATGGAGGCAGCCTACCAAATGAGACTCCAGGGAAGAACGAGGCTAACTCCTCGTTTGAGACAGTGAACTCGTACCACCGATCCGCTACCGATAAAGATCCAGCCCCTGATTAACTAAGCGAGGCAGCCCCGTGAGTGAAGCCAAAAACGCCCCCGAACTGATGAACCATGACGCCTACGCGGCAAGCCAAGTCGAGGGCATCTCACGATGGGTTTCCGAGCATCTCGGCGGTGAACTGCGTGAGGCCAAGCGCCTAATGCGATGGCGACCCCAATGGAAAGTCACATACGCCAAGGGTGACGTCATCGACACGATCTTTGTGCGCGGCAATCGGCCGATCGCCGGCGAGGACGACCTCCGATTCGAGATGGAGGTAATGCAGGTCCTCGAAGCCAACGGCATTCCGGTCCCGCACATCTACGGCTTTATGGATTCGCCCAAAGCGTTTGTGATGGACTGGGTCGAAACGGACGAACGTGCGCACGGGATGCTGCATACGGCGATCGAGAATCCCGACGTGATGACCGACGAACGTTGGGAGGCCATGCTCGTGTACATGGATGAACTCGCGAAGGTCCACGAGGTACCGGTCAGCGAGTTCTCGGGAATCCGAGGCCTCAGGCCACTCGAATCCGCTGAAGAAATCGCCCTGCGACAGACGGAGCGCATGTACCGAATCGGAGTCGCGACCCATAACATCGATACGACCTTCGAATTCTTCCAGAACTGGCTTCGCCGACACGTCCCCCACCACAGAACTCGCGCCAGCTTCATAGCCGGCGACGCAGGGCAGTTCATGTCCCGTGGCTCCGAAGTCGTCGCACTGATGGACTTCGAGATCGCCGCGATCGGCGATACGCATTGGGATCTCGCTTGCTTTCGCGGCCGTCACCCCTACGAAAACATGGGCGACATCCCCGCGCTCTACCGGCGTTATGCGGAAGCAAGCGGCCGGGAGGTCGACCTCCCGGTCGTTGCCTATCACACGGTCGGTTTCATGCAGCTCTCCGCGATCGCGGCAATGACCTTTATGAACCCCGAAGTACGCGGTGCGAACTGGATCGAAGGCGTTCTCGAGTACGCGAGCATCTCAAGGCGCGGCCTTGAGGCGATTGCCGAACTAGATGGCCTAACACTCGATTACGACCTTCACCTCCCCGAACCGACGAAGCAGCCTTGGGAGACGTCTGGCCTGGAAAAGCTGCTCGTCGATATCGCGCGCCTGCCCGTTTCGAGCGCCTTCGAAGACTGGGAACGCGACCTTCTTGGCGCGATCCCGCAATTCCTGCTCAACTACACGCGCTACCGGGACTGGTTCGAGCGAGAGACGATCCACGAGATCGGCCAACTCGTAGGCGAACGGTTCGAAGATCTTTCCGCGGCAGATGCAGCGCTCTCGAACGTCATCGCTGATGGCGATGCTGATCGTGATGAGGCGCTTGTCCGATTGCTACACAAGCGGAGCCTGAGACTTTCGATGATCATCGCGGGAACCGACCCCGACGATGAGAACCCGCTCTTCCATAAGCTGGATCCAATTCTCGAATAGGAGCGCAATTGGAGAACTCCGCTTAGAGCCCCCCGATCTCAATTTGGTCGAGCAGCCCTTAGGGCAGGCGTCGGTCGAGCGGCGGATCAATGTACCGATCGAGAATCTCATGCATCCGCCCAATACGCGCCTCGGCGGGAACGAGCCTCAGCAAGCCGTCCTCATCTTGGCGCAACCCCTTCTGCGCCCGTGCAAGAATCGCAAGATCTTGAGGAAGCACTGATCCAAGAGAAGAGACGTCATCTGGTGTTAGGCAATGCACCTGTGGTCGCGGATGTCGATCCGGGTGATCTTTGGGCCGGAGGTCGAAGTTCCACATGTCGATGTAGCTCTCGTGGGGAGTGCGTCCGGGACGGGCGCGAATCAGTCCGCACCATCCCGCAAAGACGTTGAAGATCGAGTTCGGGAAGACGTGATAGTGAAAATCGTCGATGACGTGATTGTCGTCGAGATGGTCATACCGGCTGCCCAGAGTGGCGAGATGTTCCCGGATCTTCGTAACGAGTACATCGCGAAGTGTTTGGCCTTCCGGAACGGGTGGATGGGGGCCGGGGCGTTCGACCGAAGCAAAGCTGAGGCCGAGACGATGGCCGAGATTCCGAATGAATTCCTCCCAGAGCTCCTGCTTGCTCACATCGCCGTTTCGGCGGGGACTCGGAACGCCATAGGGCTGCATAAACATCGTGTGTTTGTCGTAGAGGGTAATTGGCGTATGGACATCGTCGGCGATCGCGAGCATCTGCGGATGGACGGCATGCAGATGGTATGTCTCGATGAAGGCGTCGACGACGACCTTCCAATTACAGGGGACTTCGAGAGTCATAAATTCGGAGCAGCCAAACTGCTCCATCCCGACCCATTCGAGTTCTTTGGGAAGCACTTCGAGAAATTCGCTGAGCGGTTCGCAATTGAGATCCGGATTGACAAAGACGAAGCCGCCCCAGGAATCGACCGCGACGGAGGTCAGGCTCATCGATCCTGGCCGACCGGTCCGGACACCGTCCTCCTCGGTCCCGCAGAAATGGCCCTTCGAGTCGAAACGCCAATGGTGGTAGGGGCATCGAATTTCACTGAGACCACGTCCGGAGCCCGAAACGAGCGATGTTCCCCTATGCGGGCAGACGTTCTTGAAAGCGCGCAATGCGCCCTCGTCGTCTCGCAACACAAAGATCGACAGCGGGCCGATCTCGTATTCCCAGTAGTCGCCGCAGTCCGGAACACAGTCTTCGGTACATGCGATCTGCCAGACCCGAGACCAAAGCCGCTGGGTCTCGAGGTCTGCCCACTCGGTCGAGGTGTAGCGAGACGCCGGAATCCGCGTGGCCACTTTTGGATCAACTGCGGCATTGGTTGACTTTGATTGCGAGTTCATAGGACGCTCCGGGACGGACGACCTTCGTAAGAAGGCTCGACCTGATGTTCACGATCTCCGGATGTTCGCTCTCGATCCGTCCAGAGCAAGGGCCTAGTCAAGCTCGGCCGCCGCACATTAGTGCGCCCGTCTTCCTAGATCCCGCGACTCTGGCGCCTCGCGCCGAAGCTCTAATGTTCCGCGCCCTCGAGCCGCATTATTCAACACTAAGTCGACGTCGGGCTTAACGCGACTCAATCCCGGTAACTCCTTCGCGAGCGCCGTTAGAGCTGCGTTCGCCTCAAGCCGTGCCAGCGCAGCGCCCAAGCAAAAATGCGCCCCATGTCCAAAACCCATGTGCCCACGCGAATCCCGCTCATGATCAAATCGGTCAGGATCTGCGAACCGCCGTTCGTCCCGATTCGCAGATCCAAGGAAAGCAATCACCTCGCTGCCCTTTGGAATTTTCTGGCCCCGCAACTCAACATCCTGCGTCGCAACACGTGCGACATACTGGACCGGTGAGTCGAAGCGAAGCGTCTCCTCGATAACCCCTTTGACGCGATCCGGTTCCGCCGCGAATTGCTCCACCTGAGTCGGGTTGGCGAGAAGCGCATCGACCGCGTTTGCGATCAGATTGGTCGTCGTTTCGTTTCCGCCGATCAAGAGTAGGAGGGCGAACATGAATAGTTCGTGCTCGCTAAGCGCAGCTTCGCCCCTCTGCTCGGCGACAAGAACACTCAGCAGATCCTCTTTCGGTGAGGCACGCCGCTCCGCGACGAGCGGCAGCAAATAACGCTTAAGCTTCTTCATGGATCGGAGCATCGCGGTTCTTCGATCGCTACTCGCGAGCGGGACTACACCGATCAGAATGGAATCGCACCATTGCTTGAAGTCGGCTCGCCGTTCCACCTCGACGCCGAGCATCTCGGCGATCACAATCGTAGGTAGGGGAAGAGCCAGCTGAGAAACGAGGTCGAAGCTGCCGCCCAGGTCCAGTTCGGCGATACACTGCCCGACGAGTTCCTGAATGCGCCTCTCCCAGTCGAGGACGTTCTTCGGTTTAAAGCCGCGGTTCAGTAGTTTGCGCATGTCGCGATGTTGAGCGCCGCCTTCGAGGATCAGCATTCGAGAACGCGCGAGGGTGGTTGGCATGACGCGCAGGGCGAGCGAGAGCCGGATCCCTGTTTGGATTTCGATCAGGGTTTCCATACTGAGCTTGCGGCTGGCCTGACGGGTGTCGGAGGAGAAGGTCTCCGGCGTTTTCAGGACGTGCTCGACGTCGTCGTAGCGGAAGACGCACCAGCTCGACGAATGCTTTGCGAAGTAGACCGGAGCTTCGTCGCGCATCTCGCGATAGATCGGAAAGGGGTCGGTTTTCCAGTCGTCCGTGTAGGGTGCGAAATCGATTGCCATACGAAGTCCTTGTTTTGTGAAGCGATAAGCCATGAAGTCTGCCGCATGACTACTTCAACGAAGCAGGAGCCGGCAGCCAGCGGCACACAGCAGGTCACTACACGGACGATACTAGACTATGCGGAAGGCTCGCCTCGAACAGTAAGGCGATGCATGGCGCGGTCATCGTCGCCCTAGTCCTTGAACGCATAGAGCAGCGGTGACCCCTCACCGGAACAGGACGTTCGCTAGCCAGGCAGATGCCCCATTTTTCACCACAAAAAATCCGACGGGGATAGGAAAAGCAAGCCCCATTTTTCGCACCACCGATATTAGGCCTTATGAAAAACCGGCTCCTAGGGGGCTACCCCTGCCCCTTCCTGAGAAAAATGCTCGGACAGTTCGCTCCGAGCACCCGCTAGGCGGGCTGCACCTTGAACCGGATCGGAAGTCGCTTGATGCCTCCGATCAGGTTCGAGCGGAGCCGGTCCGGTTCGCCCGCGAGTTCGACTTCTTTGAGTCGCGGCAGCAAGTACTTGTACGCCATCTCAAGTTCGAGCCGTGCAACGTGGGCTCCCGCACAGAAATGTTCGCCCACACCGAACGCGAGATGTCGATTCGGTCGCCGTGCGACATCGAAGCGATACGGTGCGTCGAAAACGTCTTCATCCCGATTCGCCGAGGGGTAGTAGAGCGCGAGGGTATCTCCCTTCTTGAAAGCATGACCGTTGAAAACCGTGTCTTCCGCAACCGTCCGCGCGAAATGAATCACGGGGGAGCTCCAACGCAGAATCTCCTCTATGCCCGATCGCATGTTGCCCGGGGCGAGCAGACGCCGTCGTTCTTCGGGGTGGTCGATCAAAGCAAGCATGCCGCCGCTCGTCGCATTGCGCGTCGTCTCATTCCCGGCGCCCACGATAATTTGGCACCACGCGAGCACATCCATCGGCGGCAGCTTCTGCCCGTCGACCTCAGCGTGGGCGAAGAGCGTGATCAGATCGTCCTGTGGATTGCTCTTCCGATCCTCCACGATCGAAGAGAAGTATGTAAATAGTTCGACCATCGCCGTCATGCTGTCGCTCTCGACGTCCGACGGATTGAACTCAGGATCGTCGAAGCCGATCATCCGATTTGTCCAGTCGTAGAGCTGCGGCCAATCCGGCTCTGGCACGCCGAGCAACCAACCGATGACGGCGATCGGAAGTGGAGCCGCAATTTTGTCGACGAAGTCGACTTCCGCTTCTCCGCCATCTGCTTCGTCGAGCATCTCGTCGACGAACTTTCGCGCGATCCGATCGACTTCCGCGTGAATCTTCTTGAGCGCGGCCGGTGTGAATCGGGAGCTGATGATTTTGCGATAAGCGCTGTGCTGCGGGTTATCCATCTCGATGAGCGTCGCGGGTCGATCGAAACCCTGTTGCGCTTCGAGATCCTCCTGCATGTTCGAGACTTCGGGATGCACGAAGAGACGCGGGCCGTTCAAGAACAGGTCGGGCTGCTTGCTGATGGCCGTGATGTCCGCATGCTTCGTGATCGCCCAGAACGGAACCGGCGAGTCGCCGAAATAGTGGACAGGCGATTCGCGGCGTAAGCGCTCCCAGGCTTCATGGGGATAGCCATGAGCCTCAAAGGACTCTGGGTTAATGACATCAAGCTGGTCGAGGGGGAGGTCGGCGGCAGCAGCCATGGCGAATATTTCCTTCTTTAAGCGTCTAAAGACTCAGACTAGTTCAGTCGGTGCTTTCGGCACGGGCCTTAAGATCGGCGTTCATCCGTTCAAAGGCGTGCAGGGTATGAATTCGATCGGCCTCCTCAGGAACCAATCCCGCGAGCCATCCCCGGAATTCTTCCGCATGATGGAAGCGGGTTCCACCTGTAGGAAGAGGGTCTAGCTGGAAATAGTGATCGGTCTCATGGACACCTTCGAGTCCGAGAGAACCGTGCCAACCGAGCTCGCGGCCAGGATCGAGCCGCGTCAGAACGGGCGTCACGACCAGCGGGTCCGGCCAATCATCCTGCACGATCGTGACGACGAGCCGCGTTCCAATCGCGACCTCACCCTCGACTTCGACCCCAATCGCGTATGTGTTCCACTCGGGCCAGCGCTCAAGGTCTAAGAGGATCGACCAGACATGCGCCGGGGACGCATCGATCTCCGTCGTATGCTCGAT
Organism: Deltaproteobacteria bacterium UBA4427; assembly: GCA_002390675.1. Taxonomy (GTDB): domain Bacteria; phylum Myxococcota_A; class UBA9160; order UBA9160; family UBA4427; genus UBA4427. The sequence continues at coordinate 22,451 of DGPZ01000185.1, forward strand.
TGTGAACAGTGGCTCGGGGCCGGACACCGCGCGAGAAAAAACCGTCACCGCCAAGATTGCGATGCCTAACACACCTATCGGTAAGGCGATCCCAAGTACGACCCTCTTGATCATCGAACGCGTCCCAAGCTCATACGACCTTGTAATCCTTAAGGTCGACGGCCTTCGTCATGTCCCAATAGGCATACATGGTCCAGGGAATGTTAGTGATCACCCGACCATGCTTATTATTGTAGTAGCTGCTGACCTTCGGATGCCGCCAGACCATCCCGTCCATCGCAGTATCTAGACGCTCGTAGTATTCGTCCTGAACCTCCGCGCGACACTCGATCGACCGATGTCCGTTCTCAAGCATCTCACGCAGGCAGCTCATGATGTAGGTCGTCTGACACTCGAGCATGTAGATGACGCTGCCCAATACCGGGTTCGTATTCGGTCCGTAGAGACAGAAAAGATTGGGAAACTCCGGCATCGTAATCCCGAGATAGGCTTTCGGGTTCTCGCCACCCTCCCACCTCTCGTTCAGGATCGCGCCGTCACGGCCTTCGATCTCCATCGGCCATAAGAACTTCCCAGCATGAAAGCCCGTTGCCAGAATCAAGATATCGACCTCGATCGTTCGGCCGTCTTTCGTGACGACGCCTTCGGGAACGATCTTCTCGATTCCGTCGTTATGCAGCTCGACATGATCTTGAACGAGCGTCGAGTACCAACCGTTATCCATCAGCGGACGCTTGCCGAGGGGCGGATAATCCGGGAGGCACTTTTTGATGAGCTCCGGGTCGCCACCGAGCTGATCTTCGATGTACATGGAGGCGCCCATGCGGAAGAGGTCGTTGGCCTCGCTCGTCGAACGCTCTGGGTGTTCCCAGGCGGGATCGATCTGAAAGACAGGGAAGGCGCGATCGCTACCCGCCCAAAAGAGCAGGAAGCGGTACCAGCTGTGGTAGAAGGGAATATGTGCGAGGCACCACTTAAACTCGTCTTCGATCTCCGCCCGATATTTCTCATTGAAGGAGGCCCAATGCGCTGAACGCTGAAAGATCGTGAGCTCCGAGACCTGCTCGGCGATTCGCGGCACAAACTGCATGGCGCTTGCGCCCGTCCCGATCACCGCGACCCTCTTTCCCTTGAAATCGAGATCATGGTCCCAGGAGGACGAGTGAAAGCTGGGCCCCGCAAACGAATCGAGGCCCTCAATGTCCGGCGTCTGCGGTCGGTTCAGCATGCCGACCGCGCTAATCACCGCGTTCGCGTCGAGAACTTCCTCCTGTCCATCCGCGCCCCGGACGCGAACCTTCCAGATCGCACTCGCATCGTCGTAGACCGCGCGTAGGACTTCCGTCCCGAAACGAACATGCCCGTCGACGCCATGCTTCTTCGCGACATCGTTCGCATAGCCCTTGATCTCGTCGCGCATCGAAAAGTAATTCGACCAGTGCGGATTATGCTCGAACGAGAACGAGTAGAAATGATTCGGGACATCGACCCGCAGGTCCGGATAGCTGTTCTCATGCCAGGTCCCACCGAGCTCAGGGTTCTTCTCGACGATCGTATGCGCGATTCCGGCCTGGCCGAGACGGATACCCGCGCAGATCCCTCCAAAGCCTCCGCCAATCACGATTACGTGATAGTCCTCGAGGGTCTTCGCATCAGGCGGCGCGTTCCATTCAAAATGCCGAGGATCGGCCTCGGCAAGCGCGGCTTCTTCGATTGCAAGCGGCACATACTCGGGGGGCAGCGGCTCCCCGGCGCACCAGTTCATCATCTCGACGAGGGTCTCGTCCGACGGAAGCGACGGAAGAGTGCCATCGCCATCGCGATAGGCGACGAGCGCATCGAACGCGATCTCGCGAATCGCTGCCTGATCCACAGGAGAGAGGTCCCCTTCAACCGCGCCCATCATCGGCGTCGTCGGCGGCGCGAAACGGGTCAGCAGACTGGCGTCCCCGGTCAGCTGCACGATCGCAGGCAGCAGCGCTGGCAGGTTCGCGTGGGTCAGGAAATTCTTGAGGGCGGCATCGGCGGCAGGGATTCGATCTGAATTCGGCATCTCGAAATCCTAACCGGCTGACCGATGCTCGCACCGTATTGATTCGAGTGAATTTCCTGGTTCGGAAGCCCGTCTGGTGCGCCCGAGGCATCCGCCATATGGAATAGCGGGGATCGCCTGCGGTACTGAAAGCCCTTCGAAGTCAAGTTTCCAGAACTAGCTCGGCTTTTCAGCTTCCATAGAACTCATCTTCGCCAGACCTTTGGCCAGCGATTCGAAAACGCGATCCGCATCGCGGGTCATTCGCCAGTCGGTCCGTCGTAGCTCTGCAAGAGATGGGCAGACAAGTCCCCCGTTTCGCCTACAAGCTCGCGCCGTTCCGTAAAACGCCAGACGCCCTCGACCTTCTCGAAGCGGTCGTGGTAGCTGCCCGTAATGATCGGCTGGAGTGGCAATTCGTCGGTTCCCTGGAACACCACGAAATACGTCCGCGTCCGCGCATGGGTGTCATCGTCGAAGTTGATGATCAGATTCGTACAGAGGTGGCGCGTGCGAGGCGTACCGCCCGTCTCGGGAAAACGGCGCGTCCACTTCGCAAGATGTTTCCCGAAATCACGACTGCCTGCGCGAACCGCGGGCTCGTCGTTCCCCGGAAAATACACATCCGCGTGTTCGAACATCGCGCCGACTTCTTCGAAGGCCCCGCGGTCGACGGCTTCCGAGTAAAGATGGAGCAGGTTCTGGATCTCGAAGTAGTCACTACCTCTAGGCATGAATCGATCCCCCACCATCGACCCAGAACGTATGCCCCGTCATGAAGTCGGATTCCGCACTGGCCAGAAATGCCACGACCTGGCCGATGTCCTGCTCGGGGTCGCCAAGTCGATTGATCGGCCGATCGCCAAAAGCCTTCTTCTTGAACTCCGGATCTTTATGGTTCTCGACAAAGGACTTCATCCCCGGCGTCATGGCGGCCGGGCAGACCACATTTACATTGATGTTGTCGGGGCCCCATTCCTTGGCGACGACACCTGTAATCGCACGCACACCTTCCTTCGCAGAGGAGTAGGCCGCGAAGCCGGCGAGGCGCTCTGATCCCGCGCCCGAAGAAAAGTTGATGATCTTCCCACCGCCCTGCGCCTTGAAGTGCGGATAGCAGGCCTGCATGAAATGCACAGTTCCCTTGACGTCCACCGCGAAAATCCGATCGAAGTCGGATTCCGTATGTTCGATGAAGGGCAAGTTCGAAGTTGCAATCGTCACGCCTGTCGCGTTGTTCACGAGGACATCGATCTTGCCGAGTTCTGCGAGTATTTGTGTGACAGCGGCGTCGACCTGCGCGCGATCCGTGATGTCACACTCGATCGCCAAAACGCGAACACCCGTCTTCTCAACTTCGCGCGCGACCGCCTCGCCTTTTTCTGCAACGCGTTCGACGACCGCGATGTCTGCCCCCTCTTTCGCGAGCGCGAGCGTCATCCCACTCGCGATTCCGCCCCCTCCGCCAACCACAACCGCCACTTTCCCAGCAAGCTTGCCCATCTTCATCTCTCCTCTTTATTCGGGTTCCAAACGAGCCCGGCGCGCGCGAGAGACCGGGTCAGCTCTACCTCCGCGCCTGCTTCAAAAGCACTTCAGGGGGTCGAACGAACCACCGG
>DGPZ01000202.1:0-20803 GCA_002390675.1 Deltaproteobacteria bacterium UBA4427
GCGTAGCTTCCGATTATGGATCGCGAAGTCGAGCCCAAGTTCCGAGTCGGTGAACGCCGGGACATAGATCGGAACTTCTTTTTGAACTGCGCTTCGCAGGATCGCTCGACCGACATCATTCCGATCGAGCATGTGTCCGACTTGAGAAAGAAGATGATGACTCGAGATCGTCGTGCCCGGCTCGATTTCGGACAAGACAGCATCCAAAAGTACTTCCGCGTCATCGAGGTTCTTTTCGAGTTCGATCGTGTCGTAGACGCGGTTGTAGCCGCGCTCGAAGAGGTCTTCGTCCTTCATGGATTGGCGATGCTTGAAGTGAAGCATGCCCGCGCCTTCAACGAAGCCGTGGGTCATGAGTGCGCCGGTCGCCACAACGGCCTGTACCCAGCCGCGGTCGATCATCTCGCATAGCACGAGGCCCTGTTTGGCGATCGTCATTGCACCGGAGATCGTGACCACGCGGAAGCAGGATTCGTCTCGCACCATCTCTTCAAGCGCATCAGCGGCTTCGCCGAGCCGCCGTCCACCGAATGCAGTGTTGGACATCGCAGAGACGAGGGCATTGACCGAGTCGAGTCGCCCCACGTCCAATGGCACCAGAGGCTCAAGCCCATCATCATGGCCCGTGCCGTAGTTACTTGAGTCCCGCTTCTGTGGAGCGGAGACCGTCGAGGGACGCTTTGGATCGGACATTATTGAGGGGCTCGCCTATCGGGCTTGGGGCACGAGCTCAGCAATGAGTTCGGCCGGTTCTTGAACAGGCAGCGAACAGCTGCTGCCGAGACAAATATAGGCAGTCGGACGACCGTCGGCGGCTGTGCGCCCGGCGAGCCATGAGGCAGCGACGCCGGTCGCCGGCGCGGCACCCGGAGCAGTCACGACAACCGCATCTTCGGGGCGGAGCACGCGGCGGGCTCGGCTGGCGAGTGCGGCGGTTTTGGGATCGCTGGGGTCGCCCACGATCACGGCCACCGAGAGTCCTCGCGTTTGGAGCGCTACCGCACGCAGGAGGGTCGGGAACGCATGGGGGGCTCGTTCGATGGCGAGCGCTTGTTCCGCGAGGGCACGCTCTATGAACGTTGCTCTGTCGCTATTGGCATTCTCGGAAAGCCCGTCGAGTCGAACGAGTCCGAGGATCGCAAGGCCGGCCGCATCCGGTGTGGCGCCGTCGCGATCAGAGCGTGGGCGGAGAATTAGGTTTCCGCTATCGGCGGGGCTGAGGAAGAGCTCGCCCGTTTCAGTATCCCCGAAGCGATCAACGATCTGCGTGGCCAGATCGTTCGCCCGACACAGGTAGGGGTCGCCTGCGCCCGCGCGATATAAGTCGAGAGCCGCGCCAAGCATGGCGGCATAGTCGTCAAGAAAGCCGGTGATCCGAGGCTCGCCCTCGTTATGCACGCGATAGAGATGCCCTTTGGCATCGACCATTTCTGTGAAGATGAACTCGGCGGCCCGCGCAGCATCTGAAAGCATTTCGCCATCGTCGAGAGCGGAGGCCGCCCGCGCTAGGCCCGAGATGACGTAGCCGTTCCAAGCTGCGACATGTTTGCGATCAGTTTCTGGAGCGATTCGTTTTTTGCGTTCTTCGAGCAGTACTGCGCGAGCCGAAGCGAGTTGGCTTCGCTCTGCCCGCGCTTCGTCGACGAGATGAGTCGTGCCATTTTCGAAATTCCCGACGAGACGAACGCCATAAGTTGTGCAAAATGGATCGGCATCGTCACCTAGCGCCTCGGCGATTTGTTGCGGTGTCCACACGAAGAATTTGCCCTCGCAGCCTTCGCTGTCCGCATCTTGACTCGCATAGTAGGCGCCGGTTGGGCCGCGCATCTCACGTCTTAAGTACGCAGCCGTTTCGCGGATCGGCCAGAGCAGGTCCGCCGCATCATGTGCGCGGCGCGCGAGCTCTGCATAGAAGGAGAGCAGCTGTCCTTGGTCGTAGAGCATTTTTTCGAAATGCGGGATCGTCCAGCTCCCGTCGACGCAGTAGCGATGGAAGCCGCCGCCGATTTGGTCGTACAGGCCACGGCGTGCCATTTCGCGGGCGGTTAGCGAAAGGAACTGTGCCGTCGATGTGGCTTCTTCGTGTGGCAGAAAGTCGAGGGACGTCGTCAGGAATTCGAGATTCGTGGGCGTCGGGAATTTGGGTGCCTGGCCGAAGCCGCCATGGGCCTGGTCTGCGCTGCGGAGAATCATGCGGGCGGCTTCCGGGATGCTATGCGCACCAGGGAGCTTCTCGGCCTCGCCTTCGAGCTTGGCTCCGAGGGTCTCGGCAATGGTGCCCGCATTCTCTTCGATTTGATCGCGCTGATCCCGCCAGGCGGTTTTCATGGCGTCGATCACGTTGAGGATACTCGGGGCGTTGCCACGCGACTCCGGCGGGAAATAGGTGCCGACAAAGAAGGGACGGCCGTCCGGGGTGCAGATCGCGTTGAGCGGCCAGCCCCCGTTCCCGTTCAGGCGAAGCGCGGTCTCCATATAAATTTGGTCGACATCGGGTCGCTCTTCGCGATCGACCTTGATGCAAATGAACGCGTCGTTCATGGCCGCCGCGATTTCCGGATTTTCGAAAGATTCGCGTTCCATCACGTGGCACCAATGACAGGCGCTGTACCCGATGGAGACGAAGAGCGGGCGATCCTCCCGTCGCGCGAGTTCCAGGGCTTCCTCGCCCCAAGGCAGCCAGTTCACCGGGTTGTGCTGGTGCTGGCGGAGATAGGCGCTCGTCTCCAGATGAAGCCGGTTGCCGGGATACTCCTGGGGGTGCGTCTCGGTGGATTTAGAGGAAGAGGGGGTAGGGTCGCTCATGGCTCGCTCGCAGGTGAGGCGGGAGCTTAGCTGGCTCGTGCCGAATCGGGATCGCGACCTCGAGAGAGTTGGCCAACGAGTTGGGCGGCGCGGTGGCCTCGGGCCGACTAAGTTCAGGTGCGTGAGCATAGTGACCCTCGATACAGGCAATAGCGGCGGCAATGAAGCGGATGATTCCGCGCAGATTGAAGCGCTTCGCACGCGCGCAGCCGAACACCTCGAGCGCGCCTACCGGTTTCTTGAAACTCAGCCAGATCAATGGGCGCTCCTTCGCGCACAGGTGCTTTGCGAGGCACGACCTGGAGAAGATCTGGGGCGAAAGCTGGGCGAGACACAGGCGGAGGACGGCAGTCTGCCGCCGTCGACTTTAATGAGTGGGGGAGGGCTCGGTTTTCCACCGACGGATCTATCGAGCTTGGACTTTCGCTCCTTGGCGCTCGTCGGAACTCTCGAGGCGCTGCTGACGGTCGCAGATGCTCGCATGCTGCATGCAGCTTGGGTCGAACGCGCAGTTCGCTTCGTCGAATCGTGCCAGGAGCCCGACGGTGCCTATCGCGTGCCAGCCATTGGGGACGCTGAAGCGGTCGCGCAGGCCGAGGTTTTTTGGACGGGGATGATCGCCGGGATTCTCGGTCGGACACCGTTTTCGAAGACGAGTCACCTCGAGGCGGCTGGGGTCTTTCTGGCGACGCGGTTCACGCCGGATTCCGTAGAGCATGACGGTTATGCAGCGATGCTCGCGTATGCCCACTTCTATACGAACGTGCCGGATGAAGAAGCAGATGAAGCGCTTCAGTGGTGCGGGCGGGCGCTCGAGAAGGGCTTTCGGAGTCGTGCGGTCGACGCCGTAGCGACGCTGCGAGTGCTTCTCACGTGTGACGCGCAGGCGATGCCTGGGGCTACCTTTGATGTGGTCGAGCTGCTGGAGCAGCTGCTTGAAGAACAGGCCGGGGATGGCGGCTTCGCCGAGCTTTGCGCGGATGGCCCGGCCTCGCGAACAACGCAGACCTTTGATGCCATGATGGCGATCGTGCGGCTCTGCGCCGCTCTGGACGCGAATCCAGGGGCCTAACTACTCGCGCCGCCTTAGGTTTCCCGTTGCGGGTTTCCAGTTACGGGTTTTCGATTTAAGGCGTCTAGCCCTCGAGTTCGGCCACAAGGGCTCGGATTCGCATGGCGTTCGCGCCGAGGTCCCCGCGTCCCTTTCGTGACTTTGAGCGGATGTCGATCAAAGAACCTGTGCCGTCGGGCGTGATTCGCACGACGATGTCATCGACGAAGCGGAAGATCGAGGTCACGTCCTTTGCGTAGAATGCGCCGCCGGGACCGTCCTTCGCGATGATTTCCCAGCCGAGGGCTTCCGCTGCACGAAGGCTCCGCAGGAAAGCGTCTGCCGGTGCAGCAGAAACCCGTACGGGCGCGAGATCGGGGTAGTGTTCGCTAACGATCTCTACGAATTCCGGCGGGTAGCTCATGTCGCGACCGCGATAGTCCGCGACGAGGTCAGCGTCGGCGAAGGCGGGTGGGTTCGTGAGGTCCGTCGTGATGTCATTGATCGGGGGTGCATCGCCGCCGGTGGAGGCTGCTCCGAGAACGATGATCATCAGGCCGAGTCCAATTGCGAGGGCCATCAGGGCGCGCATTCGGCCTTCGGGGTCTACGCCGCCGCGGGTCAGGAAGATGCCGACGAGCGCGATGATTGTTGAGAAGAGTCCGCCAGCGAGGCAGCCCGCGATGAAGGTCTGAAAGCCGGCCATAGGCGGCAGTATTCCGAGGAACGCGCCCGCTAATCCGACGAAGGCGAGGCCAGCAGAAATAAGCGCAATGATCGGGGCAGCGGCGGCCATGGTGAAGCTCCTGGTTCGAGCGGGGCCAGCATGGGCGTCTTGCTGGTGTCCGCGGGATGGGTTTCAGATCACGACGATATCACGCTGGCCGGCTCTTCGGATTGATCGGCGGAAACCGTCGGTTGACGCGTTACCCTCCCGCGCGCGGTGGCCCCTCTGGCTGCCCCAAGGTGATACGGAGATCCCCGGCTATGGCAGACTTGGTACGACTCGAAAAAAAGGGCGCTGTCGCGATCGTGACGATTGACCGCCCCGACGCGCTGAACGCGATCAATGCGGCGGTGGTCGACAGGTTCAATCTCGCGGTCGACGAGATCGAAGCGGATGCCGGCATTCGAGCCGTCGTCGTGACAGGTGCAGGTCGTGCATTTGTCGCCGGTGCGGATATCTCCGAGATGAAGGGAATGACGCCCCTTGAAGCCGAGGCATTTTCAGCCAAGGCACATCGAATCTTTGGGCGCCTCGAAGAGTTACCGATCGTGACGATCGCCGCAGTGAACGGCTTCGCGCTCGGAGGGGGGTGCGAGCTCGCCCTTTGCTGCGATTGGATCTACGCCTCCACGAAAGCCAAGATCGGTCAACCCGAGACGAAGCTGGGACTCATTCCTGGCTTCGGAGGAACGAGTCGTCTGGTTCGCCGCGTAGGCCTGGCTTGGGCGAAGGAGCTCGTATTGGTGGCCGAACCGATCGCTGCCGCGGACGCGGCGAATATCCGGCTCGTGAATCGGGTTTTCGAGCCCGAGGAATTACTCCCGGCCGCGATTGCTGCCGGTGAAGCCGTGGCTGCGCGTGGCCCGGTTGCGACGCGGCTCGCAAAGGAAGTGATGCAGCAAGGCCAAGACGCGGACGTGCGAACGGCTCACGCTCTGGAACAGCGAGCATTTGGTCTGAGCTTCGCGTCAGACGACCGCGTCGAGGGAACGACCGCTTTCGTGGAGAAGCGGGATCCGAGCTTTAGCGGGAAGTAGGCGCGGAAATCCAGCCGAAATAGCATCGAATCCGGAGGTCTTCCTAATAAGGCAGTGCCGCTGCGGTCTTTTCAATTTGGTCGCCGGCGTCGAGAAGAACCTGCGTCGCATCCCAGGCGCCTTCAAGTAGCTGCTGGCGGGTTCCTGTGGGGATGCCGGCTTCGAGGTCGCCGGCGCGGCAGCGAACTTTGTTACCCGCTACATCGATTGTGATCTCCTGGGTCGGGTCGAGCTCGACGGAGTCCATCAGCTTGATCAGGTCTTCGTCTGCGAGCGTGACGCAGGGGAGGCCTAATGCCGTGCAGTTGCCGAAGAAGATCTCGGCGAAGCTGCCGCCTATGAAGCCGTTGAATCCGAATCGCATGAGCGACTGCGGAGCGTGCTCACGGGAGGAGCCGCAGCCAAAGTTCTGGCCGACGATCAGGATTCCGGCGCCGGCGAATCGCTCGTCGTCGAGCGGGTGTTGCCCCTTCGCCTGAAGGCGCGCGTCTTCGAAGGCGTGCTCGCCCATGGTGTCGAAGGTGATTTCTTTCATGAAGCGAGCCGGGATGATGCGGTCCGTATCTATGTCGTCACCCCGGACGACGCAGCCGGTACCTTTGACGGAGTCGATTTTGGTCAGCTTGTCGTTGCTCATGATTTTTCTTTCTGGTTTCGCTTTGATTTGCGAATCTTGCTGGCTCATGTTAGTCGGAGTCAGCAGCTGGGTCTGAGAGGAGAGTATCTTATCCGACGTTTCGGACGTCGGTGACTTCTCCGGCGATTGCTGCTGCTGCCACCATGGCTGGTGACATGAGGAGTGTGCGACCCGATGGCGAGCCCTGGCGCCCCTTGAAGTTACGGTTGCTGGATGAGGCGCAGACTTCGCGTCCCTTCAGCTTGTCAGGGTTCATGGCCAGGCACATCGAGCATCCGGGCTCCCGCCAATCAAAGCCCGCTGCGCGGAAAATCTCCGGCAGGCCTTCGTCTTCGGCCTGCTTTTGAACCGCGCGTGAGCCGGGCACGACGAGCGCGCGCACGCCGTCCTTGACATGACCGGTCTTCGCGACTTTGGCGGCTTCACGCAGATCCGAGATTCGGCCGTTCGTGCAGGAGCCTATGAAGGCAACATCGATCGGCGTGCCTGCGATCGAAGCGCCAGCTACGAAGTCCATGTACTCAAGCGCTTCTTCGACGCCAACACGCTCATCGTCGGGGACCGTGTTAGGAGTCGGAATCGCTTCGCTGACGCCCAAGTTGTGTCCGGGATGGATGCCCCAAGTGACCGAGGGCTCGATCATCGAGGCGTCGATCGTGACGACGTCGTCGTAGTGACAGCCATCATCCGAAGCCAGCTCGAGCCAGCCTTCGGCCTTGGCGGCAAAATTCTCGTCATCGGGAACGAAGCGGCGGCCGCGCAGGTAGTCGACCGTCGTTTGGTCGGGATTCACGTAACCGCACCGTGCGCCGCCTTCGATGGACATGTTGCAGACGGTCATGCGCTCTTCCATGGACATGCGGTCGAAGACTTCGCCTCCGTACTCGTATGCATAACCGACGCCTCCATTCACGCCGAGCTTGCGGATGATCGCCAGGATGACGTCCTTGGCGTAGACGCCGGGGGGGAGTTTACCTGTGACATTGATGCGCCGGACCTTTAGGGGCGCGATCGCCATCGATTGTGAAACGAGCAGATCTCGGACTTGGCTCGTGCCAATGCCGAAAGCGATGGCACCGAAGGCGCCGTGGGTCGCGGTATGCGAATCACCGCAGGCGATCGTCATGCCGGGCTGGGTCAGGCCGAGCTCCGGGCCGATGACGTGGACGATCCCTTGGGTCCCGCTCTGGGGCGAGAAGAAGGTGATGCCGTGATCGCGACAGTTGCGCTCGAGCTCACTCATCATGGCTTCGGCGAGTTCATCCGAAAAGGGGCGGGATTGATCATCGGTCGGGATGATATGGTCGACGGTGGCGAAGGTGCGGTCAGGGAACCGGACCGGCACGTTGAGCTCTCGCAGCATGGCGAAGGCTTGGGGGCTCGTGACTTCGTGAATGAGGTGGGTGCCGATAAGCAGTTGCGTCTGGCCCGACGGGAGCTCGCGCACTGTGTGTGCGTCCCAGACTTTTTCGAAGAGGCTTTTCGCGCGGGCGTTCCGGTCGGTCATTTCGGTTGTTCCTGGCATCGGCATCCGCCTTGAGCGGGTGATGCGGTCTGTTGTGTTCGGGAGTTGAGCCACACGCGGGTTCCGGCATGGTTCGAAGCCACTCGGACGACTGTTCAGCGGGGATGCAGCAGAATCGAAGGCCTGCAATCGCTACGCGCCTCTTCGCGTTACACGCGAATAAGTGGGCGTAGAACTACGCGTCCGTTTCCGGTTCGAAAATCTGGTCCGTGACGAAGCTCGCTTGCTCGCGAAGATTTTCGCCTAGGACCGGGAATTCGGCTCGCATGGATAGCACGGACAGGCGAGCCCTGTACCCTCCGCGCCAAAGGTCACACGACTGAGTTCGCTCGCTCCTCTGAGCGGGCCGAGCGTTGGCCAGCTGGCCAAAAGACGACCGACAGATCACCACAAGACGCCCTAAGAAGGAGCCCGGCACTCAATGGAACTCATGCACGCCGCTCATATCCCCGCCGGCGCGGGACCCTTCCCGACGATTCTCGCGCTGCACGGATTTGGTTCAAACGCGCACGACCTCCTGGGAATCGCACCGCTCGTGAATCAAGCCGTACCCGGTGAGCAGGTGATGTTCCTGTGTCCGCAGGGTCCGATCGTGATCGAGCCCGAGCCGGGGCAGCGCGCGTACGCTTGGTTCCCAATTTCGGGGGGCGGCGAGATCGATCCCACGGCGCTCGTCGGTGCGCGGGGGGTGCTTGAAGGGTTCGTGGACGATGCCCTCGAGCATTATCCGATCGACCCGAATCGCTTGGTGATCATGGGTTTCAGCCAGGGCGGTGTGATGGCCTATGACTTGGCGCTCGGCCGGCCCGACCGTTATGCGGCGCTTGTCGCGCTTTCGACTTGGCTTCCGGAGGAGGTCCTTGGCTCGCTGCAGCCCGACGAGGCGCGTGCGGATTTGACGACGCTGTTGATCCACGGCACGACCGACCCGATGGTCGCGATCGATTCGGGAAAGGCTGCGTTCGAGGCGCTCAAGGGACTCGGCATCGAGGCAGCCTGGGGCGAATACGAAATGGGCCACGAGATCAACCAGAACGCGATGCGCGATCTGCTTGGCTGGCTGGCTCAGCAGCCCTTCGCGCTCCCGGGGGTAGACGGAGCGGCGTAGATTCGAGGTTTAGTTGCCGCATCGCTGCCATTTGGGAGGATTGTTCAGTGGGACGTGCGACATAGAGACGACAGCGGCTCGGAATTCTGTAAGCTTGGCGGGTGCCTCGCGTGGTCCTTGCCACCTGCGAAGGCGTTTGATCGACGGCTCAGTCAGCGTTAATCGAAATCGGTCGGGGTGTAGCTCAGTCTGGCAGAGCGTGAGCTTTGGGAGTTCAAAGTCGGGGGTTCGAATCCCTCCACCCCGACCATTCCGGAGTCTTTGCGGACACTCTGAGGTGCGCAAGGGGATCGATTCCAAGTCCGCGGATTAGATGAGATATCCGCCTGAGACTTTGATGTGCGTGCCGGTCACGTAGCCGGCGGCATCGCTCGCTAGATAGAGGACGGCATGTTCGACGTCGGCGTGAGTGCCGTAGCGGCCTGCCGGGATCTGTCCGAGGTCTGGCTTCTCGCCGGAATCCTCAAGCGTGCCGGGGGATACGGCGTTCACCGTTACGCCGTGAGGTCCTTCGTCGACGGCCATCGTTTTAGTGAGCGTGAACGTGCCGCGCTTGCCGATCTTATACGCGGTGGCGTAGGGGACGGGATCCGTCGCGTCCGCATCTGCGTCGAGGATGTTAATGATGCGGCCGTGGCCAGAGGCTCTAAGTGCGGGGAGTGCGGCTAGGCTCGCGTGAAGCGTCGTGAAGAGGGTGCCGCCCAAACAAGCCGCCCAGTCTTCGGGTGAATGATCCTGCAGCGACTTCCAGACGATTGTGCCGACGTTATTCACAAGGATGTCGAGTCCGCCCATAGTCTCGATGGCCTCGCGAAGCGCGGTTTCGGCTTGGGCGGCGTCGGCGAGGTTTGCGGAGACACTGAGTCCACGCTGGCCTTTGGCTTCGATTGCTGCGACGAGACTCTCCGCTGCGTTTTGACTCGTGTGATAGTGAATGATCACGTGCGCCCCGGCATCGGCGAACGCCAAAGCGAGGGAGCGGCCGAGTCGGTGCGCAGCGCCCGTGACGAGTGCGATTCGGCCTTCTAGGCTGCCGGATGGGGGCGCATTCGGTTTCATGTTAGGCCTCGCTTTGATGGAGTTGCCAAATCATCTCGGGCGTATGGGTACGAATATAGTCGGCGCGCGCATGAAGGCAGGCAGAAGCGGTCATGATTCGCGCCAGGCGTTCGGGCTTGCGCGCGGCGTAGAGCAGCAGGGGGCAGCCGAGCGACCGGAAGTCGTCAAGGTTCCAAAGGATCGCAAGCTGTTGGTGGATCTTCTGATGGTCGTCGGTTGTCGGGTGGATGATTCCGAGGTTCGGATCGAGAATGAGATGCTCGATTCCCGCCGCGCGGGCAGCTTCGACTTTTTTACCCAGATGATCGAGAACGGCCTGGACGCTGACGTCCGCCGGTTCCGCGGTCCGCATTTGATAGGCGTTGTCGTAGGGCATGAATGTCAAAAAGAGCGTCGCCGCTTTCCCGGCAACCGCGTCCAAGAGCGAACTTGGCAGGGCTCCGCCGGTATAGTTCACGCCGTCCGCACCATGTTCGAGCCCGAAGCATCCCGTCGCCGCGCTCCAGGTATCGACGCAAATGCGCTCCTGGAAACTCTCAGACCTCGAATTTTTGAGCAGCTCGAGTGCCGGCTTGAGGCGAGACTGCTCGGTTTCATCGCTGACCATAGGAACATCCGGCGTGATCGATCGCCCCCCGAGGTCGATCCAATGCGCGCCGGTGCGCGCGAGTAGGGCAGCGCGCTCGGCGACGGCCTCTTCTCCCACAGCGATCGATTCCTCCACCATAGATTCCGGCGAAAGGTTGAGCACGCCGAGCAGCTTGGGCGTATAGCGGGCACTTTCATCAGCGGGCACTTTGGAGGTCGTCATCGCCAAGAGCTTCCGACTGCGAGGGGATTTGGTCAAGTCTCGAATGTCTCGTGTGCCCGAGCTGGTCTTCTAAGGAGCGTCTTGTGGCATACTCGGCTGATGTCGACAGAGCGCTGGGCAATTCATATGCACAAGGAGTATTTTAAGTTCTCCTGTGCCCATTTCCTGATCTTTCCCGATGGGTCGAAAGAACGACTTCACGGCCACAACTATCACGTGGATGCGGAGATCGAAGGACAACTGACGGACAAGGGGATTGTCATCGACTTCATCTTGGTGAAGCCCGTGATTCGCGAGCTCTGCGATTGGCTGGATGAGCACTGGCTGCTGCCCGGGGAGCATCCGGATCTCGAGATCAATGAACGGGACGATGGGCATACGGAAGTTCGCTATCGCGAGTGTCAGTATTTGGCTCCGACGGATGAAGTGATCGTATTGCCGATCAACAACTCTTCAGCTGAAAATTTGGCGACGTGGATCGGTCGCGAACTCGTGCGCCGTATTGCGGAGCGTTTCGGCCGAACGCAGATTCAAAAGCTCAAGCTGGCGGTCTCCGAAACTTCCGGCCAGTGGGGTGTCTATCATTTCTCCGATTCGGACGCGGACTAGCGTTCGCCGCCATCTTTTGTGGCTTTGCTTGTGCGATTGACAGTGCCCCATGGATAGCGGCATAGATCGGGTCGAAGACGATTTGCTGAAGTCGGTTAGGCCGAAGCAGCCGAGAAAGGACGACTCGCTGGCCGTGATTTTGCGCCGTTGTACTCGTTGCGTGAGATCTCTGCGGATTCTGGTCGCTCTTCTTTGCATGGCGCCTTCGGTCGTCGGGGCGGAAGATACAGCGCAGGCGTCGATCGAAGTGCTGCCCTCAGGAGAACTCTTCGAGCCGCTTGTGGCGGATCCGTCTTGGCCGAGGTTTTCCGCCGAGCATCAGTGGCGTTTCGGAACCGACGAATTCGACAGCGTTGCTCAGGTCGGCTTTGGAGAAACAATCGGGCTCATACGCTCGGCTGAAGAATCATGGGGGCGATGGGAGTTTGGCTTTCAGGCGATGCTCGATGCGGTTTTCGACCTCACCGCGAGTAGCTTCGACCTTTCTAATGAGGACTACTTCGTCGCGTTCCTCGGTACGATCGAAGCCGGGGGTGTCGTCACGCAGCTGCGATTTTCCCATTTGAGTTCGCATCTGGGCGACGAGTACGTTGCTGAAACCGGACGCCTCCGTGACTCCGTGTCCTTTGAGACGATTGATATGCTCGTCTCGAAGCAATGGACCGAAGCCGTCCGTGTGTACGGCGGCGTTGGCGTGCTTATTACGCCGCAACCCGCCTTCGATCCGCTCATCTTTCAGCTTGGGGGAGAATGGGTGAGTCCCGTCGCGTTCGCGGAGGGTTGGCTGCGCCCGGTATTCGGTGTCGATGTTCAGGTTCGGCAGGAGAACGATTTTGTTCCGGACGTCGCCGCGCTCTTGGCTCTACGGATTGAAAATGAAGAAGAGGGCCATAGGCGCATTGAGTTCTTTACACGCTTCTATCACGGTCGTTCGCCGGATGGTCAGTTTTTTCGCCAGACCGTAGACACCTTGGGTGTCGGTATAAGACTCGGTTTTTAGTGCGCAGCGCGACCCGAACCTATTTTGCGAATGCCCTAGCAATGGCCTCTCTGAGTCTCGCACTCGCAAGTTTTTCACCCCCCGCTCGGGCCAAGGATGCGCTCGAACTCTACGGAGACATCGCGCAAATCGCGATTCCGACCTTCGCCGGCGGAGTATCCTTCGCCAAGAAGGACAAAGAGGGCGTCGCTCAGCTGTTAGTTGGAACAGGCATCACTATGGGGGGCGTGCAGGGCCTTAAGTACGCGACGGATCTCGAGCGACCCGATGGAGGCGCGAGATCCTTTCCCTCTGGCCATATGGCTGCGGCTTTTGCCGGCGCATCCTATCTCCATTACCGCTACGGCTGGAAATGGGGACTCCCGACTTATGCTGCGGCTGCGGTCGTGGGCTACAGCCGCATCGAAGCGGACCGTCACTACTGGTACGACGTCGTGGCCGGCGCAGCGCTCGCTAATCTCGTCGCGTACGTCATGACGGACACCTTCGACGACGACGTGATTGTGATCCCGATTCTCGATACGGGGAAGCACAACTTTGGTTTGCTCGTGCGCTTCCGGTTCTGAGACGCTTCGGAAGCTGCCGTGCCGAGTAAGGCGCAGAGACTGGCAGCGGCGCTCGGGAGCGGTGCAGATGAGGCCGAGATAAGCGCGGGCCGTGAGTGAACTTCACGGCCCGCGAAGGTCTCGCTCAGCCCTTCGGCTTGCGGAAGGGGTTCGGGTAGACGACCGCTTCCTTGAAGGACGTGTTCATCTCTTCGAAGGCGACGTCCATGTCCCAGACGCCGGGCGTCGTAACTTCGCGCTCGACCGAAGGCTCCGTGATGAGGCCGATGCGTCCGTTGCCGCATTGAATGATGCGGCCGTTCATCCACGCACTCTCTTCGGCGGCGAGCCAGACGACCGGCGGGACGACGTTCTTGGTCGAGATTTTCTCGTTATTCGGGCTGTAGTCCATGACGGTCGCCTTGCCTTCGAGGCTGGCGGTCATGCGCGTGTAGGCGACCGGGGCGATGCAGTTCGCGGTGACGCCGTAGCCGTTGAGGGCGGTGGCGCAGCTGTTGGAGAGGCCGACGATGCCCATCTTGGCGGCTGCGTAGTTGGGCTGCGCGGGTGCACCCCACAGGCCCGAGCCCGAGATGAAGTTGATGATGCGGTATTCGCCGCCGCGATTGGCGCGCCAATATTCCGAGGCGTGGCGGATCGTGTTGTAGGTGCCCTTGAGATGGACGGCGATGACCGCGTCCCACTGGCTCTCTTCCATTTTAAAGATCATGGAATCGCGAAGTATGCCGGCGACGTTGACGACGATGTCGAGCTTGCCGAATTCGTCGATCGCTTGCTCTGTTAGGGCTTTGACGGCGTCGCTGTCGGTCACGTTGCAGTTATTTGCGGCGGCCTTGCCCCCGGCGTCGACGATTGATTTGGCGACTTCTTCTGCGGGGGTCCCTTCGACGCTCGAGCCGTCGAGGTTCGCCCCGAGGTCATTGACGACTACGGAAGCGCCTTCTGCGGCAAAGGTCCGCGCGACTTCAGCGCCGATTCCCTGTCCTGCTCCCGTTACGATTGCTACGCGTCCATCGAGCTTTCCCATCTCGTCTCCATCTCCGTGTCTAAACGGTGTGTCTCTTTGTGGTGTGCTGTGATGTGTGGTGGGGTGTGATCTGCCGGCGCCGTTTCAAGCGGGCCGTCTGGCCGAGATCTGAATACTGGCTACGCCTGCGGAATCATCAGCGACAGTCCTCCGCGCATCTCGGCCGGCGGCAATCTTACCGCCTCTGTGCCACATCGCTGCCCCGCTGGAAGCGTGTTTTAGCGCTCTCCCAGCAGTAATGAGGCAGAGGCCTCGGCGATCGGCCCCCTGAGGTCGTGAATCGTGGCGTGACTCATCCCTATCCCATCGATGGCCCGCAGGGTACGCCCACGAATCGCGATCCAATCCGAGCGCGGTTCCGTGAGGATATGGACGGTGAGGTCGGGATTAATCGAGCTGAAACGGGTGTAATCCATCGCATTCCCGGCCCCACTTGCGAAGTCTACGACCGCCGCGAGGCGCTCGATTCCGGTTGGCTCTTCCCCGGAGAATACGCGGCAGCGTAGCTTGGCCCAAAACGTCGAATGCTCGCCGGCTACTAAATCCGGATTGGGAATAATCTCGCAGGCATAGATGTAGCCGGGAATCTCGAAGCCGGGGCGGGCCTCAAAGGCTGGGATGACTTCAGGTGGAGGCGTGATGTCCGGATCGATCGAACCCGCAACGACGAGTTCTGCGAGTCCATTGGCCTGTCGAACGCGAAGAGCGGTCGCACGGGCGACGGGGGTCTCGCCATCAAAAATGGTCGCTTCGGAGGACTGGATCCGCTTTCCGCCACGAATCACGCGGGCTTCGACACGAAGCGGGGTAAGCGGCACACCGCGAAACATTTCTAGGGTGAGTCTCGTCAATCGCATAGGCGTCGGCGAATCGAGCCGACCGAGCACACGGGCGAAGAGCGCAGACACTGCGCCGCCATGCTGGTGGGCTTTATTCCAAGGCCCGCCGGTAAAAGGCGTGGGCTCGACGTGGCTCACGAAGAGGCCGTCTCGCTCTTCGCTGTCCAGCAGTCGAAATAGATAGTCGTCGGGGAGGGCGTTTTGCATGGGGGGTAGAAGGTAGGCCGTTCCGCTCCGGAGGCACGAGAGAATGGGGTAGGATTCACGTGTTCTGCCGGAGGCCGAATGCTTGGCCTCGGGATCGTTTCTGAATAGCCTCGGGTCGATCGCCGTTCAATCTGGCTGCATGCTTGCTTGGGTAGATGGAGAGCTCATTGAATTCCGATTCGCATGGAATCGTTCGCGCGTTACTCGCGCTCCAAGAAGAGGTCGGCTGGCTTCCGCCGGACCGTCTCGAAAGTTTGGCATCGGAACTTCGAGTCCCAATGCATAATCTGGAGAGTGTCTCGACCTTCTATACGCATTTCCGCCGCGAGCCGGCGGCGGGCGCGCAGGTCGAGGTTTGTCGGGATCTGTCTTGCCGAATGGCCGGCGCCGAGTCGGCGTGTGCTTCGCTGCTTGATATCGCGGCGGAACGTGCGGACTCTCCTGAAGCACTAGAAATTACGGAAGTGTCCTGCCTGGGGCGCTGCGATCTGGCGCCCGCCGTGGCACTTGGCGACCGGGTCCTGTCCGCTTTGAATCCCGAGGAAATTCTCGCGGCCGCCGACGCGAATCGTCGAGATGCGATCCTGCGGCCGAAGCGAAGCTGGCCCGCAGCGGATCCATATTCGAAAGTGGCCGCTGCTCCGTCTCATGGCTGGGACGACTACCAAGTCTTGCGCGATGTTCTCGCAGGGACGCGAGAAGCGCCCGTAGCGGCACTTAACGCTGCCGGCTTGCGTGGCATGGGCGGTGCCGGTTTTCCGACTGCGCGCAAATGGTCACTCGTTGCAGCGGAGCCTGCCTCGCCGAAATACGTCATTTGCAACGCGGACGAAAGCGAACCCGGAACCTTTAAGGATCGCGAGCTGCTTCACGACTTGCCGCATCTTGTGATCGAAGGCATGGCGATCGGTGCGTACTGCATAGGCGCATCGAAAGGCATCGTCTTTATCCGCCATGAGTACGGCGCCGAGCGCGAGTCGCTCGAAGAAGCGATTGCGCATGCACGCGCCGCAGGAATGTTAGGCGAAGGGGTCTTCGGGTCGGACTTCAATTTCGAAATCGAGGTTTTCGTTTCCCCGGGTGGATATATCCTGGGCGAAGAAACAGCGCTGCTTGAATGCATAGAAGGCCGTCGCGGGGAACCGCGCAATAAGCCGCCCTTTCCTGGGAACGCGGGACTCTTCGGCCAACCGACCCTGATCAACAACGTCGAGACATTCGTGCATACGGTTTCGATCGTGGGACAAGGCGCCGAGTGGTGGAACGCGCTTGGTTGCGAAGGCTTCGCCGGTCACAAATTCATCTCCGTGAGCGGGGACGTCGCCTCTCCCGGTGTTGGGCTCTACCCGATGGGTTTGCCGCTCTCCGAGATTCTGCAGGCGCACGGCGGGATGAAGAACGACGCGGAAGTTTTGGCCATCGCGCCGGGAGGTGCTTCCAGCAATTTCCTCGGACCGGAGGCGCTCGATCTCGCGCTTGATTTCGACGCACTGGCGGCCGGCGGAAGCATGCTCGGTTCGGGTGCGGCGGTATTCCTGGCGGAGGGGCGAAATCTGCTCGACGTCGGATTGTCGATCACGCGCTTCTTTAGGAACGAATCTTGTGGGAAATGCGTTCCCTGTCGGATGGGCTCGGAGAAGGCCGTTTCGATGATTGAGAAGGCGGGGCGAATATCGGCTGAGGACGAGACGCTCCTGCGGTCTCTGCACGAGACTATGGCGCAGACGAGTATCTGTGGCCTCGGGCAAGTCGCGCTCGGTCCCTTGCTTTCGATTCTCTCGAGATTCCCGGAGGCGGGCGCGAACCTCTCCGGCGACTCGGTAAAATAAAATGGGTTGGAATAGGGCTACGTGACGAAGCGAGCAGCGATCGTGTTATGCGGCGGGCGTTCATCGCGAATGGGCCGTGCAAAAGCGTGGCTTCCTTGGTTCGGTAAAACAATGGTCGAGCATGTTGTCGGCGTGCTCCAATCAGTCGTCAATGAAGTCGTTGTGGTTACGTCGGCGGATTTAGATTTGCCGGTTCTGGGCATGGATGTTCGGATTGTTCGTGACCGAGAGGCAGAACGTGGGCCGCTTGCAGGATTGCGTGAGGGGTTCGAGGCCGCCTCGGCGGATGCGACTTTTGTGACGGGGACCGATGCACCCTTTTTGGGGTCGGCTTTCGTAGAAGAAATGTTCGCTCGAGGCGGGGCGTGTGCGCCTCTGTCCGATGGGCATGTTCAGGTGTTATGCGCGGTATATGGTCCGGGTGCGGCGGAGAAGGCGCAGATGTTGCTGGCAGCAGGGAAATCCCGGCCCCGCGACCTGCTCGAGTCGCAGGGGTATCAGGCAATTGCGGCGGAAGAGTTGGTGTCGGCCCCTTCGCGAGCGCCTTGGGAAGGCTTTAATACGCCTGAGGCCTACCTGTCAGCGATTAGGTCTGTTGACGCGAAGGCGACGTGCGTAGTCGAACTCCTCGGCCGAGCTGCCAAGCAGGCGCAGAAGTTGGGGGCCGAGTCGACTCGCGAGGTACCCGTTGGGACGCTAGGAGACTTGTTAGCGACGTGGCCAAAAAAGCTTGGCCTTGTGGACGAGGGCCGCGTGGCTAAGCGCTATCTCGCTTCTCTGGGAGGGCGCGATCTCGTACGGGATCTTTCTATCCCGGTCGGACCGGGTGAGCGGATCAGCATGATTGACGCTCTGGCGGGGGGCTAGGGATGAACGGTTTTCATATGGCCTATATGCGCGTGGATCTGAGGACTGGGGAGTCTGCTCGAATTCCCATCGAGGCAAAAATTCTTGAACGCGTGCTCGGGGGCGTCGGGCTCGGGAGTTGGCTGTTGCATAGAGAGGCGCCGGTCGGGGTCGATCCCTTCGCGCCGGAAGCCCCGCTGGTCTTCGCGTTCTCGCCGCTTGTCGGAACAGGCGTGACAACCTCTGCAAAATTCGCCGTCGTAGGGAAGTCTCCGCTTACGGGCGGGCTTTGCGATGCGCTGGCGAGTAGTCATTTCGCGATCGAAGGAAAGCGGCTCGGCATCGATGCGCTTGTCTTCGTGGGCGAGTGCGATGAACCCTCGGAATGGGTTAACGGGATACTTCGACCTACACAGAACTGGGGGCGAACAGCGCGGGAAACGGCGGCCGCACTCTCTAAGGAAGGGCGCGTCGCCGCGATCGGCATCGCCGGCGAAAACCGTGTTCGTTATGCGACGATCTCTGCGGAGGGCAGGCACGCGGGTCGCGGAGGACTTGGCGCGATCATGGGGGCGAAGCGCCTTAAGGCGATCGTTGTCTCCGGCGACCATGACACGGTTGCGGCTCATTCCGAAGAGGTTGAGCGGCAGGCGCGCCGACTGCGCGATCGTGCGCGCGGCGACGCGACTGCGAAATACAGCGAAATAGGCACGATCGGAAACCTGCTGGCCTTTGATCGGATGGGGGCGCTGCCGACCCGGAACTTTCAGGAGAGTCATTTCGAGGGTGCGGAGGCACTCTCGGCGGAGCGCTGGCAATCGGATCGTAAACATCGCCGTGCCTCCTGTGCCGACTGTACGATTGGCTGTGAACATCGATACGGATACAAAGCTCCCGGCGGCGAGTCGAAGGATGTTCGGATCGAGTACGAGAGCCTCTTCGCGCTCGGCCCATTATGCGGTGTCGCAGATCCGGATCTGGTGTTGGCGGCTGCCGCGAAATGTGACGCGTTAGGTCTGGACACGATCTCGGCTGGTGCGACGCTTGCCTTTGCTATGGAGTGTGGTGAACGCGGGGAGCTTTCGGGAGGGCCTGTTTTCGGCGATGACCCAAGCGAATGGCTCTCTTTGATTGCGACTCGTGAAGGACTCGGCGATTTCCTGGCCGAGGGGTCCCGTCTAATGGCCGAATCGATCGGCGGCGACGCCCTCTCTCGCGCGCCGCAGGTGAAGGGTCTCGAGCTTCCGGGCTACGAGCCGCGGACGCTTCAGACTATGGCGCTTGGACTTGCAGTGGGAACACGCGGTGCGGATCACAATCGCAGCGGCGCCTACGAGGCGGACTTCTCCGAGGAAGCGAATAGGCTTCACGGCGACGCGAGATCTGTTGCGCTCGCTATTGAGAGTGAGGACCGGGCTGCGGTGCTCGATGCGCTCGTACTCTGCAAATTCGTACGCGGCGCATTCGACGATCTTTATGATGAGAGCGCAACGCTCCTAAATGCGGTGGCGGGAACCGACGCCGACGGCGCAGAAATCGAAACGATTGCTCGCCGAATAGTCGACCTGCGAAAGGCATTTAACATCCGCGAAGGATGGCAACCAGAAGATGACACTTTGCCCGCGCGGTTCCTGACCGAGCCGATCCCAAATGGACCTGCGAAAGGCGTGACGCTGCCGCGGGAACGACTGGATTTTATGATCCGAAGCTACAATTTGGGGCGCGGCTGGACAGAGGTTGGCTGGTTGCCCAAAGAAGCACTCCGTCGTCTAGAGGTCGAACTCGATTTGGAGGGCCTTCGCTCTTCCATAGAGAGAAGCTTCCCTGAAGGAATCATTCCGGAATGAAGATCACCGTAGACGGCATCGAAATCGAAGCGCTCGAAGGTCAGACGATCTACGAAGCAGCAGAAGCTGCGGGCATCGAAATTCCCACGCTGTGTCATACGCCCGGGCTCGAACCGGTCGGCGTTTGTCGCATGTGTGTCGTCGATGTGGGCGAGCGCGCGAAAGCTGCGGCCTGCGTTCGCGAATGCCAGCCTAATATGGTTGTGACGACGAATTCGGAAGAGCTCGAAGGCCACCGCAAGATGCTGACCGATCTGCTGATGAGCGATCAACCGACGCCAGAAGCAGGCGATCGACGCGAAGTCGCGCTCGGCGACAATGAACTACTCGCGCTGTCGCGTCGCTATGACGCGACCGGCGAGCCCTTCCGAACTGGCGCCTCGCCTTTAGCCCGTGGCATTGATGACAGCTCGAAGGTGATCGATGTCGATCATCAGGCCTGCATCCTCTGTGATCGATGTATTCGCGCCTGTAACGACGTGCAGAATAACGAAGTGCTCGGCCGCTCTGGCAAAGGGCATGCGTCACGCATCGCTTTCGATCTGGATCAGCCGATGGGCGAGAGCACCTGTGTGTCCTGTGGCGAATGCGCGGCAGCTTGCCCCACGGGTGCGCTGGTGGACAAGGCGATTGGTCTGCCGCTTCGGCCGCGCGCCGAGCTGGAACCGGTTGATTCCGTTTGTCCCTATTGCGGCGTCGGATGTGCGATCACCTACCACGTGGATCGCGAGGTCAACGGGATCGTTTTTGCTGAGGGGCGAGAGAGTTCCGGCAACCAGGGCCGCTTGTGCGTGAAGGGGCGCTATGGCTGGGATTACACAGTCCATCCCCAGCGACTGAAGAAGCCTCTGATTCGGATCGACTCCGCCTACCCAAAGAGTGCGCTCTCGAAAGATGTTCGCGGCGAGCATGATGGTCGGCGGAAGCCGGGCGGACTCGTCGATGATGCGGAAGTCCTGCCGGCCTTTCGGGAGGCAAGTTGGGAAGAGGCGCTCGATCTCGTAGCGACGCGTCTCGCCGGAATTCGCGACCGGGACGGCGGTGACGCACTCGCGGGCTTTGGCAGTGCGAAATGTTCGAACGAAGAGGCCTATCTCTTTCAAAAATTAATTCGCGCAGGCTTCGGCACGAATAACGTCGATCACTGCACGCGTCTGTGTCACGCCTCGAGCGTGGCGGCTCTTATGGAATCGATCGGGAGCGGAGCCGTAACGACGACCTACGGCGATATTGAGAATGCCGGCGCGGCGCTGCTGACTGGAACGAATACGAC
>DGPZ01000202.1:20888-21370 GCA_002390675.1 Deltaproteobacteria bacterium UBA4427
GCTGACTATTATTGCCGTGTTAAGCCGGGCACGGACGTCGCGTTCTATAACGCGATGATGCACGTGATTATAGAAGAAGGGCTCGTCGACGAGTCTTTCGTGGCCGACCGCACTGAAAATTTCGAGGCTCTAAAGGAAGTCGTTTCCGAATATCCTCCCGAGCGAGCGTCGAAAATTTGTGGCGTAGAAGCCGAGGATATTCGCGAAGTTGCTCGCGTCTTCGGCAAAGCGAAGAACGCAATTGTTTTCTGGGGCATGGGCGTCTCGCAGCATGTCTATGGAACGAATAACGCCCGGTGTTTGATCTCGCTGGCGCTGCTCACCGGAAATGTCGGCAAGCCCGGCGCCGGCCTGCATCCTCTTCGCGGGCAGAATAATGTGCAGGGCGCGAGCGATGCTGGGCTGATCCCGATGGTCTATCCCGACTATCAACCGGTGGGCGATCCCGAGATACGCGCCAAGTTCGAGGCGGCTTGGGGACG
>DGPZ01000117.1 GCA_002390675.1 Deltaproteobacteria bacterium UBA4427
GGCCTCCGCGTTCGTGTTCCAGACCTTCTGGCCGTCGACGATCCAGGTCTGCTCGTCTTCCATCCAGGTCGCCCGGGTCGAAAGCGACGCGAGGTCGGATCCGGCGCTGGGCTCGCTGAAGAGCTGACACCAGAGGTGTTCCGCGCTGCGGATGGACGGCAGATATTTCGCCTGCTGTTCGGGCGTGCCGAAGTCGATGAGCGCACCCGCGGCCAGCCCGAACTGGCCGACGGTGGGCGGGGCGTTCATGCGGGCGAGTTCTTCTTCGACAACGAAATCCTCGAGCGGATCGCGGTTGGGACGTCCGCCCCACTCGACAGGCCAGTTGGCACCGAGGTATCCCGCCTCGAAGAGATCGGCCATCCACTGGCGATAGAGCGGAATCTCATCGGTCTCAGGACTTCGCACGCCGGCCTTCCGGCTGACGCCGGGTGCCTTCTCGGCGACGAAGCTGCGCACTTCTTCCCGTAGGCTCTGCAAATCGTCGGAAAATTGGAGATCCATTAAGTTCTTCCCGTTGTTCCCTCTCGCGAAACGGTGCGAGAATATATATAACTTATTTAACGATATAGTATCAACCCGTCCCGCGTGCGGAGGTTAGGCAAGCGGGCGAGAGGTCTCCCATGGATTTTGGCTTCAGTGAAGAGCAGGAGATGCTCCGCGAGAGCTGTCAGCAATTCCTCGCGGAGCGATCGCCGATGCGGAAAGTCCGCGAGATGGGAGAAAGGGGTCGCTTCGATCCGGATCTCTGGCGCGAAATCGCGGAGCTCGGCTGGACCGCGCTCGTGATTCCGGAGGAGCACGACGGGCTGGGGCTCGGCCTCGTGGACCTGTTGGTGCTCGCGGAGGAGCACGGGCGAACCTGCCAACCGGGACTCCTGCTCTCGACATCGGGCGTGGCGAAGGTCGTCGCGGAATTCGGATCGGATGACCAGCGCGCGGAGTGGCTGCCTGCGATCGCGGGCGGCGAGTGCAGGGCGACCTGGGCGCACTACGAACCGGAAGGGGGCTGGGGGCCGGACGACGTTGCGCTCCACGCGAAGCGGGAGGGCGACGGCTGGGCCCTTTCGGGAAACAAGCGGCTCGTCAGCGACGCGGTCGACGCGGATTTGTTCCTGGTCAGCGCGAGGACCGATGAGGGGCCCGCGCTCTTCCTCGTGCCGAGTTCGACTGCAGGGCTGAGCGTCACGCCACATCAAGGCCTCGAACTTTCGCGCACGCTCGCGGAGGTTTCTTTTGACTCGGTCGCGGTGAGTGGCGAGGCGAAGCTTCCGCTCGACGACGCGCGGGCGAACATCGAGCGCGCGCTGCAGATCGCGCTGGTCCTGCAATGCGGCGAGAGCCTCGGCGTCTCGGAGGCGCTTCTCGAGATGACCGTCGAGTACGCGAAGGGTCGCGTCCAATTCGATCGACCGATCGGGAGCTTCCAGGCGATCCGGCACAAGTGCGCCGACATGCGTGTCGACCTCGAGGGTTCGCGGACCTTCGCGCGCTATGCGGCGCTTGCGGTCGAGGAAGGCTTCGAAGACGTCGCCGAGGCCGTTCACGCTGCGAAGTCACATATTGGCGAGGCGACTTCGCGCATCGCCGGCGAGGCTCTCCAGATCCATGGGGGTGTCGGCTTCACATGGGAATACGACGTCCACGTCTTCCTGCGGCGTGCGAAGTGCAACGAGATGCTCTGGGGCGCCCCGGCGTGGCACAACGAGCGGCTTGCCGGAATGATGATTGACTAGCAACGTTTCACGAGCGCGAGCAATGCTTGGGAGGCTTCTAAGGAGACAGAACTCGAGATGACGGTAACCGCCGACACGCCTTTCGTGCCCGAGGACGACACCTATCACGCCGCCAGCTCGGATGATCCTCTTTGGGTCGAGACCGCGTGGTGGTGTTGGAACGTGCCCGATCGACGGATCGGCGGCTGGCTCCACGCCTACTATCACGGGAATCGAAACGAGGCGACCTGGCGCGTCTTTGCCTGGGATCCGTCGGGCGCCGACCCGGGTCGCATGGCGTACTACAAGCTGATGAAGGACGTGCCGATGCCTGCGGCACCGGATCTGCGAGACCTCTCGTTTCCGGAAGGGGGGTTCAGCGTGAAGATGCTAAAGCCACTGATGGACTATCACGTCGCCTACCAGGACCCGGAGCGTCGATTCGGTGTCGAGTTCGAGCATAGAGCCGTCCATCCGCCGCAGCGCTTCACGCCCGGCGAGCCGCCGGCGATGCACAACCCGCATCTCGACCAGCTCGGACACATGACGGGCGAAATGGTGCTGCGCGGTGAGCGGATTCCGATCGACTGCTATTCGATTCGCGACCGAACCTGGGGGCCTCGCTCGAACCACTTCGATTTCGAGGGCGGGCCGCGACAGGCCAAGCCGGACCGCGGGCATCGCGTCCTCCATCCCGGTGGAACACGATGGCGAGAGATCGAGCGAGAGCGGGGACGGGCTCGTGTTCAGTACATCTTTGGCCACACGGGTGCTGAAATGGGATTCCTCGGATTCGTGCGGCCACAGGACGGAGATGCCAAAGGCTGGTCCCCGATGAACGTCGGCTGGCTGCTCAAGGACGGGGTCTTCGTGAGGCTCGACAAGACGAAGAGTCGTATGCGCAACTATCGTGACCCGGCGACGGGCTGGAGCGCGCATATGGAGGTCGAACTCGTCGACGTCACGGGTCGCAAGATGGAGGCCGAGGGGACCGCAGAGAGTCATATGTGCGAAAACGCGGCGGGATCGAATGCGTTGATGCGTTGGGAGTACGAAGGGCAGGTCGGCTGGGGCGAGGACCAGGACGGATGGAAGCTCGACCACTTCCAGCGAATGCTCGACGCGCTTCGCGACTCGGGAACCGCCGCTTGTTGACAGCGGCCCGGCTCGGCTGGGCGGTTCGAAGCTGATTACTTAGTGTATTGACTCGTGGTCGGGTGTCGAAGGCGCGAGCCGATGGGTGTCGCGTGCTCGTCTCGACGAGATACTCGACCTCGTTTATGACTTGTCGAAAGGATGACTGATGATCACGGAGACGCCTGCGCAGTCGCCGCCGATGCCGCAGCCCGACGAAGCGACTCAGTTCTTCTGGGACGGGTTGGCCGAAGGTGAGCTCCGCATTCAGCGGTGCCGGTCGTGTCGCAAGTTCATCCACTACCCGAAGCCGATCTGTCGATTCTGTCAGTCGAGGGATCTCGCGGACGAGGCCGTATCGGGTCGCGCGACGCTCTACAGCTGGACGATCGCGGTCCAGGCCTTCCATCCCTTCTGGGTCGATCGCCTGCCGTACACGATTGGCACGGTTGAGCTCGTCGAGCAGCCAGGCCTGATGTTCGCGAGCCAGATCGTGGGATGTGCGGAGGAGGATCTTTGCGCCGGGCTGCCGCTCGAGGTCGTCTTCGAGCGACTAACGTCGGAACTCGTGGTGCCCTTCTTCCGGCCGGCGGCGACCGAAGGCGAGGTCGCGCCATGATGCCCGGACGGCGCGTGGCGATCGCGGGGGTCGGCTACTCGACGATCGGTCGACATACGGGCCTGTCCTCCGACGAGCTCGTGATCCAATCGACCCGGGCAGCGCTCGACGACGCGGGGCTCGGCGTTGCGGACGTCGACGGGCTCGTGAGCGTGGGCAGTGACACGATCGAGAACGGCTGGATGCTCGGGATGATGCCGCTTCGTTGGTGGTGCACAGCCACGAACGCGCCCGCATTCGTCTACGCGGCGCATCAGGCGATCACGGCGGTCGCCTCCGGCTTCTGCGAGACCGCGGTCGCGCTTCGCATTATTCAGCAGCAGCCGACGGGGAAGAAGCTGCTTTCCGATTCGGCCAAGAATCATCCGATGACCGCGCAAATGGCGACCGCGGCGGGAGATCGTCAGTTCCTCCTTCCTATGGGCCTCGGTAGTCCTGTCAATTGGGCAGGGCTCCTCACCCAACGACACATGGCACAGTACGGCACGACGGAAGAACAGTTCGGTCACCACGTGATCGCACAGCGGGAGCATGCGGCCCAGAACGAAGATGCCTTCTTCCGCGACCCGCTCACAATGGAGGAATACCTGGCCTCCCGTTATGTCTCGAAGCCCGTGCGACTCCTGGACTGCGACTACCCGTGCGACTCGGGATCCGCAGTGGTCTTCACGACCGAAGAGCGCGCGCGAGATCTCCGGAAACCGGCGGTCTTCGTCGAGTCGGCGGCGCTCACAGCGACGCGCGATCTCAACTTCGAGATCCTCGATGACATGGTCGAGACCTCGCCCCTTGAATGCGCAAAGGATCTTTGGGCGCGCACCGAACTCGGCCCGGCTGACGTCGACACGGCGCATCTCTACGACGGTTTCTCGATCATTCCCTTTCAGTGGCTCGAGGCGCTCGGCTTCTGCGGCCCCGGCGAAGCGGGTTCTTTCATCGAAGAAGGCCACACGCGCCCGGGGGNNATGAACACCGACGGAGGCGCCTGCAACGTGGGGCGTCGCCACGGTGCCAACTTCTGCATTGAGGCTGTACGACAGCTGCGCGGCGAGTGCGGTGTTAGGCAGGTGAAGGACGCCGAGGTCTCGGTCTTCACGAACTCCTTCGGGCCCTTCTGTGGGGCGGTTCTGCTGACAGGAGACTGAAGGAGAGGATCAGGCGTTCGCCCCTTCGACGCGGGGCGAACGCGGTGGACCTATGCGGATCGCGCGGCATTGCCGGCAGCGCGCGCCTCAGTTCTCGCCTCCGCCTTCCGGCACGTAACCACCGCTCATCGTGGCGTTCACCTGCCCCTGGTCCACGAGGAAAGATTCGCCGTTCATGCCGCTGGCGGCGTCGCTGCAGAGGAAGACCAACGTGTTCGCCATGTGGTCGGGGGTGAGCGTTTCGACGCTGGCCGCCCGGTTGTAGTCCGCCGCGTAGCCGAGCCAGACCTCGGCGTTCGCGCGGGCGAGCGGGGTGTCGGTCGGGCCGGGTTCGATCGCGTTGATGCGAAGACCGCGCTTTAGGAGCGGGAAGGCCTGGCGCGCGACATACGCATTCATCACCTGCTTGCTGAACAGATAGTTGTCGCGATCGGGATGCGCGGCGAGCCACTTGTTGGCGCTCGCCCAATCGGGCGTGTCGAGGATCTCGCCGATCGTCTCCATCTCCATCTGCCAGCCGAGTCCGGCGACGGAAGAGATCATCGCGATCGCGCCGCGCGGCGGGAGCGAGCCCCGTTCGACGAGGCGGTCGATCATATGGCGCTGAGAGAGGAAGTTGATTGCCATGAGATTAGGCGTGCCGTCGCCGACCCCGGCGCAGGCGAAGACCGCATGGATCTCGCCTTCGATCTCGTCGAGTGCGGCATCGACGCTCGCCTGCTGTGTCAGGTCGACGTGGATCGCCTGCTTGACGGGATAGGTGATCTCGGCGACGTCCATCACGATCACCTCGCCGCCGAGGGCGGCCACGCGCTGCGCGGTCGCCGCGCCCATGCCGGTCGCGCCGCCGATTACGAGCGCGCGCTTGCCGTCGTATTTGAATAGATCGATGCTCATCGAGATCTCCTTCGTTTCTATAAGACTCTGGTTTAATCGCTAAAAGATATATAGGATTCGAACTGTCCGCGCCCTCAATCGTGCGCTTCTTAGGAGAATCCAATGGCAGCTCGCTGGAAGTATGATCTTTATATCGATGGGAAGTGGACGCGGGGCGCCGCGGACCAGGACATCACCGTGATCGACCCGGCGACCGAGGAGCAGGTCGGGCTCGTGCCCGAGGCGACCGTCGCCGATGCGCGCGCCGCGATCGAGGCCGCCCATCGCGCCTTCTACGACGGCCCGTGGCCCTACATGAAGCCGGCCGAACGCGGGGCGAAGCTCAAGAAGCTCGCCGAGATCCTGAGTTCACGGAAAGCCGAGCTGACGGATATCGTCGTCGCCGAGGCCGGCGTCTGCACTCAGCTCGTGG
>DGPZ01000147.1:0-11554 GCA_002390675.1 Deltaproteobacteria bacterium UBA4427
GTGCCGGGTTCGGGCACCGGAACCAACGTCCAGCCTGCGGCGACGGGATCGAAGCCGGTGCCGGTGAAGTCGGTGTTGAAGCGGTCGAACAAACAAGAGCGCGACGGATACGTCGAGAGCGCGAGTCATGACGGGCTGGATCCCTAGGCCGTGCTGATCCTTGAAACAGCGGTCACGACCCGTCTCTGACGAATCGGCGATGTTGTGCCCCTCGATGAATTGGAGGAGCGTGGATCAGAGGCCAAACCGAGGGTCGGGGTTTCTCGAGTGCGGGAAGTGCTTGCGCCACAAGTCTGCCACTCGATCGATCTCCTCTCGAGACTCGCCCAGATAGATCAGCAGCGACGCATAGGTGTGGAGGAAACTCTCGTCAGTGTAGAAGTGCGCGGCCAAAGCCTCTTCAAAAAGCCGCCGTGCTTCCTGATAATCTTGGTTTCGCGCGGCTTCGAGACCCCGGTTATAAATGTGCTGTGGAAGTTTCGGATAGCGGGCGGCCACGACCTGGGAGGCTTCGACTTGCGCTCTGACTAAATCTTCGGGGGATTGTATGAACTCTCGGCTGAACGACAGCGCAGCAGCTCCATAAACAACAACCAGAATCCGGTAGTACTTCCAGCGATGCATCCGCTACAGCCCCGCCTGAACGTTTTCATCGCGGACTTTCCAGATGAACGAGTCCACAAAATAGTGAAGCAGCGGGGCGCCCGTGATCAGCAGAGCAGCGAATAGCTCGTGGGCTTGGCTAAGCGTGTAGCCGGGTTTCCCCAACTCGGGAATCGGGCTCGCATACTGAGTTGCGAAATCAATGGCACCAAACCCGAATGCCGCCAGTGGCTGGTTCGTGATCAGCTGAAAAAGGACCGAGTAGAAGAGGCACGTGGCTAAGAAGGCGATGATATGGTGAGGCTGAACTAGCCAGGAGGTGACTGACTTCTGTGTTCCGCCCTTTCTTCGCAGAGAGGAATGCACGATCACGATATATTGGACGCCGTGCATGATTGCATGAGAGATCGTCGCCACGAGAGCCGATTGCGTCCACCACGCCGTGGCATACCAAAGGAAGTAGCTGGCGCCTATGAAAAGGTACTTGGTTGGATTGACCGCGTAGCCGTGACGAATCGTCCATGCGAGATGGATGACGTAGGCCACGAGGAAGAGTCCGACGAGCGTCGAGCTGACCGTCTGAAGGGTAAAAATGCTCACCGCACTGATCGGCAATCCGAATCGATAGAGTTCGCGAATCCAGAAGTCGGAATAGAGGGGTGAAACGATCATTAAATTTGCATACAAGATCCAATTTAATAAAAGGTCGAACCAAGCTGTAGACGGCGCTCCTGACTGGGCCTTGTAGTCATAGATTCGAGCGAATCCGTACTGCTGCATGATGCTGTGCTGGTGATCCCACGTCCAGACCAACAACAACAAGCTCATCGGTGCCCACGTTATTCCGACTAAAGTCACGAGTGCGATTGCTACGGGGCCTAATGTTAGTGGAGCGCGCCAATGTTTTAAATCTTCCCGCACACCATACGCGCGCAGCCAGCTGGCGAAATGGTGGGGGGCGGTCAGCAGTAGGCTGAATGACACGACGGCGATGGCGGAGAGCCATCGCTGACTGGCCAAGCCAATAGCTACCGCTGCAAATGGCAGGGCGATGAACCATACCCAGTCGTCACGTCGGTTCAGGATGTAGCCAGTACGGAACATGAATCCCCCTGGTCATTAGGAAGCGATTTGCCACATAGCCAACGCTACCCGCACTTCCGACACTAGTCGTTTTGTTATTCGGTTGTCGAGAGAAAATCGCCTGTCTTTTCCCGAAAGACGGGGGAAAGCTTGCCCGGCTTCCTCAGTTCCCAGGCTGTTTAGGGGCCCAAGCGTCAAGCACTGCTCGACTAATACTCTGGACACGTCCGGACTGGAGCTGAGCCGGGCCGCAGGCGGCTTAGGCAGGGTAGGTATGCATTCTCTGCGAATGACCGGGGAGTGTGCCCTCTCGCTCGTCGGCTTGACTGCTCGACCTTGAGTGATTGGGAATTTGCTAGGCTGCCTGCCTCATTCAGGCAAGTGCAGATATGCGCCTAACATACTAATCCATATAAGGTTTCGCCTCGATGTCGGCATCCGCCCGCACTTAGACGCCAACCCTTGAGACGCTGTCTAGTGCCCTACCGTCCCAAAATCGAAGGCCCAAACATTCTCACGCCGGACGAGCTTCGCGCCGTACTCGAAGCCACAGGCAAGCCTCGCAAAGACGACACCTGAGTCGATGGGACTTTCGCCGCGCTCATTCACATTCTGGCCAACACCGGGGTGCGAATAGGTGAAGCCCTCGCGTTGTCCTGGGGAAACATCGATCTCGAAGGAGCGGAGGTTCACATCCGAAAGACGCTCACCCAAGTCAAAGGCGAACGGCCCAAGCGGACCGCGCCCAAGACCTCGTCCGCGATACGAACCATTCCGCTTAAAGCAGGCACAGTCGCTCGCCTTAAAGTGCTGCGCAGCACACTAGGAGCGATTCCTGATAACACCGCGCCCGTATTCATCTCAAAACGTGCCGGGCCGCTGCACGCACCGAATTTGGATTCGCGGTCCTCAGACCTGCTCCTCGCCCAGGCCAGCGAATCCCCCGGCACATGATCTCCATGCGAGATTTTGCCGAAGCTTAGCGAAGGGACACCGCGCCACGCGGTTCCGCCTCCGGCAATATGAACATCGTCGGCATCCCCGGCGCGATCCAGATGAGCTGAGTGATTCAAAGGAGCCCTCTTCGTCAATTCCCTATGATCGCGTCATGCCCAAAATTCGATGCTCTAAGCACAATCTCCTCCGCCCGCTCCATTCTAAATGCTTGGTCCTCGCGCTCGGCTTCGCCGCGTCCTTCTCGCTTGCATGCGCCAGCCTAACGCCGACAGACGACGACCTTCACTTCTCCTCGATCGTGGTCGATGGACATTCCGACACGACGCCGCGCTTCGCAGACGCCGATTGGAATTTCGGCGAGCGGCACTCGGATGCAGACGGAGACATGGACCTGCCACGTATTCGAGAAGGCGGTCTCGATGTACAGTTCTGGTCGGTTTATACGGGAAAGCTTGATGCGCCGGGAGACGGGCTCCGGATCGCACTCGAGCGCATCGATGCCGTTCATGAAATGGCAGCCCGATTCCCGGAGGACGTAGTCGTCGCGCATAACGTGAGCGAGATTCGCGAGGCCGTTTCCGAGGGCAAGCTCGTGAGTCTCATGGGGATCGAGGGCGGTCATATCATCGAACAGAGCCTCCCCGCTCTGCGAAACTTCTATCGCCTCGGCGTTCGCTACATGACGCTCACACATTCGTTTAACACGCGATGGGCCGATTCCTCAGGCACCACGACGATTCCCGAGCCGGAACACTTTGGACTCACCGACTTCGGCCGCGAAATCGTGCGCGAGATGAATCGCCTCGGCATGCTCGTCGACATCTCCCACGTTTCCGACGAGACCTTCTTCGACGCGCTTGAAACGAGTGCCGCCCCAGTCATCGCCTCCCATTCCTCGACCCGCGCGATCGCCGACCATCCGCGCAACATGAGCAACGAGATGCTGCGCGCGCTCGGCGAGAACGGCGGCGTCGTCATGATCAACTTCTACCCTGCCTATATAGACGAAGCAGCGAGTGTCGCGACTCGAGCCTACTTCGCTAAACATGGACCGCGGCTCGCTGAGCTGCGCAAAGAAGCCGAGGGCGACCCAAAACGAAGAGCGGTGCTCTTCCGAAAATACACCCAAGAGTTCCCCGTCCCACAGACATCCCTCGACGTACTACTCGACCATTTCGATCACGCGATCGCGACCGCGGGCCCCAAGCATGTAGGTCTCGGCGCGGATTGGGACGGCGTCGCGAGCATGCCTGTCGGCATGGAAGACGTCAGCCGACTGCCCGCTTTGACCGAGGGGCTCCTCGCTCGCGGTCATTCGCCGGAGACGATCCGTGGCGTGCTAGGCGAGAACGTTCTTCGCGTGCTCGAACGCGCAGAAGTCGTCTCCCGCGAAATGCGTGCTCGTTAGTTTGTGAGGAGTAACAGCGAAAATCACGGCGACGGCGGACTGGAGCCAGGCGTGAAAGAAGATACGACGGACACGATCGTCGTCGTATCGATCCATCTCGCCAAGGCCTCGCGCCTGCCTATGCGTGCGATCGATCGCGGCGAGGCGGAGACGGGGGTTGGCCTCGTAGGTGACCGCTATCACGGGACCCGACATAGACATGTCACGGTACAGTCCCTCGAGGAGCTTCGTATCGCGGAAGAAAAACATGGGCGCGCGATCGACCCAGGCCTGACTCGGCGAAACGTCACAATCTCAGCAGGCGCACTCGATCGAAAGCCCGGCGCGCGGATCTTGATTGGAGCCACCATCGAACTGGAAGTTGTGCGAGATGCTGCGCCATGCAAATTGCTGGAAGACACGCTGGGGCGGGATGCGCGGCTTGCGCTCTCACGACGCGCAGGGGTCATCTGCCGAATTTTGCAGGGCGGGACGATTGCGACGGGAGATGACGTCACGTTGATTCCTAGAAAGAATACACCCACCGAATCCTAGACGGCTGGTCCTCTCCGCCACTATCACCACCATGCCGCTCAGATCGCGGTAACGTTGGCGCCCGCGGCTCACCCGGACGAGTTCCGAGCCACGCCCGCACAACCACGCCCAAGCTACGAAGCACCACACAGGGCCACACCGCTCCGTGTGATGCCGCGCCGCGTAGCCCCATCACATGCAATCGGAGATTCTCTTGCGCCCCGACGTTTTATGCTCCCGCCGCCACCGTGGATACGCGTTCGCCATCCTCGCCGCATCCTTCCTCGCAATCGCAACCGGCGCTTCGGCAGATGACAAGCTCCTTCAACCCGATCCGGAAGAGATGGTCGTCACGGGCTCCTACGAAGCCCGAAGCCCCGCAACAATCGCGCAGTCGGTTACGCGCCTCGAAGGTGACGCGCTCGATCATTCGATCAGTCTCTCGCTCGACGATGCGCTTCGCTTCGTTCCCGGCCTTCAAGTCACTCGGCAAGGCGGACGCGGCGGACGAACGGAACTCTATCTGCGTGGCCTCGACCCGAATCATGTCGTCGTCATGATCGATGGCGTTCGGTTGAATGATCCGACTAACTCACGGGGCGGATCCTTCGATCCAACCACCCTCGCGCTCCTAGACATCGAACGGGTTGAAATCATCCGCGGACCGCTCTCGGCAATCTACGGTTCCGATGCGCTGGCGGGCGCAATTAACATCATCACACGTAGCTCTGCTCCGGGTGACGCCCCCGAAGCAAGCGTCCGAATCCGTGGCGGACGCTTCCACGAAGGCAGTGCCATCGCACAAGGTCGGGGACGGCTTGGAGAGCATATTGGCCTAAGCCTTGGTGCGGCCCTTGAGACCTATCGTGATCCAAATTCCGATGGCGGCTTCGACGGGGCAAACCTAAAAGCGAAGCTCACAAGCAACCTTCCCGGAGACATCGACCTTCAAGCGTTCACGCGCCTTCACCACAGCAGCTCACGGGGCTTCCCCGACTCAAGCGGCGGCTCCGAGCTCGCCGTCCTGCCCGGCATGGAAGATCGAAACGTTCGTGAATGGCTGATCGGCGCGGTTGCCCGTAAGGACTTCGAGGACACAGGCTCCATAGAACTGCGCGCCAGTCGCAATAGTCGGCGGGAATCCCTCGACTCACCCGGCGTCGACCGAGTACCGCCGCTCGACCCCCTCGGCGAGGGCGACATCCCGGTCACGCGGAGCGGCGACGAATACGAGCGCTGGGAACTCTCCGCGCTCGGTCACTACAAAGCCCCTACGCTTAACGTTGGCGGCACCTCGCACCAGACGAGCCTCACAGTTGGCACCAATGTCGTGTGGGAAGATGGAGAGAGCGACATCAATGTGTTGCTCGATTTCGGCGGCGGCCCCTCCTTCATACGACAGCCCTATTTCGACACGCGGCGAACGGTCGGGGTCTTCGGCGAAGTCGAACACACAATCGCCGAAGCCATCACGCTATCAGCAAGCCTCCGACAAGACTTTGTGCACCAGGAGAAGGATCGACTCTCTCCCGCAGCCGGCATCTCGGTCGCTATTCCTAAAACGACTCTCGTGCTCTTCGGAAACTACGGTGAAGGCTTCAAGCTCCCGTCTTTCTACGCATTACAGCGACCGTTCATAGGCGACCCCAACTTGTTAACGGAAACGAGTCGAGGCTGGGAAGTCGGGCTGCGTGCACGCGCGCTTGACGACCGGATCGGCGTTCAGCTCAGCTATTTCGATTTGCGTGTCAAAAACTTGATCGACTTCGACTCTTCGATCCCCCTGCTTGTGAATCGGGGGCGACTCGTTTCCCAAGGTGTAGAGCTGGAACTGAATTGGATTGTTTCTGACAAGCTCTCCCTGCGCAGCGGCGGCACATGGAATCTCACAGACTTCCAAGGCAGCAGCGCCATGCCCACGAATCGCCCAAAGTGGCGAGGCTTCGCGGAGCTTGTGGCGCGACCGATCGAGCCTCTTGAAATCACGCTTCGCGCTCTGGCCGTAGCATCCATCAAGGCGACGTCCTTTCTAACGGGAGCCGAGGTCAGAACTCTGAACGGGTATGAACGATTAGACCTTGGAGCGCGCTGGTTATTCAATGAGCGGCTCGACATCTTCGTCGAACTTCAAAACCTCACGAACACCACGCCCCGTGAAGCGATCGGCTTCGAGTCCCCAGGCATTTCGGCTCGTGCGGGTATTACTCTGCGCCTGTAGACGTCCGGGACGACCGTCTCCCCCAAATGCTGAGGTCAAAAGGGAGCAAGGCACACCGCTTCCGATTCGCATATCGTTCGCACGTTGATCACATGGAGCGCACAACATGGAAGCCCTCGAATACGACCCCACGGACTGGAACACCCAGATTCAGCCCTATGAGACTTACGCCTGGCTTCGCGAGAACGCGCCGGTCTATCACAACGAGAAGATGAACTTTTGGGCGCTATCACGCTTCGACGATGTCTGGGATGCACATCTCGACTTCGACACCTTCAGCTCCGCCTGGGGTCAGACGCTTGAAAAAACGTCGATGCCTTTGCCCATGATGATTTCGACCGACCCGCCTAAGCACACTCGGATCCGTCAGCTCGTGAGCAAGGTCTTTACGCCGCGTAGAATAGGCGAGCTCGAACCGACCGTTCGCCGGATCACGGTCGAACGTCTCGAACATCTCGAGCACGGAGACCAGATCGACCTCTTCGAATGCCTCGCCTCTGTTATGCCGATGGACGTCATTTCGGCCATGCTCGGGATCCCCGAAGAAGATCGGGAACACGTCCGCAAGCAAACGAACTTGTTCATGCATCGTGAATCCAATTCCCTCGAGATCCCTGAAATCGCCCAGAGCGCGATGGGCCAGATTCTCGAATATTTCGTCGGGTTCATTAAGGAGCGACAGGCGCGCCCGAAAGACGACTTGATCTCAGCTTTGATCGGCGCCGAGTTACGAGATGTCGACTCCGGCGAAATGACGAAGCTCTCCTTCGATGAGCTCCTGGGCTTCTGTCTCCTATTAGGCAGCGCCGGCCACGAAACGACCGCCCGCTTCATTTGCAACAGTGCCGTCACCCTCTTCCAACACCCCGATCAACGCGCCGAAATGGCAACGAACCCTGACGTCCGCGACAACGCCGTCGAAGAGTTGTTGCGCATCGACCCGCCGTCGCAGGTGCAGGGACGCTGGACGACGAAGCCCTGGACGCGCCACGGCGTGACGATCCCAGAGGACGTTCGTGTGCTCCTTTTGACCGGTGCCGCACATCGCGACGAACGCCAGTTCGAGGACCCCGACCGCTTCGACATCCATCGCCAGCTCGACCGAACGGTCCACTTCGGAGCGGGGCATCACTTCTGTATTGGCAAAACCCTCGCGCGGCAAGAATGCCGCATTGCCTTCGAAGAGCTACTCGGGCGCTTCCCCGACTATGAAGTCGATGTAGCCAATCTCGAATGGTCGCATAACAATAATGTTCGAGGCTATGCAAAGGTCCCGATTCGGCTCTAATCCCGATCAGAAAGGGGCTGTTTGGCTCGCACGCACGGCGAAGACATGCGAGCGTCTTGCGGGCATGCTCAAGAATCACGCAGACTCATCTTGGGAAGACGTCTCGCGCGGCCGTCATAGCCTTCCGCGAGCATTCTGAGCTTGCTCAATGAGGATCGAGCTCTCGAAGGGTCTGCGTGCGACGCAGCCTGGCCTTGATCGATCCAGAGTTTGTCTTCCAGGGCCCCGCGGAACATGCTGATCTTGAAGGAAAGCGGACCTTCGCTGAGCCGTCTCGCGCTTGGATCGAGGCGTCCACCTGATGGATTGCTAGTCTCGGCTACATGAAACGGGTCTGGGTTCTCACGAGTGGCCGCACCGGCGACGACAAGCAGTCTTTGCGACTCGCCACTGCGCTCGGTGTCCCCTTTTCCGAGAAAAAGATCGTATTCAACGCACGGGCCAAGACATGGCGGCTGATGCTCGGCGCCAGCCTCACCTCCGTCGACCGGTCCCAATCCACTTCACTTGAAGCGCCCTGGCCTGATATGGTGATCTCGACAGGCTGGCGGCAGGTCCCCGTCGTTCGGTGGATCAAAGAACAATCGGGTGGCTCAGTCCGGCTCGTTCAGATGAATCGCCCGCCCGGGCCGAAGCATTTCGACCTCGTGCTCTCGCCTCCGCAATTCGAGGTCCCTGCGCGACCGAATATCATCCGCCTCGACTGGCCCCTGCAACTGCCACCGGATTCCGAAGCGCTAGCCCAAGGCGAAGCCGAATGGCGCGACCGGCTCGGCGCCTACCCTCATCCCTGGACAGTCCTGCTATTAGGCGGTGATTCGTATCCATTCCAGCTCGATGCCGATGCAGCTCGCAAACTCTTCGAAGGCGCGCGCGAGCGAGCAAGCCGCGCCGGGGGATCGCTCATGATCTCCACGAGCCGAAGAACGCCTAAGGCAGCTCTCGACGTATTCCAAAGCGCGTCGGCTAATGCGACCGACAACGCCCCGAACAACATCTATCTCTACGGATGGTCCGCGGAGGCGACGGAAAATCCTTATTTTGCGTTCCTTGCAGGCGGGGATGAGTTTGTCGTGACACCTGACAGCATTTCCATGCTGGTCGAAGTCGCTCGGCTTGGGCGCCCCCTCGCGATCGCGCCGCATCGCCGTTACAAGTCCACAGGCAAGGCGCTTCGCGTGAACGCGAAGAGGTGGCTGCACGGCTCGCCAGAAAGCCCGCGCGGACCCATCGGCGAAGCCATAAGCGATTTCGCGTCGCTGGTCGGGCTCAAGTTCGGACGGGATCTCGCGAGCGTTTCGCGAAAGATGACCGAACTTGGCTGGGCGGCGAATTTTCCGGAATTCGGCGGCCAAGCGAACCGGGCGCTGCCCGACGAGGATTTCGAGCGCCTCGTCGAACGCGCAAAAGAACTACTCGATCGCTAGGCGTCCGGATCGCGCTCTCTCTGCGCTCTTTGCGTGTAGCCGGCGAAGCCTCTACGCCGCGGTTATGCCCAGCGCTCGCAAGTGTGATGGTCGAGGCTGCGCTTGCCCGCGAGACCAAGAACCTTCTTCGCTCCGGTTCGAGTCGCGAGGCTAAACTGATAAGACACATCCGTGTGTCGCATGGCGACCCCGTGAATCATGCCCATCCACCATTCCGGCGGTCGAACCGTGCAGTGCGCGTTCTGACCGTTGGGAAGACTCTTTTTCGCCGGGTAACAAGCGATGTTCGCGAAGACGAAGCATCGCGCGTAGCTGAAAAGCTCGTCGAGAATCCACGGGAGGTCGGGCTCCGTGATGTGCTCGAGGACATCGGTTGAGATGACGGCGTCGAATTGCTCCGAGGGGAGCTGATTGAAGGGCTCATAGCCCGGGTCATAACAGCGGATCTCATCGAGCCCCCAATACTCCTTGATCGTCGGCGCAACGACGCTTCCGATTTGGATGTCCTTCTGTTTATAGGACTGCCCCTTGCCCGCTCCGTAGTCGAGCAAACTCTTCGCCCCGGTCCGCTCGATCATCGTCTTCACCGTCGGCGCATGAGAGGCCAACATCTTTCCTGCGAAGGTCTGCTCCGGCGGGCGATGCTCGTCCTCGTTCGTGGTTCCTGGTGCCTTGTCGGCGCCCTTCTCGTGAAGCGTCGCGTACATCTCGACCATCTCTCGATATTCGGGGCTTGGGTTATAGCGATTATAAATAGACATTCGGACACCTCGTTCCAGTCGGATCTTAGGGTCAGCCGGGAAAGCCGTGGCTAAAAGGCACCGCATCAGTCGATCAACAGCATGAGCGGGAGCGGTGGGGGATTGGCTCGGAACACGAGCACGCCGGTCGATTAGCACGCAGGCCCGTCGGCTGGCAAGCGTTCAGCCCCCTGCGGCCATCCTTCACTTCCACCCCTCCAGACGAGCCAGTTCCTCCCGCGAAATGTCTTCGCGAATGCGTCGGGCCACCAATAGGAGGGAATACCACCCGCACTCAAGGTTATTGCCGAATGTGCCGAAACCCCCAAGGGAATCAGGCACTTGGCGTAAAAACCCCAGGGCCGGATCCGTCCCTCAGCGCTACTCTCAAGCTGATCGCAGACCCTCCTTCTCATAACCGCAGCCCCAATTCCGGGGAACACCGACCCCGCAGAGACGACCCCATGAATCGCATTCGCGCCGCTCGCCAAGCTCTTGGATGGACCCAAAACGATCTCGCTAAGAAAGCGAACGTCTCTCCGCGAACAATTCATGCAGTGGAAAAGGGTCGACCGTGTCGCCAAGCAACTAAGCGACACATCCTTAACGCGCTTGGTGTTCCATGGGAGCTTCGCGACGAGTACTTCGTGCGCGCACGAAGCGTGCGACCGACTTCGATGTCGAACGTAAGCGAAGTACGAACCGCTTCCTAATTCTGCATGGTGATCTGAGTAGAGCGTGATGCTCTATTCGTTCCCGGGCTCTTGCTGGTATCTAGGCCGAACTCGGACTTAGGTTCCGAGCGATCCGCGCGATTTAGATTGAACGTGTCAGCGCGACGGCGACTTCAACGACTCTCTCGGTCCTCTCTTCGATAAATGCTGACATGAACTCCGGCTGACACAGGCATTCCAGAGCCTGTCTGCCTCCACAGCAATGATCTAGCGTCGTCTCCTCTATATCGGAGGCGCCGCCGTGCGATCGACGAGCTGGGAGGCTTGCGAGAGCGGTCGCGGCGGACATCAACGGATCAAGAATGGAGTCGAGATCGATGCTGCAAGAATTTGATGGGCGAGTCGCTGTGATCACCGGCGCCGGAAGCGGAATCGGTGCCGCCGTCGCGGAAGGCCTCGCAAACGAAGGTATGCGCGTAGTCTGTTCGGATATCGATGGGCAAACTGCGGAAGCGACCGCCGCTCGAATCGGAGGAGATGCAATCGCAGTCGCGACCGACGTTGCAGATCCAGCTGCCGTCGAAGCCCTCGCAAACCAGTCCTTCGATCATTTCGGTCAGGTCGACGTGCTCTTCAATAATGC
>DGPZ01000147.1:11601-11846 GCA_002390675.1 Deltaproteobacteria bacterium UBA4427
TGGACGTTCGGCGTCAACGTCTTCGGCATCATTCACGGCATCAAATATTTCGTCCCGCGCATGATCGCTCAAGAAACCGACGGGCATGTCGTCAATACGGCTTCGGTTGCAGCCTTCGTCGCCGGCGCGACCTCGGGCCCTTATGTCGTCTCCAAATGCGCTGCCTTTTCCTTAAGCGAATCTCTCGCGCTCGACCTCGGCGCCGTCGGTTCCAAAATCGGCGCCTCCGTTCTTACGCCGAGTAC
>DGPZ01000147.1:11893-18730 GCA_002390675.1 Deltaproteobacteria bacterium UBA4427
CAGAAACAGCTCGACTCCGGAATGCCTGCGAGCGAAGCATTCACCCCCTTCATCAACGGAATTCGCACAGGCGAATTTCTAATTCCGACGAAGCCCTCCTACGCCGACCAGATTCGAAATCGATACGAGGCACTGCTCAAGCGGCAAATCCCTGGCCAGCTGGTGCCTGACTGAATTGCGCTGGCCTGCCGCCCGCTAGATCTCGAAGAGCTCCTCTCGCTTAACGTCCCTTTCACGCCGTGGGGCGGAGTAGGAACGAGCTTCTTCGTTCTAGTAGCGGAACGTCCAGCGAACCTTGACCGCGGGCCTCGTCTCTCGGACTCGGAAGTCCCCGGGCTTCATGTCAAAATCCTGACCCATGACGACGAAGAATTCTTTGCCCGGCTCCAGGATCCAGCGAAGCCGCGTCTGAAATTCCAGACCATCCGAGATGTTGTCGTATTGAAGCAGCGTGCTCCAAATGATGTCTGGCGTGAATGCCACTTGAGCACGCAAGCGGACTAAGCGAACAGTGAACTGACGCTTCTCGACATCTCCACCATCACCGCTCACGACGCAATTCACGCCTTCGCCGTCTTCGTTGATTATGCCGCCGCTGGTGCTTGGGCCATAACAACTCTGCATGTCGTAGAACATACGCTGGTCGTAGCGTGCGGAGAGCAGGAGGTACTTGTTGGGTCGCCACTCGAGTAAGGGCGCGATTCGCACGCCCCATCCGCCGTAGAACTGACCGATCCCTGTGTCGTAGTCGAAGCGAATAGGACGATGCTGCCCAGTTCGAATCTTGAGAATTCCCGAGATCTGGGTGTACTCCGCCGCCGGAATACCTATGTGAGAAGCAAGATAAAAGGGCTGGTCCGTATCTTCGTAGAGCAGGACCGCTTGCAGCTCGAACGAATCATCGACGGAATTCGCCACCTTGAGCGGAGAGAACGAGACGAATGAGCTTTCTAGATGATTCGTCCGGTCCGTCGTGAAACTACTGTCCAGAACGATGTCGTAGGTCTGGATCAGTTCGTCTTCCCACCGAAAGCGATAGCGGTAGTCGACTTCATACTGTCGAATCCCTGTGCGATTCACGAAGCCGAGCGCTGGGTCAAAGCCTTGCTGGATATCTTTAAAGCGAAGCTTCCAGTTTACGATGTCATTCGGGTAAGAGAGCGTGCCACCGAAAGCCGTGGATCGGTCGCCGTATTCTCCTCCGGTAAAGCTCTGCTGCACCCAGAGATTCGCAGAGATAAAGCGATTAGGAATTAGTTCACTGCTTCGGTAATTGAAGTCCGTACCCGCCACAAGATTCTCGCGTTTGGACTCTGCATCACCGTGCGTCAGCAGAAAACCCACGTTCGATTCTTCGAGCACATTCGCCGAAACCCGAGCGACCGCGAGATTTTCGCCTTCACGCCCCGCATTTCGA
The DNA here is from genome assembly GCA_002390675.1 of Deltaproteobacteria bacterium UBA4427. GTDB lineage: Bacteria > Myxococcota_A > UBA9160 > UBA9160 > UBA4427 > UBA4427. The sequence continues at coordinate 13,311 of DGPZ01000147.1, forward strand.
TCCTGTTGAATGTCCATAAAGCCGACATTGTATCGGCCCGTGCGCCCGGTCAGGCGTCCGCCGCCGAGAATACGAACAGGGTTCGTACTCGAATCAATGCCGATGCGGCGCGAGAAGAAGGGTAAGCCGTTCTCGCTCGTTAGGTCTGCGAACTGAAAGATCCCCGTATCACGCAGAAAGAACTCACGCTTTTCCGGAAAGAAGAGCGAGAAGCGAGAAAGGTTGACCTGCGCGTCATCGATCTCGGTCTGAGCGAAATCCGTATTCGCGGTCACCGAGGCGAGTAGCGATGGCGTCACTCGGTAGAACGCATCGAGGCTGGGCTCAACGATTCCTTCGTCATGCCCCTCACGGTCGACCAGTGGGCTAGGCAGACTGTCCCTGCCTTGGCCATCGACATGCCATCCGAGCGATAGATTAGGCACGACGTCAAGGCCGACCCCTTGCTCCGCGACAGCCATGCCGTGAAGCGTGCCGGCTCGGCTCATGTTGATGCCGAATCTCTGGAGCGACGGATCCGCCCAGCGGTTCTCTTCATTCCATCTTCGGACACGGCGAAAGAGCTGAAGCCCCCAGTCATCTACGCCTGGCCGGAAAGGCAGCGTCTTGAAAGGAATCGCAACTTCTGCCGACCATCCCTTATCATCGATCGTGGCGTCGGCGTACCAGATACCATCCCAATTCTCTTCGAAGTTATCGCGTGCAAAGGTGCCATCGCGGCGACCGCCATTCGCGTTCACCTGAAAGAAGAACCCATTCTGTCGATCATGAAACGTGTCGAAGAGCATCGTGAAGTTATCGTCGTAAAAGAAGACCTCAGACCGCGCCATGCGGTTGGCCACGATCTGATCGGGATCATCATCGTACGCTCGAAGCGAGAGATAGAGGAACTCGCCATCGGTCAGGATCCGAATCTCGCTCTTAAAAGTCGGCGGCTCACAGAATTTCGGCGTGACCTTCGTCAATTCGCTGACGAGTTCGGCCTGCTTCCAAACTTCATCGTCGAGCACGCCATCGATCTTCGGGCCCTTCTCGACAAACACCGCGCGGGCCTGAGGATCCTGGCCGCGGTCGCATTCGAGACCCGCAAGCGGATCGACATCCGCCGCTTCTTCCGCATGAAGCGGCCTAACAAAGCCGACGCTAATCACGCTAACGAAGGCAAGCGCGAACAGCGAGCAAACGAAACTTGTCCAGCGGCACGCCGGGGCCAAAGCAACTCTCCTGAAACGATCGGGGTGGGGGCGAGCGGCGACCGCTCGCGCGCTCGACGGTAACGCGTCCAGACACGCTCACCAGCGGCAATAAACCGGCAGCGCGGGATTGGGAATAAGCGCCGTCCCGGACCACGACGAAACCTGATCTACACCTCGCCTAAACTTGGTCGATGTAGCGATCGGTCCCCGGGTCCGTCGGGATGAATCCGGCGACGAATGCCGCCTCTCCCATGCCCGCGGCAGCCTGCGCTGCTCCTAACTGCTCGAAAAACCCAGACCAAACCCGTTCTGGCGTCTCGTCGAGAAAATAAATCTCCAGCGAGCGCCGATCAAAGCCAGGCTCCGGGGCACGATAGGCCGGAGACGTCTTCGGTAGCTCAAGCGGAGTCAATGATAAGCAGGACGCGACTGCCGAACCCGGCATCTGCTTTGAGAGGTACTCGTCTCTCAGCCACGTATCCCTCGCCTCGACTGAAACACCTTCGGGTCGCTCACTGATGACCATGCCTATGCCCGGAAAGCTGCGATCGAGAGCGACTTCCGGAGGAACACCCCCCTCATCTCGCAAGAGTGCCCAGTCGTGAGAATAGAAACTCGCATGAACCGCGCGCCGCTTCCCGCCGCCGTCCATTCGTCCATTTTCGTAGAGCCAGAGCACTCGCTCGAGCGCCCAATCCTCGGCCTCGACATGATGACCTCGCTCCATCCAATAGAGCGCCAGAAAAGATCCGATCGCGGTGTCGTCAACCGCTTCTGAAGACGGCGGATAGCGCAGCGCTTTCAAATCTCGGGTCGCGAGAAAGCGGCGCCCCGAAAAGAAGTGCTGGCCACTCATGCAGCCCGCGTAGAAATGATCTCGCTCGTACCAGCGATTGAATTCCCTTGCCGTGCCGGGCTCGGGCTCCAACAGACTCACTAGAATACTGCCTAACGCCACCCCGTATTCGGGCTCATCATCGACGCGAATCAAGCGCACGATTCAATCACTCCCCGACCAAGACCTTCCGAGCGTGCTCGGTATCCATATATTCCTTCCACTCGGTGATTTTGCCGTCCCGGGCTCGCATCACGAAGTGGTATTCCTGCGAATACTGATCGCCGCGAAACGTGAGGCCCGAGCTACTCGCTTCAATCGCGACAGTCTCGCCCTCTGCCACCATGTTATGCGCGGTAAACGTGAGTCCCTTCGGGAAAAGATCGAGCACCGCAGGCATCCCCGCGACCGCGCCAGCCTTGTCTCCCTCGCCGCTAAAAGGCAGCGAGCCCGTTACCCAAATTCTGAAATCCTCGGCGTAATTCTCTTTGACCCACTCGACGTCCGCTCGCGTCAGCGCATCGATCATGTCTCGCGCGAGTTGCTTGTTCTGCTCTTCCTGCTGTCCCATCGAGGATCCCTTTTCGTTTTGGTTGATTCTGATCAACTGTGGCTAGACGAATCTCCGGCTAGATCAGCTGCATCAGCTAGGCGGACTTAGAGAAGCCGCCCTGTCTGGTGCGCACCCTTCATGGTCGTGCGGTGCACCACTCGATCGTAGCCGGGAGGTGTGCCCCGCGCGGTGTGCATGGTGCGCCAATTATCCCAAAGCATCATGTCGCCGACTTCCCAGTCGTGCTGATAGGTGAAGCGGCCGCTCAGGGTATGTTCGACGAGCGAGGCCAGAATCGGATCGCCCTCCTCCCGCGGCATGCCCACCATATCGATCAGCTGGACAGTGGACAGGCAAAGCGATTTTCGACCACTCTCGGGATGCGTCCAGACAAGCGGCTGCGCCACGTCGGGAAAGACCGGGTACTCGACACTGCCGTAATTCCCAAGCTCGATCTTTCCTTCTTTACCGAAACGCATCTCCTCAAGGTTCGTCACGAAGAGATAGCGCGCTTCTAGGTTGGCGATCCGAGTCTTCACTTCATCATCAAGCGCATCGTAGGCTGCCGCTGTATCGATCCAAGCCGTCTCCCCTCCGACGGTCGGCTTCTCGACCATGCGAAGGAGCGAGCCACGATTTGGCGTCGGCGTGTAGATCATGTCCGTGTGAAACGGAATCCGACCGACGATCGGATCGCCATCGAAGTAGAAGGTCATCTGGTCGCGGTCGCCCTTTTTCTGGGCCAAGTAGATGATCTCGGGGAAACCCTTCATCCTAAGACTCTCGATCGGATGGACTTCTAGTTCGCCGAAACATGAAGAGAGTCGAAGATGTCGCTCGTTGGATGTCCCTATTCCGCGAAAGAGCAAAATCGCGAATTCCAACCACACATCATTCAACGACTTAATCGTCGAGGCATCGAGTTCTCCGTCGAGATCGAGGCCTATAATTTCGGCTCCGATCTTACCTTCGAGTTTCCGAACTTCGAAATCCATCACGTGCCTTTCAGAGTCCTTGGGAAACAATCGTCCGGGGACGCCATTTCATAGGGCGTAGGTCAACCTAACGTGCGACGTGGCCGCGACGCAGGAGCTGACCGGGCAGAGCCCCCGTATGCTTGCCTTCGCGAAGCAACACCTCACCCGCAACGATCGTCGCGAGAAATCCGTCCGCCTGTTGCACGAGTCTACGTGCGCCCCCAGGCAGATCGTGCTCAATTTGCGGCGTAAGCGGCGCCACCGTCCGTGGATTAAAAATCGCAAGGTCCGCAACGAATCCCTCGCGTACATGCCCGCGGTCCGCAAAACCGAACGCGTGTGCCGGTTGCGACGTCAGCATGGCCACTGCGTGTTCCAGAGAAATGGCCTGCTCTCTTCGCACCCAGTGCCCGAGAAGATGCGTCGCGATCGAACAATCCGAAATCTGCGAGACATGCGCTCCGGCATCCGAGAACGTCACAAGCGACCGTGCCTCTTTCATGAGGGCGAGAACCTGCTCATCCACTTCATTCGCGAAGGGCTGCAAGAAGTTCTGCTTGAGATCTGTGTCCAGCGCCAGATCAATCATGAATTCGAGCGGATCTACACCGCGCTCCCGTGCGAGATCCGAAACCCGTGCATGGGGCCCGAGCGGATCCCCCATAACAAGCACCCATTCGTAGTCTGGCTTGCGCGCCTCAGCACCCACTGCCGTCCCGTATTCCCCATGATGAGCCTCATGGATCAGCTTCGCTCGGGTCTCGGGATCCTTATAGGCCGCGATCTGTTCGTCACGAGACCGCGCACGTACCGCCTTCCAAGTGGGATGCCCATCAAAGGGAAGCTGCCCTTCAAAGTTAAGCAGCACGTTGAAGGCGCGCGAATGCACCTGCGCAAACATTCGACCGCCACCGTCTGAAACGCGGTCAACCAAGTCGATCCAGGGCTTCCACGATTCAGGGGCGTGTCGACTACTTCCCAAGCCAAACATGATCGTCGCGCCGGACTCCCGTGCGAGGGCTTCTAGCCGACCAAAATATTCGGGGCGGGCATCAGGCTCTTCAACCGCCGCATCTTCATTCGTGATTTCGAAGACCCCGCCCGATTTTCCGGCCACGCCCACAAGCGCTTGCACTTCGTCCCAGGCGGCGAGACGGCTCGCAACCGGACGATCATCTGCTGTTAGGTGGTTTTTTGTTCGAGACGTCGTGAAACCCATCGCCCCGGCGGCCATTCCATCCGCGAGTTCGCGCTTCATCGCCTCTATATCCGCTTCGCTCGCCTGCTCTTCGAAGGCGCGCTCGCCCATCACGTACGTGCGAAGCGCGGAATGCCCGACATAGCCTGAGTAGTTGATGCCTTTGGGTAATCCGTCGATCGCGTCTAAATATTCTGAATAGGTCTCGAAACCCCATTCGATTCCCGCAGCCATAGCTTCCGGAGAAATATCTTCCGCACGTTCGAGATTCCGAACCACGAGCTCACGCGCGTCGGCGCGACTCGGCGCGAGAGTGAATCCGCAATTGCCCATCACTACGCTGGTGATGCCGTGATAAGACGAACAGGTTCCGAGGGGGTCCCAGTAGACTTGGGCATCCATGTGGGTATGGCCATCTATGAAACCCGGCGAAACGACGTGACCTTCGGCGTCGATGATCTCGGCGGCGTCTTCAGAGGCGAGTTCGCCTATCCCAGTGATTCGTCCATTCGAGACAGACACATCGGCGCGTATTCCCGCACCGCCACTTCCGTCGATGACAGTGCCGTTAATGATCAATAAGTCATGGGGCATCAGAGCAAACCTCTCGCGCGGGATTGGATCCATGATCTCGCGATTAGCCGGCTCTGTAAAGCGCTCG
>DGPZ01000147.1:18810-20428 GCA_002390675.1 Deltaproteobacteria bacterium UBA4427
CCAGCGACAACTCGGCTCGCAACGTCGCACTCGCCCGATCGCCCCTTGCCCTCCCTCCCTCAATTCTCGAACATCGACCTCGCGATCCTGCCCCGCACGAGGAACGAAATATGTCGACGAGTGAGAGCCCGAGCCCCAGTACCCCGAAAATTCCGAGCGCGGACGAGCTAGGCTTCGACTTCGTTTCGATCCGCGACAAGTACCGCGAGGAACGTGACAAGCGGCTCCGCAGAGATGGCAACGAGCAGTACCAAGAGATCGCAGGCGACTTCGCTCACTACGACGACGATCCTTACGTCGCCGAAAAAGATGAGCGGGCGGCGCGAACGGATGAAGTCGACGTCCTGATCATAGGCGGCGGCTTCGCCGGCCTCCTCGCGGGCGCGCGCATTCGCGAAGCGGGCGTCCAAAAGATTCGCATCATTGAGTCCGGCGGTGACTTCGGTGGCACTTGGTATTGGAATCGATACCCCGGCGCCCAGTGCGATATCGAATCTTATATCTATATGCCTTTGCTCGAAGAACTCGACTATGTCCCGACAGAAAAATACTCACACGGGCCCGAGATCCTAGAACACGCGCGTTCCATTGGTCGCCACTACAACCTCTACGAAGAGGCCTGCTTTCAAACAAAGGTGACGGCTCTCGACTGGGACGAGGCGAGCAAGCGATGGACCGTTAAGACCGACCGTGGCGATGCTATGCGGGCACGTTTCGTTTGCATGGCGAACGGCCCGCTCAACCGTCCGAAGTTGCCCGGTATCCCCGGTGTAGATTCATTCGAGGGGCACTCCTTCCACACGAGTCGATGGGACTATCAATATACGGGCGGGGACACGACCGGTGGCCTAGACAAGCTCGCAGACAAGCGTGTAGGCGTGATTGGCACTGGCGCGACGGCGATCCAATGCGTCCCGCATCTGGGCAAAGACGCCAAAGAACTCTTCGTCTTCCAGCGCACGCCTTCCTCGGTTGACGCACGGAACAATCGTCCAACGGAGCCCGACTTCGCAGACTCCCTCGAGCCCGGCTGGCAGCAGAAGCGGATGGACAACTTCAACATCCTCGTGGGCGGCGGCTACCAGGCCGAAGACCTCGTCGGCGACGGATGGACAGCCGTCTTTCGCATCCTGATGGCGAGCATGAGTGGCGAAGGCGCGGCCAACCTCACTCCCGAAGAGATCGCGCTTAAGGTCGAGATCGCGGACATGACGAAGATGGAGGAGATTCGAACGCGGATTGCGAAGTTCATCGATGATCCGAATACCGCAGAATCCCTAAAGCCCTACTACCGCCAATTCTGCAAACGTCCCTGCTTCCATGATGACTATCTCCCGACCTTCAATCGCGACAACGTGAAGTTAATCGACACCCAAGGCAAAGGTGTCGAACGTATTACGCCAAAGGGCGTCGTCGTGAACGGCGAGGAAATCGAACTCGACTGTCTTATCTATGCGACAGGCTTCGAGGTAGGGACAAGCTTCTGGCGCCGCGCGGGGTATGACATCAATGGTCGCGACGGACAGGCGCTGTCGGATAAATGGAAGGACGGGATGTCGACCTATCACGGGTTCCATACCCGAGGTTTCCCGAACGCATTCTTCATGATGGGACTACA
>DGPZ01000147.1:20452-20592 GCA_002390675.1 Deltaproteobacteria bacterium UBA4427
CCTCACGCACTGAACGAGCAGGCTCAATATCTCGCCTACGTCATTCGGAACGTTATTAAGCGTGGCGCCGAGACCGTCGAAGCGAGCGACGAAGCCGAGCGAGCTTGGGTGCATCTCATCAATGACACGCCCTCAAAAAA
>DGPZ01000031.1 GCA_002390675.1 Deltaproteobacteria bacterium UBA4427
TTCACACCGCCTGTGATGTCACGAAGAATTCCTCCTTCGACGTTGTTATCGTCGAGGTCCAGATAGGACGCCCTAACTGCTATCTCCCATGCGCCCCAATGCCCCTTTTTGGGATTGAAGTTATGCCGTGGCTCCATCCGGCCAAAGGCGCCCGTCTTCTTTTTGTAAACTCGGTGTTCTCCTGTGAGAGAGAGGGTCGCCATTCCATAGGCGCCCCACAAGAATGCCCCACCCTCCTCTCGCTTGTCATTTAAGTTGGATCCGGTGAATTCGCCCTGAAAGGAAACCGGCCCTGCCACGTAAGCCAATTCAAACCCGAATAGCTCCTGGCCCCGGGACTCGCGCTGGAGTTCCTTGCGGTCGTCGGCGTCCCCTTTGCCTTCGCCTACTCCCCTTCCTGGAGAGGTGTCAAGCAGCCGGCCAGCGAGATGGGCCTCGGGCCGGGCGCGGTATCGAAATGTCGCGTCTCCCTCCCGAAACTGATGCACGTAAGACATCCCAAGGTGCACATAGTGCGAACCACCCTTGTTATAGAATGGGAGCACAGTGACTCGAGCCCCGACGTCGTATCTATCGTCGTTGCTGAAGCCGAACCCAACGTCATCCGTTTGTCGAACAGCCGCGACGGTCCAGGTCATCCGCTTGTCAAAGGGTGCGTTCGAGAACTGAAAGCCTGTGCCGCGCCGTGGCGACAGAGCAATCGGAAGCCCGCGCTCCATGAACGTGATGTACTTAGAACTCGTTTGAAACTCGAGAGAGAAAGGCTCTTTGAATTGGCCGATCGTCAGCGTGCCCAGAGGTCCGAGGTCTTCGACTGATACCCAAGCACCCTTCATTTCCGCATTTCCGTTCGAAAAGTCAACTTTAAGATTGAATCCAAATCGGTCGTATAACTTTCCGGAAAGCGCGACTCGCGCGCGGCGGAATTCCGTACCCGCTCTAGTCGATTGGCCGCCCTCCATTTCTTCATCGGGATAGATGAGAGCCCAATCGTTTTGGAACTGGGTTGCGATCTTGAACTTGTGTCGCCCATCATTCCGCGAGAATCTGAGACCATTGTCCCAGCGAAAATCCCAGTCCTTGGGGCCTCCAGCAGACGAGCGCCCCCCTTTCCGCTTACGTTCTTTCCGATGCCGCTTCTCTAGCTTCTGATAGGCCTCATCGCTCAGTTGGCCCTCTTCGTGGAGAGTACGAAGCAGTTCCTCGGTGATCGTTTCCTTCTTATCCGATTTACCTTCTTTGTGGTCGGTCGCGTGCGCGCTCAGACCAGCGAAGCCCAAGAGAGCCGAAAGCAATATGGCGACTAACGCATTCCCGTGTGACATCTCTAGATCACTCCGTTACGGAAGTCGAGCGCGACCACCTGCCCATTCACGAGCCGGCAATCTCGCGGAATAGTAATATGAACTGGCATACCATGAACGGCGCTCCCCAAAAACTGTCGAAGCTGGCTGGGGGCTTTTTTGACCTCGGCGCCTCGGCTCCGAACTTTCCCTGGAACGCGACACGCAACCGTTGGGGCGCTCGTCATGTACGCCGCAACCCCATTTGCGATAGCCGAAGCGTCAACAGTTGACGGGACGTAGGCGATAATTTCATCCGCGAACTCTGGCATCACTGATGCAACCGAGCCCCGCTTAGGAATCGAAGCACCAAGCCAAGTGACCTCCGAGATGATTCCGGCGAAGTTCGATGTAACCGTCAGCGACGCTCGATCCTCGATAAGTCGAGCTCTTCTTCGTTGCAACATCTCGACTCTCGCTTCTAGACCAAGCCAGTGCTGCAAACTGCCCGGCGCTACGGTGTCTGACGATCGCGTGTTCGCGAGGCCTGCCTCGTGCGTGAGCTGCTCAATCTCGAAGTCCGTGCGGGCAAGATCTTGGTCGATTTCGTCAGGGGATAATTCGACGAGAGACATACCGACCTCGACTCGGTCCCCGCGTTTCACAAAGACCCGTGTAACAAATGAGGACACAGGGGCCGGATGATCGACCCGGCCGGCGACCGCAACGCCATCCGCGTGAATCGTTCCCGCCGAGAGTCCGATCAGATAGAAGAAGAGAATGGTACTCGCTGCGAAGACGACGATCCCGACGGGTCGAAGACCGATCACATCGAAGAATGAATCGCTATGTCGAAGTAAACTTTTTATTTTTGAAGAACGTGTGGATGTCATCGTTGCCGCGTCTTCCATGGTCGTGATTAATATTCCGAAGTCGAATCTTGAAGCATCAACCGGGTCTCTTTCGCACGCGCTCCTTCGCGAAGCCCCTGGAGCAGCCTCGAACTATCATCGGGATCAAAAAACTTCACTTGGTACATGTGCTCAGAGAGCTGCCCCGAGTCGATGTCGACCGTGCTGAGCAATACGCTGCGACGGCAGAAGTCGCTCAGCAGCTGCCGAACTGCGGACTCGCCCTCCTGCCCCGGCGCAATGTGAAACCGCAGCACCCCGTCAAAGCGTCTCCTAGAACCGAAGGGCCCCGTTGCTAGATAAAGGGCGATGCCCGAGAACACCAACGTTCCAAGGATGCCGACCATCCAAGCTTCGACCCCGCTCGATACGCCGAGCGCCGCTGCACCCATCACAAATACGAGATCTCGAGAAGTCTTGAGGTCCGTTCTGAAGCGGATCATCGACAGCACGCCAAAGAGTCCAATGCCCGCAACGATTGAGTGATTCATCGCGAGCACCAGTACAGTCGCTGCGACGCAAACGAGCACGAGCGTATGGCTGAAGCCGCGCGAATAGCTCAAGCCGACGTATGTCCGTTCATAGACCCAAGCCAAGGCCTGCCCGAAGACGAAAGCGGCGAGTAGTGCAGAGAATGGGCCGACCCAAGTCCCCGCTGCGGCTGCGTTCGCCACCCACGGACCTAACATATTCGCGTTCATCCCAGTGCTCCCAGAGAACGAGACATGCCTATATTGGATCCTTGTGACCGTTGGTTGAGGCATGTACCGATTGAGTATTTGGAGAAGCTTGTCTGCTCCAATTGGTTTCGATGGATGAGATCCGTCAGCCACTCCGGAATGGCGGCCGTTTCACATTTGAGTTCGAGAACGACCGGGGCCGTGGGCAGGCTGAGGCGCCAGTGATCGTCGAAGCGGCACCATCCGTGATCATCAGGAAAGAGATCCCAGTCGAGCGTGGGCCGTACCCGAATATTTCGGTCGAACGTCACACGAGCATAAGCATCGATCTGCGACTCATATGCCTCGCGCTCGTAGCGAACGCTGAGCTTCGGCATCGCGCCGGATCGCGCCGCGATCATCGCGAACTCATCGAGGGCGGCCCTGCCCTGGCCAGCCACTAGGCTCAGTGGGGCAATCCCTTGGACGGCTTCGCCGATGTCCTTTTGATCCACGACCGTGCGGCGCTTTTCGATCACATTGGACCGGCGACGCTTGATTTCGAGGGTGGCGATGGAATCTGCCGAATAGGTGCGTACGCGAAGCTTCACGCGCTCCGGATCGCCGCGTTCCTTCGCTTCATGAAAGGCGAGCCCGGGCGAATCGAGGTAGAGCGAGTTGATGACGTAGCCGTTGCTCCCGGCGCGACGTCCCGGGGTGCTATGCCGATCTGCGCTGCAAACGCCGCTGATTTGCCGGCGGATTCGATCGGCCACAACTTCGTCGATCAAGTACTTCAACTCGAGTCTTTCGAAATTAAGTTGTGTCGCGGTCATATGCTGGCCATCCTCTGAAGTCGGCTTGAGTAATCTTCAAGAAATGGGAATATATTCCCAAACTTTAAGAAATCAAGGCATAGCCGAAGATTATGCGGGCTTTTCGACATAATCCGACCACACCAAAATGCGCAGCGCCTTAAAGTGATCGGTCACCCAAGAGCCGGTCCTGAACTTAGTAAGCTTGTCCAGTCGAGATGGGCGCACCCAAGGCGCCCTGCTCAAAGCGGGTTCCGTCACCAATCAGCCTGTTCGACCAGAGGGTTTGTCGGGGCCTGTCGTTCAGGGGCCTGGTCGGCCCGGAAGCCAACAGGCGGCGATGCCTGCGCGGTCATGTCTAAAGGCGAGAGTGTCGCTCCAAGCCGCTCAGCCTCTAACAGAGCTCACAAGGCAGTGCGAAAACTACTACGGTGGGGAATATACCACAACCTCTCCCGCATGATTGTCTTCTATCCCGTAAAAACCGCTTTTTTTCCGTGCTCACCCACGATTCCACCGCATCACACCGATCCAGCCTCCGCCCGCGCCCTGCCACTGAGCAGGGAGTTCCGAGGCCCATCCGCTCAGCGGCTCGGTGCAGTCGGCGAGGCTCGGTGGAAGAGATAAAAGAAGAGTAAAGTCACCACCATCAATACCCCCACCAGTATTCCAGGTCGGGCCCGGTTGCCGAGGCCATTGATCGCGACCTGCCTTTGCGGATCGTATCCAGAAGGGACTGGCAGGACCCCGTTGCGCTTCGCGTACGACTGATACTGTGAGAGCATTCGCTGTAATTTCGCAGGATACACACCGGCCAGGTCGGTCGTCTCGCCGGGATCCCGGGAGATGTCGTAGAGACGCCATTCCCCGTCGCCTACCGGCCCCCGGTTCCTCACTATCTTGTAGTCTCCCTGAAAGAGCGCGGCGTGCCCCGCAAGCTCCGTTCCGACGACATCGGTCGGCTCGTAGACGCGATCAACTCGGCCCTCAACCAGGGGAAGAAGGTTGCGACCGATCATCGGCTCGACGACCCGCCCGCCATAACGATCGCCAGGCGGATCGGCGCCAGCCAGCGCCAGAATGGTCGGGGAAAGGTCCGTCACCCAGCTGAACGCAGACTCGATTCGCCCGCCGCCCAGGATCGGCGCCCCGGAAATGATCAGCGGTACCCGAAGCCCGCCTTCGCCCAGGTGGAACTTGTAATAGGCGAGCGGAGATGCAGCGGCGCTCGCGAAGGACGGGCCGATGGAATTAAAGCTTCCCTTCAGCCCGAGGGTCTCATAGTCCGTCGAGTAGCCCTGCCGACCGAGGGCTATTCGAGTGAGCAGTGACTCCGGATTTCCCGGCCCAGCCGCCTCGCTCCCGTTGTCGGAGGTGAAGATGAAGACCGTGGTCTCGTACTCACCGATCTCCCGCAGGTGCTCGACCAGCCGCCCTATGTGAAAATCCATGGCCTCGACCATCCCTGCATACACGGCCATTCGTTTCGCCTGGTACCGCTTCTGGTCAGGAGACAGCGCGATCCAATCCCCGGTGGTCGACATGGCAACCATGCCTGCATCCTGAGGAACCATACCCATCGCGGCGGCGCGGCGGCGACGCTCGTAACGCAGACGATCCCACCCCTCGTCGTAGACGCCCATGTACCGGTCGGTGAACTCCTGAGGTGCCTGCACCGGCAGGTGAACTGCCTGAAACGGCAGATAGGCGAAAAACGGTCGACCGTCGCCCTGCTGACTGTCGATGAACTCGATCGTCTTGTCGACGAGGAAACGTGACGAGTAGAAGTCGTCGGGGAGTTGAGCCTCTTCGCCGTCCGCGAACCAGTTGGCCTTGTCGTAGATCGGGAGGTACGGCTTCTGTTCCCAATTATCGGCGCCGCTATCGGCGAGCACGAATGTCCGTTCGAAACCGCGCTGGTTCGGGAGCAAATCCGGCGTCATGCCCAGATGCCACTTGCCGGCAATGTAGGTGCGGTACCCGGCATCCTGCAGGAGCGTCGCGACGGTAACAACGCTGCGGCCCAGCGTGCCCTCGTTTCCCGGCCGCTCACGGTGCTCGGGTGGCAACATTTCCGGGATATTAGGTACCCCGGCACGGTGGCTGTCGACACCGGTCAAAAGCATCGCTCGCGAAGGCGCGCAACTCGCAGCCGTGTGGTAGTTGCTGAAACGCACGCCTTCCTCGGCGAGTGCTGTGATCGCGGGCGTGGCGATCTCGCCGCCGTAGGGCGCGACGTCGCTGAAGCCAAGATCGTCGGCCAGGATGAGCACGACGTTCGGCCGCGGGGACTCGGCCCATGTAGGCGGCGCACCGATCAAGGCGCAGGCGGACACGAGCATCGCAACGAACCGAGACATTCGACTTACACCTCCCGAGCGAGCTTGGTCGATGCAAGCAGAAGAAGTCCGCCGATTACGATCTCGGGAACAATCATCGGAATCATGAGCGCAGCACCGTGGAAGAGCCAGGCCAGGACTCGCAAGACGGCAACGAGAAGCAGCAGGATCGCTGGCGCGATGAACCATGTTCGCTCGAGGGTGACGAGTGCGGTCAGGATCATCAGTCCCATGCCCAGGAACAGTGCCCCCACGTCACCGACTTGAGAGCTTCGTGCCGCGCCATCAAGCAGCGGCATCGCGAGGCCCTTCGCGGCTCCGGCGGGCGCGACGGCGAATCGAAGGCCGGTCACGAGGAAGCCAATCGCCGGAAGGAAAAGAAAAATGCGCAGCGCTCTCTCGAGAACGTTACTCACCGCTGGGACCACTGCGCGACCAGACGCATCATCTCGTGCGCGGTTTCGGCCCCGGAGTTCTGGTTCTGGCCTGTCACGAAGCGTTGCTCGTCGTCGACGACGACGTGCGTGGCGAATAGGTCACGAAATGCTGTCGCGCTCTCGTAAAGGGCGCCCGCCTTCCGCAGCTCCGTCTCAGGATGCTGAGGCGTGAGGTCGATGCCGAGTTCGCGAACCTGCTTGTCGCTCACACCGGTCATCTTGCGGCCAGCAATCAAGAGGTTGCCGTCCCGATCCTTCGCTCGAATGAATCCGAGCGCACCATGACAAACGGATCCGAGGATCGGCGGTTCGGCGTTCCCTGCGTAGTAGGCCTCGCTCACTTTTCGGCCAAGCACTTCGGAGTAGCCGAGGTCGTAAGCTGCCCCCCAGCCTCCGGAGATGAAGATTACGTCGTACTGGGTGAAGTCGACATCGTCGATGCGCAACGAGTTCTTCACCTTCGCCTGGAGCGCAGGATCTTCGAGGAATCGTTCGTCCTCAGGAGTTCGAATGACGAAGTTGAGGGTTTGCGGATCGATGGGAATCGGCCCTCCCCTCACACTCGCCATGTCCACCGCCATGCCGGCGTCGAGGAATCCGTAGTAGGGATGAGTGAACTCCGAGGCCATCACGCCCGTCGGCTCTCCCTCAGTCTCGCCCGGCGCGTTCAATACGTCGTGGCTCGTCGTGATCACGAGCGCGCGTTTGCCCTTCAGGTCGTACGTCTCTCCTTCGTAGGTCGGATGGAGGCCGAGTCCGTGCACGATCGTCGGCAGAGAGAGTCCAAGAACTACGGCGCCGAGCGCGACCGCTCCCGCAATGATCAAAAGCTTGTTCGTCATTTTTCCTTATGTCCTTCCGGCTAAAAATTGCGACGCAGACCCGAATAAGGAGCTTTCCTTGATTCTGGCCCACCCCATCAAGCATCGCGCCCGCACATGGACGGTGGAGCCGTCGGGAGGACTGGTTCGCAGCATCGGCGCAACCTCGAACTCAAGCCTCGCGTTCACCGTCGAATAGAGCGCCTCCATGTCCTCAAACAGACGAAAGACCGTGCGGATACCGACGCCCGCACGATCCGCAACTTTCTGTGCAGACGGCTCGATGTCGCCTTCATCAAGGAGCTCATAGAGCGCATCCGCGATGAGCTCACGGCTTCGTTCCGAACGTCTGAGGCGTCCGTCGTCCGCTCCCTTCGGTTTGGTGCCCTTCGCCACTATTTGTCCCAGAGCGTAAGAACGTGACCGTGCTTGGGCTCGGCTCGACCAGCAAGGGTATCCTCGTAGACGCGCACAACATCTTCCGCGCCGACTCCGCGCTTCACGTCCAACCAGCCTTCGCTGAAAGAGCGAAAGCCCTTCCAAGAGGCGCCGAGACGACGTTGGAACTCACCCGGACCCCACTCCGCCATACGCTTCTGCCCCTGGCCCGGTGCGAAAAAGAATTCGGGCCTTGGGCCCGGTAGCGGTTCATCTCTCGTCGCGCGCTCTTCCCAATGCGTCGCACCGATTGCGCACGAGTGCTTGAGTTGGTCGCCGAAGTGCTGGTGAATGTTGTGCTGCAGAGCGCTGCTCCCAGCCATGTCGACATAGACGGCAGACTGCGTCGCATCCAGAGAGCGGACCTCGTCATAGGTGACGACCTGGTCGTAGCAACCGAGCTTGCGGACGAACTCCTGATTGCGGTCTGACGTGATTCCGACGGAGCGTGCTCGACCTCGAGAGGAGACGCAGTGGCCCAGCGCGATCGAGGTCTTACTCGAGGCGCTCGAAATCAGAACCACCTGCTCGCCGAAGTCCCGATCGGCGATGAAGTCGTCCGCCAGAAACGAGGTCATGAAGAGGCCTCGCATCAGCATCAAGGTGTCTTCGTGCTCCGCATGGTAGAGCGCGTCGCCCGTAGTCGGATTGTATTGGGCGTAGAACGGCGCGATGCCCTCGCGGTGGGCCGCGCCGTCGATGATCCCGGCCTCGTTAACGGCGCTCGGTTCGATGACGAGATAACGCGACATGGGGTAGAAGCCGAAACAGCGAGTGCCGACCGCTACCTCGGCGTGCTTCGACTCGATTACGTCGGCGTAGCCCATCGTCGGGAGTCGTCCCCAGCCCTTGGCTGCGGGAAAGAAATCCCAGTAGCGAAGCGATTCACCGGCCACGGCGTAGGTAATGTTATTCGTGGTGAATGCGAAGCGGTCTACTCGGAAGAGGACCTGGCCGTTCGTGAGATTGGGGGTCGGTGAGTTGTCGAAGCGATGCTGCTTCCAGTCGCTCTTGTTCACGAGGAAGTCGAGTCCGGCGGGATGGGGCAATGGAAGGTTCTCCTTGAGAACAGGGCCCCACCGACAACGGCGAGGCTCCGGCCGGCGAGCGATTTCGCTTACGGTTGATATTGGCATGATATATGCCAATATGCCAAATGCAACCCGAGGCTCGACTTCGGCGTGGCCAGTACAGGATCCCCGTGCCCCATAGAATCGTGCGTTCCCCAGTCACGACGCCTTTCTACTACCCAAAGGGTCTGGAGGGTCTCGGCGGCGCATTAGGCGAGTTCGATCGAGCGTCGAGCACGCTAGGTCGGCGGCGCATCGACGCCTCTCAATGACCCGTCGCCCTGCCCTTGCCGACGGGGACCTCACACGATGCAGCACGAGTTATGTCGATTTATCGGACTCGTCTCGCGATCTGCCGGAAGATCGTGAAGCGCGAATCCACCAATCTGGGAAAGTCTTGATGGCCGAGGAACCGATCACGCTCTACGGCACGCCGTTGTCGCTGTACACCGGCAAGGCGCGCAGCTACCTGATCAAGAATGGGCTGGTCTATCGCGAGGTCGCCCCGTCGACATCCCGGTACCTCGAGAACGTCGTGCCCCGCGCGGGCGGGATGTCGATGCCGACGGTCGAAACGGCGGACGGCATCGTCGTCCGAGACGGCACGGAGATCGCTGAGTACTTCGAGTCGCGCATGGGCCACCCGTCAACGCCTCCGGGACCACGGCAGCAAGTCGTGAGCGCACTGTTGGACGTGATCGGCATGGAGGGACTCTTGCGCCCGGCCATGCACTACCGGTGGAGCTTCCCCGACGAGAACCACGACTTCCTCTCCTTTCACTTCGCGTCGATCGTGCCCGCCGGCCTCGATCAAACCGAGGTCGCGGGAAAAGGCATGGAGCGAATGCGTCAAGCGGCGATGGCGTTCGGCGTCGTTCCGGAAAGCGTCGACGGGATCGAGGCACGCTACCTGGCACTTTTGTCTGCGCTCGACCGACACTTCTCGAAATTCCCTTACCTCCTCGGAGGGCGCCCCTCATTGGGAGACTTCGGCCTGATCGCCCCAATGTACGGACATCTGGGGCGCGACCCGAAGCCGCTCTCTGTTTTGCAGGCGAAGGCGATTCGCGTGTTTCGCTGGGTCGAGCGGATGAATCGTCCCGAACCCGACCGGGGCGAGTACGTCGCGGAAGGCGAGGAGCCGTTCGGCGACGACTTCCTTCCGAACGACGAGATTCCAGAAACGTTAGTCGCGGTGTTGCAGCAGATGGCGGTGGACTTCGTCCCCGAGACGCTCGCGGCTGCCGACCACATCAATGCGTGGCTGGATGAGCGCCCTGACCTTGCCGCGGGTACAAAGGTCGAGCGCGGCGTCGGCCGCGCCCACTTCGAGGTCGAGGGCGAAGGACTTCACGGCCTCGCACAGCCACACCGCTTCTATCTCCTCGGCCGCGCACAAGCCGCGTTCGACGCGTTGTCGCCCGCCGACCGATCGCGGGTTGAGCAGACGCTTGACCAGTGCGGGCTCCGCTCCGCCCTCGATGCACGGCTTTCGCGAGGGATTCGGTTCCAGGACAACGTCGAGGTCTGGGAATGAGCGCTCCGTCCTACAAGCTCTATGGCTTTAACCATGTCGCCGTGGACGCGGGCGAGGAGCTGCCTTGAAGCGTTTCAATGACGGAAGGTCAAACAAGATGAATGAAGATCACTCCCCATCCATGTCCACGAACGAACTTCCCCCCTACCGCCTCTACGCTCATATCGGCTCGCCCTACTCGATGAAGATGCGCGCCGTGCTGCGCTACCGACGCATCCCGCACGTCGTCGCTGGCCGCATGGCCGACTGGGCGAAGGCGTTCAAACAAGTGCGCGTTCCCGTGATGCCCGTGCTCGAGTATCCCGATGGGACCTTTCAGAACGACTCTACGCCTCTGATTCTGGACCTCGAGCGGCACCACACTGAGCGATCTGTGATCCCAGAGCAAGAGACCGATGCGTTTCTCGCCGATTTGATAGAAGACCTCGCCGACGAGTGGTTGTCGAAGGCGATGTACGCCTACCGTTGGGCCTTCCCCGAGCACACGAAGTGGACGGGTAGGCTGATCGCCTTCGATCAGCATTTCGGCGGCGGGCGCGACAACCTCGAGCGGTTCGGGCACGACTTCGAGACGCGCCAGGTCGGGCGTAACGGACTCGTCGGTTGCACCGAAGCCAACATGCCCATGCTGATGGCGATCGCGGAACACGTGCTAGCTGCCCTCGAGCCGAACATCCCCGCGCGCCC
>DGPZ01000137.1 GCA_002390675.1 Deltaproteobacteria bacterium UBA4427
ACCCCAATGCCGAACGGCTTAGGCAATGCATCGAAGACGGGGGCGGCGCATGCCAACTGAAGATGCCCAGTCGAATAAGCCCCTCTCGCCCGTTGAGCAGATTCTCGATGGAATCGGTTCAGCCATCTCGTGGGTTTGGTTGATGTTGATCTTCGTCATCCTCTGCGCGGTTGTGCTCCGTTACGTGTTCGGGATTGGCCGCATCGAGCTCGAAGAATTGCAGTGGCATCTCTATGCAACCGGTTTTCTCTCGGGCATCGTCGCCTCCGCCGTTCACGACCGGCACGTACGAGTCGACGTCCTGCGGGAAAGAATGTCGCAGCGCCTGCGCGACTGGATCGACTTCTACGGCGTTTTGCTCTTTCAAATCCCACTCGTCATTCTCGTCATCTGGAGTGCCGTCCCGCTTGCGATTGAGAGCTTTTCGACGGGGGAGGAGTCCGCCTCTGCTGGAGGACTCTCCGCACGCTGGATCCTCAAGTCGGTCTTGCCAATCGCCTTCGTCGGTTTGGGATTTGCGAGCGTGTCCCGGCTTCGGGCGCTTGCCGCCCGCCTCTTTCCGGCTTCTGCAGGCGCATCTTCACAGGGCACTCGTGCCCCGAACTCCCGCACCCAAAACCCGGTGCCTGAATGAGACGTCAATCATGGGCGTAGAAATCAGCATTCGGGAATGGCTGGCGATCGCAATGTTCGCGACCTTCATATTTGGCATCCTGACCGGCTTCCCGGTCGCTTGGGTGCTTGGCGGGATCGCGATCCTCTTCACGGCCATTGCCGTGATCGTCGAACAAAAATTTGGCTACTACACGGGCGTCGACTGGAGCTACACGTCGCTTGTCGCCGACCGTATTTGGGATCTAATGGACAATTGGGTGCTGGTCGCGCTCCCCATGTTCATATGCATGGGCCTACTCCTCGACCGTGCAGGCATAGCCGCCGACCTCATGCGCGACGTCTCTCGACTTTTTGGCCGCATGCGAGGTGGTCTCGCCGTCACGGTCGCCCTGATTGGCGTCGTTCTGGCGGCGAGCACAGGCATCATAGGCGCCTCGGTCGTGCTGCTCGCGCTTCTTGGGTTACCGCCCATGCTAGAAGCACGTTATGCGCCGACCTACGCCGTAGGAACAGTCTGTGCTGTTGGCACCCTAGGCATTCTTATCCCACCTAGTATTATGCTCGTATTGATGGCCGATCGGCTCGCCATGAGCGTCGGCGATTTATTCCTCGGCGCGGTTATCCCCGGACTGCTGCTCGCGACCTTATACATCATCTTCCTCGTCGTCTATCCCGCACTTCGTCCTGAAATCGCTCCTGCCCCCGAGGATGCGGAGCCCGTCGATCTATCCCTGGTCCTCTCGGTCTTCCGCGACATCGTTCCCGCCGCAGGCCTGATCCTCGCCGTGCTCGGCAGTATCTTCTTCGGCATAGCGACCCCGACCGAGGCTTCCGGTGTCGGTGCCGCTGGGGCGCTTGGCCTCGCTGCCTGGCGACGAAGACTCGGCTTCCGCGTGCTCCGAGACGTGCTTCGAGAGACGAGTCTCACGACGGGATATCTCTTCGGCATCTTTGTGGGCGCTTCGGCTTTCGCGCTCGTGCTGCGCGGTCTGGGCGGCGACGAACTGATCGCTCGCGCACTTCTCAGCCTGCCCTTCGGCCCGAGCGGGATCGTTCTCTCGATCCTGTTCGTAACGTTTCTGCTGGGCTTCTTCCTAGACTGGATCGAGATCACGTTCATAGTGCTTCCGCTCGTCGCCCCCATCGTCGTCGGCCTCGGCTTCGATCTCGTCTGGTTTACCGTCCTCTTCGCCGTCTGCCTGCAAACATCCTTCCTGACACCGCCCGTCGGCTTCGCCTTGTTCTATGTGAAGGGCGTCGCACCTCCGGAAATCGATGTAAGAACACTTTATGTGGGCATCCTGCCCTTTGTCGGCTTGCAGTTGCTCGGGCTCGCCCTCATCTTTGTGTGGCCCGAGCTGGCGACCTGGTTGCCGGCCCAAGCCTATGGCAAAGGCCCTTAACCCCGCGGCGGGGGCATCTCTCAGTCGTGGTCGGACTCATGGCGCACAAAGTGATGCAACGGCACTTCCCCGCGCCTGCGACGCTAATTCGGCATTTCGCAACGACTAATACCTTGCACTGCTCAGCCTAGTTCTGAACGCGCTCGCGGGGCACGTAGGCGCCGTCCTCGAATCGTTCAAAGACAATATCAAGCTGCGGATGCCGACAAGGCTCTTCGTCCTCGTCCGGAACGAGATTCTGCTCTGAGACATAGGCAACGTAGGTCGAGTCATCGGTCTCGGCGAATAAGTGATAGTAGGGCTGGTCCTTCGCCGGACGCACCTCTGCCGGAATCGATTGCCACCAGTCTTCCGTGTGGTTGAAGAGCGGATCGATATCAAAAATAACTCCACGAAAGGGACGAAACCGATGATGCACAATCGCTCCGATTCCGAATTTAGCCTCTCTCATACCGAACCCTTTCTGTCACGACGCGGCAGCGACGTGCCTCATTCTAAATCATAGCGACCCCAAACCGAAGCGTGAAACGGGGCGAGAAGCGGCCCAGCCTGCTAGTTCTTAGACATGCCGCGTTCGTTGATTCTCATGCGCCACGCAAAGCAGAGTAGCCACGCTACCTCCGACCACGAACGGCCACTCACCGAAGTGGGTCACGAGCAGGCTCACGCCGTCGGCCTCAGACTGGCTGAGTCAGCGGTGCTACCGGACCGAGTGCTCTCTTCCACTGCTCTGCGATGTCGCGAGACATGGGCTGGAGTTGAAGCCGCCCTTACCGGCAGCCTACCGATCGATTTCGAAGAGACCCTTTATAATGCGTCCGCGGATCAGCTTTTACACGAAATTGCAGGAATCCCTGACGACGTGAACTCGCTCCTCGTGCTCGCTCATAACCCCGGGATCAGCATGCTCGCGCTGGCTCTCGCCGGGAACCGAGATGCCGAGATCGATCGGCTCCGTGAGGGATTCTCGCCTGCGACGATCGCGAGATTTGACGTAGAGGGATTTTGGTCGGATCTATCACCACGAAACGTGCGGCTTCGAGCTTTCGAACGCACCGGGACCATTTAGGCCCAGCCCGATCTGAGTCACTCAGCGGCGCTCTTGGGACGCTAGCCTTACCTCGTTCTTAAAAACCGATCAACAACTAGAGGTTCAACATGACCATTCCGTTTTGGTGTCTCGTCGCTGTGATCTTTATCCCCATCATCCTCGGATTCGTCGGCGCCAAAGCACGAACCGACGAGTTTGGTAGCGCAGACAACAAGCACCCACGCGCCCAGGCCGCGAAGCTCGAAGGACGCGGAGCGCGTATCTATGCCGCACAGGAAAATGCTTGGGAAGCAGCCATCATGTTCAGCGTCGCGGTCATCACGACGCATCTAGCCGGACTCGACCCAGCGGCCGCAGCACCCTTCGCGATCGGCTTCGTCGTCCTGCGGATCGTTCACGCAGTCACCTATATCGCCGACCAGGACAAGATCCGCTCGGTCAGCTTTATTCTCGGCCTCGTCTGCATGATCACGCTCTTCGTGAAGGCTGCGTAACCGAGTACGTAGCGAACACGCCTAACGCGGCCGGCCCCTGCTGCCCCGGTCTCATGCCGTGACTACCAGCCCCGCAAGTCGATCGGCCACTCGTCGATCACGTCCTCGCCGTCCACGACGTAGAGCCGTTCGTGATAGGCGAGGGTCGGGTCGACGTGGGCTGGGACGAGCCTAATGCGGTCGCCCACGCGAATCGTTGGCTCGGCTTCCCAGCCGATAGGCGACGGGAGGTCATCGCCCTCGGCACGCCCCGGAACGAAAGTGACGTGTTCGTCCGAGCAGAAGAGCACGCGTCCGCCGGGCAATTGTGGGTTGCCATGATCCATCCCGAGCGACTTTAGGCCCGCGTCCGCGATCGCGTAGCCAGCACCCTTAGGCGCGAGAGAAACGACGGTCGATACGACACAGAAGGCCTGCTCAAACGGCAGGCCGAGCTCGGCGTACGCGGTATCCATCAACACGTAAGAGCCCGCTTGGATCTCCGTGGCCCACCGATTCGCGGCAAAGGTGCCTGTCCCACCAGCCGAGATCACATCCCCGCCGACGTCAGCATGTGCCCCGAGCAAGAGCTCCATGCTCGTCTCGCAGCCGGCCTCCCGCTTCGCCTTGTCTGCAAGACCCACGATATGCCCCTCGTATCCCATCACCCCGCGAACCTCGAGGCCCGCCTTGCGCGCGCGATCCGCGAGCGCGCCCGCCTCGTCCGGCGCACAACCGCATCGCGGCAAGCCAACGTTCACATCGATCAGCACTTCGGGCACACCGCCCCGCACCGCAGCATCAATCGTCTCTTCCGAATCGACCGCGACCGTCACCCGCGCGCCCCGACGAACGACTTCCCCAAGACGCGATGCATCAAGCACTTCGTTCGCGAGCAGTAGGTCCTCGCCAAGTCCGGCCGCGGCCATGCCTTCGATCTCACGAATCGTCGCGGTACAAAACGTCTGATGGCCATGTGCGGCCTGCCGCTTCGCGAGCGCTGTCGATTTATGAGCTTTCACGTGGGGGCGGAGCGAGGCACCCGGGTGACTTTCGGCCATCTTCGCGAGATTCGACTCGATGCGTGCACCGTCGGCGACAAGCGCCGGAGTCGGCAGATCTTGGATCTTCAAAGCATCCCTTTCTTGCAAAATCTATTCAGCTGTCTGTCCCTGACGCGGACGCCGTGACCGAACAACCATGGTCCATTCCGCCCGCCCGCGCGACGTCGGGCGGCTTCGGACGAGGCCACACAAGTGACAATCTGCCCCCATGGACATGTCAGAGCTTAGGGAGACGAAGGGTGCCGACAGGCGATCGCGTCCGCCGATCGGAAAACCACCAGTCATCCAGATACTGCGGCCGGCATTCGTCCGATTCTTCAAACCGCTTCGCCATGATTTGGGCTCGAAGCGAGGCGTGCGACGTCACTCTTTGCTACTCCGACAAGAACGACTCAAAACCCACGCCACGAGCGAAAAAACGCCGCGGCGACCGAATGAGGCCCCCCCCTATGTCGACCCCCATCAGCACGATCCACGAAGCGACCGACGAGAACACGGTTGGCGCAGAGAACACCTTTTCTACCGAGACGGATTCCGCAACAGATGAAGCGGCTGGAGAAGCAATTACGGAGGCAACCACCACGACGGCGGATGTCGATGAAGACGCGACCGACGCGGTCGAAGAAGCGCCGAGCGAGAAGAAGACGGGCACCAGCTTGATCGCCCTCGTACTCGCGGGCCTCTTGCTCGGATCCATCGCGATCAACCTCAATCAATCCCGCCAAGTATCCAATCTGGAAGCGCGAAGCGGTGAATACCAGCAGGCTCTGGCTGCCGCGGTCGATCGCATCGACAGCGAAGCCTCCCGCGCCGATGGAGCCGAAGCCGCTCTTACGCGAGTTGACGTCGCCGTTGATGTTGTGAACGAACGTGTGCTCAGTCTCCAAGAAGCGCTCGACGGACTTCGCGACGCAACAGTGCGCTAGTCGCAGCATTGGGCGAAGCCCGCCGCACCCCACTGCGGACGGTCTCAGAAAAAGCGGTACTCGCTCATCGGATGCGAATCGACTTTCTTAACCGAGAGAAAGGCGTTGCAGCTATCCATCATCGCCTTCAGGTTGCGCCTAAATTTGAGGTCATCGCCAACAGCGTCGTAGAAAGCATGGGGCGTCGTCAGAGCCTCCGTTGGAAAGCCCTCCTCGACAATCCCCCACCAGTCCGGAGCGCCCTCGGTCAGCGGACGAACGACTTCGTTCCGCACGTACGAGAAGGTGCTCTGGACCTCGATCGCGACATCGCGGTGCACGCTTTCCCATTGCTTCATGAAGTCATGGCGTGAGATCCCGTCGATCGGCTCGATGCACCCGACGAGGGTGAAGCCGGGCATCCGCTGGCCAAGGTCGCCGGCCGGCGAATCGATACGAAGCGGATGGGATTCCGCGACGAGATAGCCCGCATGGCGGGCCACGATCGCGTCGAGCGCCGCCTCGGCAGGGCCGCGATCCTGACAGCACTCAAGCCAAAAAGTGACGAGTGCGTCTGGAGCGTGCGCTCCCAGATGAAGCGATGCGCCGGATGAAACCGCTTCGTCGGTTACGCAGACTTTCAGACGCTCGGCGCTCGCGCGACCGAGCGCCCCCGGCAGATCCCCGAGCAAGCGGTCGCGAAATCCATCACGAGCCGCATCACTTCGCTCGTTATCATCATCCCAAACCAGGTACGCGAGTTTTTCCATGTCCGAAGGTTAGAGCGATCGACCACACAGGTCGAGTGTCAGATCCGGGCGCGTTGGCGAGTGTGAAGCCGCAGCAATTATGGCAGGTCAGCTTCCGAGGGCCCTGCCGCGAACTAGCATCAAGAACCCGAGAGCGCGGGTAATGTTCCGGCGATCCCGACGTCGTGCATCAGTCCGCCCATGAACGCGAACCCCGATTCGAGCGTCGTGTACTTCGCCAAGATCCGCACAAAGTGCCCGATCGCTGTCGCATGTCGGCGCAGCAGATCCATAGTGTCTCCGTAGTCTTCTTCCTGTTAGGGCTCCAATGTTGGGACAGTCCAACCGCGAATCGACCGCGTGCGGCGACCGGGGCGCTGCTTCCCCCCCTGTTGCTTGAGCAATTCGAAGTGGATCTGGGGTGCTGAATCCATTGCTTCGGATACTTTAAAGCCTCCCTCGACACCCCAGCCCTTGTCATAGGGGGACAAAAGATGCTCATGGATACAGTGGTTCTTTAGGAACTTCCATCCATCTTCTTCGCGGCGATATTCATAGTCGAGCGTTGCG
>DGPZ01000196.1:0-964 GCA_002390675.1 Deltaproteobacteria bacterium UBA4427
CCCGACCACGAGCGCGCGTGCGTCGGGGTCCCCTGCTGCCAACACGCCTCCGGCCATCAAAGAGAGGCTGGTGGCAAGCAGCAGAGCTAAGCGCCGGCTCATGGCTCTTCGCTGGCTCATGGCTGTTGCTCCATGGCTTCGAAGGGCGCGCGCTGTGCCTGGATGAAGCGCGTCACGAACTCGTCAGCGGGCGCGCCTAGCATTTGTTGCAGCGTGCCCTTCTGCACGATCCGACCGCCTCGCAGCAACACGATCGTATCCCCGAAGAACGCGGCCTCAGCGAGATCGTGCGTCACCATCACGACCGTCTTGCGGAGCCGCGAGAAGATCTCGCGAAGATCGTTCTGAAGCTCGAAGCGGATCATCGGGTCGAGCGCCCCGAGTGGCTCGTCGAGGAGCAGGACCTCTGGGTCGAGCATCAAGGCGCGCATCAGGCTCACTCGCTGCTGCTGACCGCCAGAGAGCTGCAGGGGAAAGCGGTCCAATCCGTCGACGGGAAAATGCGTGAGCTCGGCGAGCTCTTCGATGCGCGAGACAATGCGCTTTGAGGACCAGCCGAGGTGCTCTGCCATCAGGCTGACGTTGTTGCGCGCCGACAGATGCGGAAAGAGGCCGCCGTCCTGGAGCACGTAGCCCATGCGCTGGCGGATCGCGGGCAGCTTCTCCGGTTCGAGGGGCTGGCCTTTGAATCGGATGTTGCCGGCATCGGGTAGCTGGAGGCCGATGATCAAACGCAGGATCGTCGACTTCCCACAACCCGATGGGCCGATTAGAACCGTGGTCTCACCCGACGCAAAGGTCAGGTCAAAGCCTTCCAGTGCTGCGACGCCGGCGTAGCGCTTGGTGACGTGACTGAGTTCGAGCATGACCCTCCCAGAGAGTTGATTCAGACCCTCGTGGGCAGAGCATCGCATATACGGCCCTGCTCCCCTTCCCCTCGCCGCATCTAGCTGGCCCGAGTCCT
>DGPZ01000196.1:977-10572 GCA_002390675.1 Deltaproteobacteria bacterium UBA4427
GAGATATCCCACAGCATGTGGGCGACGAAGACCGCGGCCAAGCTGTCGGTCCAGTAGCGCAGAGCATTCCAGCAGATGCCAACGCATAAGCAGGCGAGAACAAGCACCGGGGAGCCAACCGGCGCGTGAGCTAGGCAGTACAGCGCCGTGCCGACGAGGACGACCGACGTCCATTTCATCCGCCGGCTCAGCGCATTATAGACGAGTCCACGCCAGACGATTTCCTCGCCCGCGACGACCAGCGGGAGCAGCACGAAGGGCGCCCATGGTCCAATTTCGCCGAAGGCACCGTAGAGTGCACGGGTTTCACTGACCAATGCGGGCACAGCCACCGCGAGTGGTGTGAATATGAGCTTGGTTGCCACGATCATCCCGAGCCCAACTACGGCCCCTATGGCAAGTGGAGCCGGCTCGAAGCGCAGCGACGCGATGAGCGCCCTTCCTTCGAGGTACGACGCGACTACGCCGAGGAACACGGCTGTGCTCCCGATCGCGAGCCAGAGCCCGAGGCTACCTGACAGCGAGGCGCCCAGCGCCCAGACGAGGAACATCCCGAGCGCGATTGCCTCGCAGCGAGCAAAGGTCGGCTTTCCGGTTGTCATTCTATTCTGTCCGCGGACGACGCCAGTAGGCGCTCGACTGTGCCCCATGGACCAGGGACCAGCCCTTCCAGCTTCTCTTCGTCGAGAGCGCGGCGCGCCGATTCGTCGAAGTCGAGAAGTTGGGTATGTCCGATGAGCCGCCAAAAATTAGCGTCGGGCGAGAGCAGGTCCTCCGTCAACCCAACGACCACCTCGCGAGCGACGGACCAGTCGGCACGCGTTACAAAACGCACCCAGTGGGAGGAGAGCTGAGGTGAGAGCAGCGGTACCTGGATCATGAGGGGCCGGCGTGCGCAAAGGGCGTCGGCCGTTCGCTCGAGGATCTCCCGCCCAGAGAGGATGTCGGGGCCCGGCACGCCGAACCACGCACTGTGCTCGACCTGCGCGTCGAGCGCACCGAGTAGTGCCGCGACGATGTCGTCGATCGCCACCGGCTCTGTCCGCGACTTGAGCCAACGGGGCAAGACCATCAGAGGAAGCCGAGCTGCCAGGTCCCGCACGATGAGCCAACTCAGGCTGCCGTGGCCGATGATCATGCTGGCTCGCAGCTCGATCGTGCTCACGCCACCGGAACGGAGCGTCTCTCCGACCGCCTCCCGACTGCGTAGATGTTCGGAGGCATCGTCACCCCCAGCCACCACCCCGCCCAGATAGACGATACGGCGCACCCCAGCGCTCTCGGCGGCGCGGAGAAACGTCTCGGCCTGGGCGACCTCTTCTTGGTGGAAGTCCCCGTCAGGCGAGGCCATTCCGTGCACGAGGTAGAGGGCGGCGTCGCAGCCCTCCAGCGCGCGCGCGGTCGACTCTCGGTTCGAGACGTCCGCCGTCACCCAGTCTCGGTCGGGCCAGCGCTTGGCCGCACGCCCCGCGTCCCGCGTCGCGCACCGCACAACCGCGCCCGACGCGACGAGCGCCGGATACACCGCCCGACCTACGAAGCCCGTCGCTCCGGTCAGCAAGACTCTACGAACCGGTGCCACCATCCCGACGTCCTCCGTGTGTTTTCTATCCCAGTGACCACAACGCGCCAGTGTAGTCGTACCTAGTCTTTTTTTGGGGGTTGGTCAGGGGTCTCAATCAACAGCCAGCGAATAGGCTCACGCTGAACCGGCCCTCCGCGTCCAGCCATGTGCGCTCTCGGCTGAGTAGGGCTTCGCCTGCCAGGGAGTCGATTTCATCCGTGGAGTACTTGTACGAGTACTCCGTGTGGATCGCCTCACCTTCGTCGAATTCGACGACGAGGTCCAGCTCAACGATTTTCACAGTCTGGGCTTGCAAGCTGACGAGATCGCTCTTCACGCGCCCGGGCGTCTCCTGCCAAGTCGCGCGATGCTCGAACAGCTCCGTGTCGAACGAGCCCCCTAGTTCGCGGTTGATTCGATTCAGCAGGTTCAAATTGAAGCGAGCCGTGACACCCTCAGAATCGTCATAGGCCTTCTCGAGGGTTTCGCGATCTTTACGCAGATCGATACCTATGAGCAGCCGATCCTCGGGGCTGAGATCGTTTCGCAGCTCCGACAAAAAGTGCGCGGCCTCATCCCGTCCGAGATTTCCGATCGACGACCCGAGCCACAGAATTAGGCGGGGTCCATGATCTCTCGAGGAGATCGCTTCGAGTCCGCGGGCATAGTCTCCTTCGACGGCGACGATCGACAGCGAAGGGTGATCCGCGAGAAGCTGGCGGGCGCTTGCATCGAGCGCCGAACGGGAAATGTCAATCGGGAGGAAAACCACCTCGTCTTGCTTCGCGAGGAAGGCCTCGAGCAGCAGTTGCGTTTTCTCGGCGCTTCCACTTCCGAGCTCCACGAGTGCCGTGTCGTTCGGAAGCATTTCGATGATCTCTTCCGATTGCTCTTGCAATATGCTGCGTTCCGCCCGCGTTACGTAGTACTCGGGGACTTCGCAGATTTGCTCGAATAATGAAGAACCGATTTCGTCGTACAAGAATCGGCAGGGTAGAGACTTCTGGCTCTCCGAAAGGCCGCGCCGAACTTCTTCGGCGAATCCGTCATCCGCGAGAGGGCGAGCGACATGAAGCCATTCAAGGTTTGGATGAGCCGTCACGCCCGGGGGCGGATCCTGACCTGCGACTTCGTCGTCTCGTTCATCTTCTATTCCTACAGCGGGTCGAGCTAGCAGAAGTCACTCCGTAATTGGGTCCGCTCCGGGTGCCCGGACCAAATTGGTCGGGCTGACAGGAACGAGTGGCGCGGCCAAGGGACCGGTCCGCACGTTTTTATTGGGGCAGAGTGTAGCGGCCAGGTTTGGAGACGACAGAATCAAATTTTCCGCTTCAATTCGGCCTCGCTGTGCCGGCAACCCACCACGCCCGATCGGTGAGTGTGTCGTGGCGGCGGTGCGGAATCTCGTGACCTGACGCGTCGCCGGACATGCTAGAACACCGAAATGCCTGAATCACCCGCCTGCCCGATCTGCACCATGACAGACCTCCTCGACCGCGACGGCACCTTCGAGTGCGCGACCTGTGGCCATGAATGGGCGCCGGAGATCGGGGAAGTTGAAATCGTGGTCATCGACATCAATGGCAACAAGCTCCAGAACGGAGACTCGGTGACCCTTATCAAGGACCTGAAGGTCAAGGGCAGTTCGGCGACTCTGAAGGCCGGCACGAAGGTCAAGAAGATACGGCTGGTCGATCCGGCGCAGAACGCGGATCACGACATCGACGCGAAGGTCGACGGCATGGCCGTCTTACTGCGCGGCAAAGTAGTGAAGAAGGCTTAACGGCCCTCCATCCCGTCGCTTGTCACGGTTCCACTCGCGGTGAGTGGTCGCTCAGGCACTCTCTGTCGACGGAAGCGGCTACCCCGAACGATCGAGCCCTAAATCGCGAGCCAAAGCACTGCAAAGACGGCCAAGCCAACCCCTTTGCTTATCTTTCCGGCGCGACCGAGCGTCCCTGCCTTAACCGCCTTCGTGAGCTCTGCCGACGGATCGCCACTCTTGGCTGCACTTCGTACAATCGGGACTTCGAAGACACTTGCTCCAACAGCCTTTGAAACGAAAGTCGCAAAGAGTGCTGCGCCGCTCGTTAGGCTGAGCGGGACGAAGAATGCGGTCAGAATCACAAGGCCCCAGGGCGAGAGAATTCCGCCCCAGCTCATCCAGGTGAACTGATGGACATCGTTTTGGTCCATCTTGAAGTCAAACATGAAGAAGTGGTTTTTAGGCTCATTGAGAACCGGCGCGATCGAATCGCTCAAGCCGGCGCCGGCGTAGTGCCCCCACTCGTGAATTATTGAACTGACTATGGTCGCAGCGATGACGGCGTTCGCGACGGCGGCGGCTTGGGCGATCGTCCAGCCCGTCACCTGTGCCCAGGCTTCCGCGNNCGCCCCAAAGCGTGAGCGCGCCCATTACCATGGCAAAGTGGTAGCTCCCGATCCTCTTGATGTTGGCCTGGTCGAGCTTCGCGCCGAGCTCGCGTAGTTTTGCGGCGTCAGCCTCGGGCATTTCGTTCAGTGTGGGTTCGGGCGCGTTGGCTTCGGGCATAGTGGCTTCGGACATAGTGAATTCCTTCGTGGTCGCGGGGCAAAGCGCGTGGACACCCGACCCAAAGCGAGACCTCGCCATGCCGGACGCAGAACCACAGGACGCTCACCGCATTCTCGCTTCGCGTAGCGGACCTACGTATCGACATCTTCGCAGCGTACTCGAAAAAGCGCCGGGGCCGCTAGTCAAGCTTCTTGATGTGCAGCGAGTCGATTGGACGCGAGTCATGTGCCTCATGTGGCGAAGACCTTTCCAGCAAATGCAGCGCTGCCGCCTTCCCTGCTAGCCTGCGTTCGAGGAGGAATCTATGTCGTCCATCGAAATCGAAAGCACTGGTCAAATCTGCGGCGCCCGTATTCGCGGCGTGGATCTGACGAAGCCCCTCAGCCCCATAGAGGTCGCGGACATTCGCGCCGCCTGGCTGGAACATCACGTGGTGATCTTTCCCGATCAGGTGATTGATGACGATGACCTCGAACGCTTCACGCTCTCCTTCGGACCCTTTGGCGTCGACACGTTCTTCGGGCCAATCGAAGGCCGCGAACATATCGCGGCGATCAATCGCGACGCGGACGAGACATCCCCGCTCTTTGCTGAAAACTGGCATACGGACTGGAGTTTCCAAGAGCACCCGCCGCAAGGCACCTGCTTGCGGGCCGTGACCATTCCGTCCACCGGCGGCGACACGCTATTTGCGGACCAGCACGCGGCCTTCGATGCTATGCCGGCGTCCCTTCGTGAACGGCTCGAAGGCAAGCGAGCGATTCATTCAGCGAAGCTGCCCTACTCCCCACAAGGCTCTTACGGCGACGCGGATCGTGACTCGGGCCGAAGCATGGACATCCGTCCATCAGAAGAAGCGTTCGCCGAATTCAGCCATCCCATCCTGCGCGAGCATCCCGAAACTGGACGCCTCGGCATCTTCGGCTGCATCGGATATATCATCGGTATAGAAGACATGGAGCCGGCCGAATCGATGCCACTCCTCAAGGAACTCCACGACTGGCAAAGTCAGGAACGGTTCGTCTACAGGCATGCCTGGGAGCCCGACATGCTCGTGCTTTGGGACAACCGGAGCGTCCTGCATGCGGCGACCGGTGGCTACGAGGGCCATTCTCGACGACTTCATAGAACGACGATCGGCGCAGCGGTCTAGCAACGCGCGAGGCGTACTGCTGCCAACGTGTTGTCAACGCACTGTCAACGTTCTGATAACGCGCCGTCCGCATGCTCGCCGCGCTTAGTTCCCGCTAGTTGAAGAAGGCTTCGATCGTGTCGCCGATATAGGCGATGCCTTCGTCGTCAATGCCGTGATTCGACGGCAGGATCAATCCGGATTCCATCACCCGATCGCAATTGCCGAGGCCGCCGGGTGCGATGCGATGCGGCTTGTCGCGGAAGGCCGGCTGGCGTGCGACGTTGCCACTCCAGATCATGCGCGTATCGATTCCGTTCGATTCCATGTGCTTTTGGAATTCGCCGCGAGACACGCCGGAGGCGGGATTGATGAGGAAGGGGAACATGTGCCACCCGGTTTCGATCCCGGGCGTAAGGCGTGGCAGGGTAAATACGTCGGGGCGCTTCGCGAGATAGGCGGAGAGCAGTCCGAAGTTGCGCTGTCGCCGAGCGAGATTGCCCGGAAGCTTCTTCATCTGCACGCACCCGAAGGCCGCGGATAATTCGCTGGGCTCGAAGTTCCAGCCAACTTCGTCGAAGATGAAGAGATCGTCGTACTCCATCCCGTCGAGGTCGCTGAAGAACGTCCGCGTCCCCTTCTGCGAGCCGAAAAACTTCGGCTCCGAACGCCGCCCCCATCGACGAAGCGTGAGCGCGCGATCCACAAGCGCCTCGTCATCAAGGCAAACCATTCCGCCCGTCCCGGCCGCCGTGATGATATGCGACAAAGCGAAGCTCGTGACCGTGATGTCAGAGCGCGTTCCTGTCGGCGTCCCGTCGAGGGTTGCTCCCAAACAGTCACATGAATCTTCGATGACCTGCAGACCATGGCGATCCGCGATCATTCGGATGTCATCCCAATTCGGACAGTTCCCGATCAGATTGGGAACGAGAATGGCCTTCGTCTTAGGCCCGATCGCGCTCTCGATCTGCTCAACATCAATCTGGTACGTGTCGTCCGTTACGTCCACTAAGACGGGCACCAAATTCGTTCGCAGGATCGATGCGATATCCGTGGAGAACGTGAGTGCCGAAGTCAGTACCTCGTCGCCCGGCTCGAGACCAAGCAACTCAACCGCCAGGTAGAGCGCCGACGAGCCCGAATTCACCATCACGCCGCGCTTCTTGCCAAAGGCTTCGGCGACAAGCTCTTCCATCTTGCGCGTATGCTTGCCAAGGCGAAGCGCGGTCGCCCCACCGCGCAGAACCGAGACTACAGCCTCGATCTCTTCCTCGTCATGAACACTGCCGGCATATTCGATGCGCTTCATTGGGCACCCTTGTCTCGATTGATTTCCACCGCCGCCTCGCCGTAGTCCAGGGCTTCGTCTTCTTTGTCCGGATACGATGGCGTGATGGCGATGCGACGAATCGTTTCGCGGGCGGCAAGCGCATTAACGACCTGCTCCGCGATCGCGACGGGTTCCATCATGCGTCCGTAGAGATATTCCAGCGTGTTCCATTTCTGAACGATCGGAATCATCTTCTGCATGTCTTGGTCGTGCCCAAATTCCGAAAGCGTGTCGCCACAAGCGATCGATGTGAAGGCGACTTGTCTGTGTTCGCCCTGCCACGCTTCAACTAGAGCCTCAAGGGCGCGCTTACTCACGACATAGGTTGCTTGGAAAGGACGCGGCGGAGAGTCGTCGATCGTGATGGACGAGATCACAACAAAGCGCCCTCGAGTCACATTAAGATGTTCAATTGCTGCATTAAGGATCAGCGATACACCAATCAGGTTCGTCGCGAGCACGCTATGCCAGTCCTCTGAGCGAATCTCTTCGATCGGACCGAAGGTCGAGATCCCTGGGGCGTAGACAACCGCATCAAGGCCACCGAGCGACGACACCGCCTCTTCGATGACACGATTGCAATCCGCTTCATTCGTGACGTCGCAGGCGAGTGCAACGACTTCGCCGTCCGCCTCCCCGACCGTTTCGGCAAGCCGGTCCGTACGTCGTGCGGCGACGCAAACCTGCGCACCTTCTCGTGCAATCTCGATCGCTGAAGCTTTCCCAAGTCCTGAACTGGCCCCTAAAACGAGGACTCTTTTACCGGACAGACGCATGCCGACTCCTTGGCGCAGATCGGTCCAGATGCGGGCCGCCGCGCCACGCGACGATATCGGACTCACGCGCCAGATCTAGGCTCGAAGCCACACAAGATTGCTAACGTTCGAGTCCTCATTTTGATCAACGAAACGACTGGAGATGCGCGGTGAGCCTGAGAGATCGAAATTTTGAGTACATCGAAACCAATGGCATCCGATTGCGATGCGTCGTCGAAGGCGATGGCCCCCTGCTCATCTTGATGCACGGGTTCCCACAGTGCTGGTACCTGTGGCGTTTTCAGATCGACCCGCTCGTTGCGGCAGGCTGGCGAGTCGTCGTGCCGGATCAGCGCGGATACGGGGGCTCAGACTGCCCCCCGAACATCGACGACTACGGAATCCGCGATCTTGCCGCGGATATCGATGGATTGGCGACCGCGCTTGGGTACGACGAGTACGCGCTCATGACCCACGACTGGGGTGCCATCGCGGGGCACTACGTCGCCCTGCTCTATCCAGACCGCGTACGCGCACTCGTGAACCTGAGCGTTCCCTATCTCCGCGATCCGAGCTGGCCGGCTATGTGCAAGCAGGAAACCTTCGGCGATGACTTTTTCTACTGGGCGCATTTCCAGAAGCCAGGCGTCGTGGAAGCGGAGCTAGAAGCTGATCTAAGGCACAACTTGCGCGCCATGATCTGGGGCGGTTCAGGTGATGCGCCAGATGCCGAAATGACTGCGAAACCGAAGGACAGCAAGTTCCTCGAGCCCATGCAGCCGATGCCTGAGACGTTGCCTTCCTGGATTACGGAAGACGATCTCGACTACTACGTCGAGCAGTATGCGCGCACGGGCTTTGGTCCCTCGGTCAACTGGTACCGGAATCTCCCGAGGATTCATACACTCACGCCGGAGCTTGAAGGCGTTCGGATCAAACCGCCTACGTACTTCATGCAGGGCACAAAGGATGCTGTGCAGCACTTCATTCCAACGGAAGGGCTCGCCGATCGTCACGAGGATCTACGTGCGATCGTGCCGGTCGAAGGCGCCGGGCACTGGTTGCCTATGGAAGCAGCGGACACGGTGACCGAACACGCGATTCGATTCTTGGCGGAATTCAAATAGCCCGACTCGGCTGGCGGACCTCGGACTCAATCTCGGGTACTCCACAGGGCGGCCCCGCCTAACGCATCGACATCATCATGGCGACGCGGCCGTCCTGAACGATCTCATCTCGCTGATTCACGATCTCAAGAGCGAATTCGACTACGCCCATCCCCGGTCGGCTTCCAGATGGCTTGAAAGACACTGGTCTATGCCGCGTACGAAGGGTGTCGTGGACAAGAACGGGGGCGAAGAAGCGCCAGGAGTCCCCTAGGTGACCCGCGAAGCCTGACGAGGGCATCGAAACCGAGAGCAGATCCCGCAGATAGTCGCCGAAGCCTAGACAGAAGGTCCACATGGGCGGCGCAACCCGAGCACCGAAAGCGCCCTCCTCGGCAAAAGGCGCATTCAGGTACAGCGGATTCAGTTCGCCAGTGAAGTTCGTCCAGTTCACGATGTCCGTTTCAGTAACAGTGCGCCCAAGGCTCTCGCCTCGAGGCCCGTGCTTGACCATGTCTTCCGCGTAAATTGGAAGCGGGATGCCTTCGCCGGTCCAGGGACCGATGGATAAAGGCTCCGAGGGGAGCGGCAGGGAGGGGCCATCGCCGCTGCTTTCGTCTGCGCGCGGTTCACTCATGCTTACCGAGCCACGGGTCACAACTTCATCTCGCTGGTTCAAGACCTCGAACTCAGTATGAAGCCCATGCTCGCTCGCTAAGCCCTCCGTCGCAGGGGCTTCCGAATTTCGCCATCTAAGACTGAACAAGTCATCTATGAAGATCATGCGCGAAAACTTGACGCGGTAGCCGGTCATCACTGCGCTGGGTTCACCAAGGCCAAGTCGTTCCGGGGCATGCTGCGCGAGTGCGCCCAAAGCCCAGGCCCCCGATAAAAGACCATGCGCAATGGTTCCACCCATGCCCTGCGCAGTTCCAAAGTCGCGATCAAAATGCATCTGCGCATAGTCGCCCGTTAGGCCACCGAAGGTCGTGATCGCGGCATGAGTCACGGTCCTATGTCCAACGGGTTCTGAAAAACTCGGGGATTCTGGCATGTCTCTCTCGATCTTAGGCTGGCCTTGTCAGGATATTGCCAAAGCAGCCAGCACACCCAAGGCGGCGCAAAGCCTATCGCGGTCGGACTCAGCTGCC
>DGPZ01000041.1:0-8527 GCA_002390675.1 Deltaproteobacteria bacterium UBA4427
CCTGGCCCAGGACGTCGACGGCCTCTCTCTCTCTAAAAGGGCGGCCGCGCCCACAACTAGTCTTGGCCGTCGGAGCGCCTGCGACATAAGAGGGTGGCGCACGCTCGCCCCCTACCCAATGGGGGTTGGACACTTCGATTCAAAGACGGCGAGACGCAGAACTACCGCGCCCTCCTCGCGGCGACCGGTCAGTACAACGATCCGCGTCGTCCCCACGATTTGATTCCCGGCACTTTCAACGGCGGATACCTCCACGTCTTCGACTACCTCGATGCGGCGACTCCCGTCGATTGTCGCGATAAGAGGGTGGTCGTTGTTGGCCTCGGAAGCAGCGCTGCAGAAGTCGCAGCGGAGCTCTGCGACAAGGGCGCGAGCGCTGGCCTCGCGAGTCAAGTCATCCTGTCTGCTCGTTCGGGCCGATGGGTCCTGCCCAAGATTATCGATGGCGAGTCCCTCGACGCAAAATCGCTTCATCCCGCTACGCCATTGCCGGCTGCTACGCGTTTACTACCCGGCGACTCCGGTAGCTGGGGAATGCGCCGAATACTCGGGAAGGTTCTGCGCGCGCAGTCGGAGAAACACGGAGGCGCAAGCGCGCTAGGCCTGCCGGAACCGACCATCGACCCGTGGGAGGATCGTCCGACCATGTCAATCGACTTCATTCCAGCACTTCAAGCGGGACGCATCGACGTGCGACCGGGCATCCGGTCATTCGACGGGTCCACTGTGCTTTTCGAAGACGGAAGTCAAACGGAAGCTGACGTCATCCTCTACTGCACGGGATACCAGCTTAAGTTCCCGTATCTCGACAAAGAAACGCTTGGCGGCAACGCGCCAGACCTAGCTCTCTACCAGCATATCGCGCACCCTGACTACGATGACCTTTTCTTTGTCGGGTGCCTGCGCGCGATGTGTTCGATGTGGCCCGTGGCTGAGCAACAGAGTCGCTGGATTGCACGGCTACTTAGCGGTGCGTTCGACCTCCCAAGCCGGGACATACGCTCTCGGGAGGCCGTCGGACTCGCGAAGGCACTCCCCATCATGTGCAACTTTTATGTGGAAAAGCTTCGCAAAGAGGCCGGCAGTTTATCTCGAGAGGCACCCCGCTCCTAGCCGAGCTGCAAGCCTAATGAGCAGCATCTGCGATAACCAGAAAATCTACGAATCCGAGCGGGTCGGAGAGCTGGCTCACTCAGTTGACCGTCAACGCGGGGTACGGCGCAGGAATATATTTGTCCTCCACACCGACGAGCAGCCCGAAGTGGTTAAAAGACCAATCAGGAACGACTTCGGCCATAGTCGCGCCGGCTTTCTTGAGCACTTCATCAATCTGCTTAAAGGCGCAGTGCGATCCGTCGGCTCATTCCTCGGGCGTGTGCGATTACTCCTTCTCGCGGCATGCGGCCACCCCCTGAGAGATAGATCATTCCCCTGAATTAAATTCAAGTAAATTGATAAGCCCAATACCGTAGTGAACTAAATTCATTGAGGAATTTTTCTCAGAGAATGCATTCTCCGGGAATGGACTCATCGTTCGCTCGCTCACATTCAAGGAAGGCATCGACCCTGATTGCTCGGGGGGCGGGAGACATTCATTTCCGAGTCACGTATTAGAACATCCTGCCCGCGAGTTTTTCCAGCTCCCACGAGTTCACCGCGAACCTAGAACTCAATGCCGTCGGTGAGGCAGGTCCTCTGCTACCCACAGGTGCAAAAAGCTTCGACCTCACGCTGTTCTAGAACCTAGTTACCGCGCTCCTCCTCAGCTTCGGCCTCAAAGCCATTGCATTGCGGGGACGAGACGTGGAGACCTCCCGTATCCCTAATCCCCTATACAATCCGTCTACTCGTCCCTAACAACAAGAGCGCAGGTTGGACATCTCACACCTCGTAATGAATACGCCGAAAGAAGGTCATATGATCCATCCCTATTCGAATGAGACGCAGACCCGTTGGGATCGCGGCGATTTTAAGGTTCAACTGAATCAGCCGAATAACACGCGTCCTATGGGATTTTGCGATGGCTCAGATGCCGATATCGCAGAGATGCAAGAAATGGCCGAGAGCGAAGGCGCAGACGAGATGCGCATCGACAAGAAGCTGCTCAAGTCGGGTCGCGAGATTTGGACACTCTACGGCGGCGGCTGATTTAGCGACCGCGCAAAGAGGAGCTTCTGCATCGCCCCGTAGCCCAAAGTCCGAGCAACTCTTTCTGGGCTAGAACGCGAATGGTTCCCGCAATCAACTGATCTTGGCAAGCTCTGCGATCCAGTGGGCCCCGCGCCTCGCGCTCTCTATGCCCCCCTGCTCCTTGCCGCTGGACCCGATTTATAATGGCATCAACAGTGCCAATAAGTAGACTCCGATCGATCGTCCAACCCAATTGATCGATTTTATTCATGCCAATGATACGACCGCAGACGCGATGCCCGTGGAGATCTGAGTGCGGCGGCTCTAAGGAAAACTGATATGAAAACGCTCCAAACACCCGACGCATGTTTCGAAGGTCTGCACGAATACCCGTTTTCAGCTCATTACGCTGAAGTGCCTGACCTCGATGGTGGCTCACTACGAGTTCACTACGTCGACGAAGGTCCGCCGGAAGCCCCGGGAATCGTGTTTATCCACGGGAATCCGTCCTGGTCATACGCCTGGCGCAACGTCATCCCTGCTGTCGTCGAAGCTGGCTACCGAGCGATCGCCATCGATCTCGTAGGACTTGGACGCTCCGACAAGCCGACCGAGATGAGCGACTACTCCGTTACGCGGCATGTCGAATGGGTGAGGTCTGCGCTTATTGATGTCCTTAATCTGAAAGATTTTACGTTAGTCCTGCAGGACTGGGGCGGGATCATCGGCCTACGAGTACTAGCGGCCCATCCGGAACGAGTCGCGAGAGTCTGCCTTGCGAACTCGGGAATGTTCCTGCGCGATCCCGCCAAACCGATTGAGCCGGCCGAGCTCGAGCCTAACGGCCCATTCGCTGCCTTCCAGAAGATGGTCCGCGAGACGCCTGAGTGGCCGCACTGGGAAACCGTCAAAGCGATGACTATTTCACAATTGCCAGAAGAGGTCGTCGGCGGATATCGCGCGCCCTACCCCGAGGCGAAATACCTCACGGGAAATCGTCAGTTTACGCAAATGCTGGCAACGACTGCGGATAACCCACAGCTCGTTGATAACTGGGAGGCGTGGCAGATTATCCAGAAGTTTACTGGCCCCTTCGTAACGATCTTCACGGATCAAGATCAAATCTCAGCACAAGGCTACAAGCCCTTCGTTGCGCAAGTAGCGGGGGCCCAAGGCCAGCCTCACCAAATAATCAAAGGCGGCAGCCACTTCTTCCAAGAGGACGTCGTTAATGAGTTCAATAGTGCATTGACGGCCTGGCTGAAGCAAACCGATCGTTAGAGCGACTCTGGTGTTAATCGGGGAAGACGCAGGTCGCGCATCCTCCGGACGCCAAGGACTCCTCAGCTCGCAAACGATCGTCTTCGGTCTGATACTGTGGCGTCCCGTGTCGGGCCGTCCTTTCGTCCGATGCCTCCCCGTCGAGTTGCCTCGAACTCTTTTTCCCAGGCGCCTCTTTCCATGAGTCGTCGCCTGGCCAAACAAAGGGCATCGGCACGATCTCGCCGGGCGAAATAATCGTCTCAAAAACTCCCAAAGCCTTCGCTAAAATCGACCGTTGCTCCTCAGGCTCGCCGGCGCGCCCCGCCGTCCGACCCAAAGGGTAGTCAAGGAACGCAGCCCGCGGTGTTCCTACGGAACGCGTGATCGAATACGCACTGCTCATAGCGAGCGTCGGAATCCCACGGCTTTCGAGCTCTCTTGCGACCAATCCCACGGACTGGTGACAGACCGGTCAGACGGGGACCAGAAGAACCAAATCGACCTCGTCCGACAAGATTCGATCCGCAAGCGCCGGTGCCAATCCGTCCCGTACTTTTCGCGAGGAATAGATTCCGCCCATCAATCCGTAGGCCCGCGGACCCAATCCGCCAATCACGCCCTCCTGCGCCAATCGGCGTAGCGTGCCTAATGGAAAGACCACGTTAGGGTCGCGCCTCGCATCGGTTTGGTCATAGGCGAAATGCGCGAAATGCAGATCACTTTCCGGTGTATTCGAATCAATCACACGAAAACTTGCATCGTCTTTGAAATGAAAGCCGATCTGCCCCGGCGTGTAGACCCCGCCGGAACCGACGAGCGCGATCTTGCTCTCAGCAAGAGGCTTAGTCAACGAAGTCCAGGGTGGCGGACCCTCGTTTTCGACCCATCGGTAGCGTGGGTATCCGAGTGAGTCGTACTGATCTCGCGTGCGCTGGATATAATCGACCGGATTTTGCAGCGGATGCATAAGTCCTCACCTCGTATCAAATCCGACTCCGCAAAGAGTCTCTATCCGTTGCCTGGCACACAGCGCCTAAACTGACCGCGATCGCTGAGCGTAAGGTGAGAAGCGATATTGCCAGGAAACGCCTGCTGACGGCAACCGGATCGACGCCTAACTCGTAAAGTCAGCGCCCTGGCTCTTTGCCATCGTCTCGAGGAACGATTGAGGGAACTGGCCAACAAAATTATTGACGTCCCAGAAGTCGCTCCACTTGATGATCTTTCCGTCCTTTAGCTCATGCATCGTGGCGAAGCGATGTTCGACGGTCTCGCCGGTTTTAAAGATCCACTTTTCGGTGTGATCAAGGAACACGATATCGCCATCAGCAGCAATGCGATGGGTCGTCTGAATCTGCTCCGAGATGTGATCCCATGCGACCGAAAGCCGAGCGACGACATTCTTAGGGCCGATGGCCCCGGAGTCTTCCGTAGGCACGTCTTCGTAGTGGATGTCAGGATGCAGGCAGCTCATCAACGTATCGAAATCGAATTGACTGAGGGCGGTCCACATCTTCTCGACAGTGGCTTTGTTCTGATCACTCTGGGCTTGGTTCGACATGATGTGCTTTCCCTTATTTCAGATTTGAAAGATGGTGATTCAAGCAGAGCGGCGCGCTCTAGAACGGAGCCGGCTCGATGCCGAGTGCCGGCTTCGCGAACTCGCAATAGTTGCGGTCGTCGTAGACCTGATGCCCGGCCCCAATATAAATGTCACGGAAGCATCGCTGCAGCAGACTCGGGTTACGCATTCCCGCGCTCCCCGAGGCTTCCCAAGCGAAGATCGTCGCAGACTTAGCCACGCTCTTCACGATGTAGTTCGCATGTGATTTGGACCGACGAACCGCTGCGCTGCACTCTTCATCCGGAGCGCCGCTCTCGATCAGTTCAACGGCCTCGTTAAATACCGAGCGCAGCTGAATGCGTGCGGCTTCGACGGCGGTTTGGTGCAGGCCGAGATTTCGCTGGAACTCCGGTTGCTCGCGTAGCGGAAGCGATCCCATACGCGTGCGGCCCGCCTTCGCAATCTCCGCGATCTCATGAAGCGCTCGCGAGGCAACGCCTATCGCCCAGGAACATGAACCGATACTCCCATACGCCTGAGGGCCGAGGCCGTAAGCGGCACCGCCGCTCTTATGTGGCGCGTAGCCCATATTGATATTCCACGTCGCGGCGGTCTCGACGAAGGTCTCCGGAATTTCGTAGTCGTAGCTACCTGTCCCACGAAGCCCCATGGTGTCCCAATTGCCCTTCAAGTTTGCCAATTCAGCGGGCACGAAGAAGCCGACTAACGGAAGCTTTCCATTCTCCATAGGCGCCGGTGCACCGTCTCGCATGATGATCGCTCCGCCACCCATGAACTCGGCATGCCCCGAGCCGCTCGCGAACTGCCAGCTTCCCGAAACGCGATAGCCCCCCTCTTCTTCGTGGGCGATGCCAAGAGGCGCGAAATGTCCAGCTCCGGCACGCTTAGCGGCGAAGGGCTTCGCGGCTTCGGGCTCGACGTAGGACAAATAGGCACCGCTAATCGTGTTCTGCGTAAAGGCCCAGCCAGTCGCGCCATCCGCAAAAGAGATCGCTTCACAAACCGCCGCCACCGTATCTACGTCCGCCTCGAGGCCCCCGATTTCCTTGGGAGTGCTCAAACGAAAAAGCCCGGATGCATCGATCGCATCCACGACAGGCTTGGCCATCGTGCAGTTGGCCTCGGTGTCATCGGCATTGGCTTCGATGACATCACGTAGATCAAGGGCAGCTTGAATCAGAGCAGAATCGGACATGGGAACTCCTGGTGCCTCGGTGTGGACAGGTGGAAAGAGATGGCGCGGCTGAGAACGAGTCGTTTCTGGCAGAATCGCCGAGCCTTCAAGGCCCTGTCGCGACACTTAAACCCTATCATACATGTTCATCCGTGATGTATGATGTAGGTCGCTCACGGGAGGCAGTTAATGCAGCGCCGAAAAGCCTGGAACGGCAACACGCCTAAATCACAAACGGAGGCTCGACGCCTTCTGCTCGCCGTGACCCAGGAATGCATTGAGCGCCACGGGCTTTCCAAAGTCGGCCTCTCGGATGTAGCCAGCGCCGCCGGCGTTACGCGCCAGACGGTGTACCGCTATTTCGCGACGGCGGACGACCTGTTCAACGCAGCCGCCGTATTGACAAGCGGCGGCCTCCTCGAGCGAATCAGGACCCGCGTGCTCGGCCATGAAGGCCTTTCAGAGCGCATCGTCGAGACTTTAGTCGTCGCGATCAGGGAGATCCCCAAAGATGTCCACCTGACCGCGATCGTGCGATCCGGGAACCCCTTCGCGATCACATCCGCCCTCAATCTATCCTTTACCCAAGATGAAATGGTCGCCTTGAGCGATGGCAACCAAGTTCTAGGAGAACGGGACCGAGATGAACTCGCGG
The DNA here is from genome assembly GCA_002390675.1 of Deltaproteobacteria bacterium UBA4427. Lineage (GTDB taxonomy): Bacteria > Myxococcota_A > UBA9160 > UBA9160 > UBA4427 > UBA4427. Next base: position 6,808 of record DGPZ01000041.1, read on the forward strand.
AGATTCTGTTGCGACTTCTCAAGAGCTTTTTGGACGATCCCGGCCCCAAGCGCAGCGAAAAGGATCTGCGACAATACCTTTATCGCTGGCTCATCCCCGTGATCGAAGAAAAACTACAGTCGACACCTGATACTGATTTATAGCGACGGGCCTAACGCCCCTTCGAGACGATTGACTCATCACCGCAAGAGGAAACCGCATGCCCGCCCCTCGTCCCCCACAGCCCCCTACGCCCGATCGCGACGCCTTCGAGATCCACCGCGCCGAAGTCGCCGAAGGCATGAACCTCGCCTATCTCCGTGAAGGCGTGGGAGGCTACCCACTCGTACTTGTGCACGGCTATCCCGAGACGAAGCGCGTCTGGTGGCGAAATATCCTTCCGCTCGTCGAAGCCGGGTTCGAGGTGATCGTGCCGGACCTCCGCGGGTACGGCGACTCGGATCTCTCCGAAAAAGACGAGTACGACATCGTGCTCTACTCGAAGGACCTCTTCGCCTTGGTCCATGATATTCTCGGCCACAAGAAATTCGGCCTAATCGCGGGCGACGTGGGTGGTGCGGTGATCGTCGACATGGCGAATCGCTACCAAGAGCACGTGGACAGAATGATCTTCTTCAATACGGTCGCTCCGATCCTTCCCGACCAAGCCGAGTGGTACGCGGACCGCGGCCTCTCAATGAATCCGCTAGAGCATGGCCCGACGGGGGATTACCGAATCCGTCAGGGACGAGACCACGAGAAGCTACGCGCAGATCTCGACACGCCGGAGCGCTGCCGACAATACGTCCGCGACTTCTACGAACATCGCCTGCTTGCCTCGCAGTACTCCTTCGAAGAGGCAGACTTCGACTTCATGGTTGAACCCTTCGGCGACATCGATCGCCTAGCCGCCGGCTGGGCCCCGTATCAACTCGAGTACGGACGTCCCATGAGCGATATGCCCATGATGATGCAGAAGACCGAAACGCCGACGATGATCCTTCATGGACCGGATGATCAGATTGTTCCTCAGGATTTCCCGAAACGGTGTGAAATCGCATTTCCGAATCGCACCGGCCCACTTGTTGTCCCCGAATGCGGGCATTTCCTGCAATGGGAACGAGCCGACGTACTAAACGACTTGTCGATTCTTTACTTCTCTGACCTAAGATCCGGCCGCTAGAGCCGCGTTACTCTCTGCTCGTGGCGACAGCTGCGATCAACTCACTTCGCATTGGAGATTGTTATGCATGACCTCGTAATTCGTGGCGCTCAAATTGTGGACGGAAGCGGAGATGCTCCTTTCGTAGGAGACGTCGCCGTCAAGGACGGGAAAATTTCGGCTGTTGGCGTGGTCAGTGAGTCTGGGCGCGAAGAGATCGATGCCAAAGGTGCCGTAGTGACACCGGGCTTCGTAGACATTCACACGCACTACGACGGCCAAGCGACGTGGGATCCCTACCTAACGCCTTCCAGTCTGCATGGCGTCACGAGTATCGTCTTCGGCAATTGCGGCGTCGGTTTCGCTCCTGTCGCGCCGGATAAGCGCGACTACCTCATCCAGCTGATGGAAGGCGTTGAAGACATCCCTGGCACGGCCCTTTCCGAAGGGATGCAGTGGGAGTGGGAAACCTTTCCCGAGTATCTTGATGCTCTCGAACGTCGCGAATTCGCCGTCGATATCGGCACGCAGGTGGCTCATGGCCCCGTGCGGGTCTACGTGATGGGCGAGCGCGGCGCG
>DGPZ01000041.1:8549-17468 GCA_002390675.1 Deltaproteobacteria bacterium UBA4427
CGAGCCGTACAATCGTCCACCGCGCAGTCGATGGAGAGCCCGTTCCTGGAACCTTTGCAGCTGAAGACGAGATGTTTGGCATCGGCCACGGAATGCAGCGCGCAGGCGCCGGAATCTTCGAGCTCGCACCGGCAGGAACCGTCGGCGAAGACGAGCTGCTCAAACCTCGCAAAGAACTCGACTGGATGCTGCGGCTCTCCGCGGAGATCGATCGGCCGGTCACCTTCGCGATGGTGCAGCACGACCAGTCGCCAGAGCTTTGGCGCGAAATGCTTGACGAGTCTGCGGCGGCGGTCAAGAACGGCTCGCAGGTCTTTCCCCAGGTCGCCGCGCGCCCGGGCGGAATCATCATGGGTCTTGACCCCGGCATGCACCCCTTCTCAACTCGTCCGAGTTATGTGGCAATCGCCGAACTGCCGCCTACCGAGCGTGCTGAGAAGATGCGAGACCCGGAGATTAGGAAGAAGATATTGTCCGAAGCCCCTATCACGGATGATCCCTTGGCATCAGTTATCTCTGGAACGCATCGCATTTTCCCGCTCAGTAATCCGCCTAACTACGAGCCCGGCCCCGAAGAGAGCATTCAAGGATTGGCGAAGGCGCAGGGTCGCGACGAGGAAGAACTCATGTATGAGCTGCTCCTCGAAGACGATGGCAAGAAGCTATTCCTCTTCCATCTTCTCAACTACTCAAACGGCAACGCGGATCATATTCTCGAAATGCTGCGGCATCCAAGCGCAGCGCTCGGCCTGTCGGACGGCGGCGCGCATTGTGGCATGATCTGCGATGCGAGTAATCCAACCTACATGCTGACGCATTGGGTGCGGGACCGAGACGGAGAACGCGTTCCGATCGAGTTTGCGGTCAAGCGGCAGACGCGTGATACGGCGGAACTCTACGGATTGCTCGACCGGGGACTCATCGCTCCTGGACTCCGCGCAGACTTGAACGTGATCGACTTCGAAAAGCTTCAACTCCACATGCCTGAGATGCGCTCGGATCTGCCTGCCGGCGGCCGACGGTTCATCCAAGGCGCGGACGGCTACCGTGCAACGATCGTCGCTGGCGAAGTCGTTTGGCAAAATGGTGAAGCGACCGGCAAGCTTCCGGGACGCTTGATCCGCGGTGCACAGTCCGACCCGCGCGCGTAGGACCTCACGCTTTGATCTTTGAAGCTGCACGTCGCTATACGGTCGTGGGCGGGAAATCAGTTCCTGTCCGCGACCGTGGTGATTTGGGCTCCCAACAGGTCGCTCTACTCCCGCCGGGCACGACGATTGTCTGTGTCGAAGTCGCAGAGCCCTCAGTCGCTGCGGCTGCGGTCTCAGCTACACCGAACATCCGCATCAGCGCGCCTGCAGGATGGATCTCGACCGATGCGCTTATAGACGCGCCCCACCGTCGGTCCCTCGCACTCAGCTGGCAGGAATTCGAGGCGAACCACCTGCGGATCGCGGCTGGAGATCAATACAACCTAATATTCCCGTTCAGCCACGAAATGCTGCAATCAATGGGTGCCGAATTCCTCACGGAAGCATTTCGTGCCGCGGGAACCCTCGACCCGGACAACTGCGTCGAGACACTATGCAACTATAAGATCCTCGACGCCGGCGGCGCTTCGACGAGTGCCGCCTTCGACGTCGTCTATCGAAAGGCTCTCCCCGGCCTACACACCCAGCTCTTCGTGAAGATGCCCGCGGCTGATCCAATGAGAAAATTCATTTCGTCCCACATGCTCTACGGCGAGACTCAAATTGCCATGCGCTTCGCCGGGCTCGCCATGCCGACTCCGGTAAGCCAGTACTATTTCGGTGATTATTGCCGAGAGACGAGCAACGGCATTTTGGTTACAGAGCGTATTGGCTTCGGCGAAGCCCCGATCGAACCCGTCCTCCCCAAGGGCCTCGATCAACTCTTACCCGATGCAGCGGAGCGTTATGCCGTTCTAACGAGCCTCCAGGCTCGACTCGTGGCCTTCCATAAACGTGGCGAGCTCGGCTTCGACACCGAAGACATTTTTCCTTTCCGAGCGAAGATCACCGGGATGCCGGCGGTCAAGATTGATCCGCTCATCGACTTCATTGAAGACAAGGTCGGCCACCTTCTCCCCGCAAAGTACCAGCACCCCAGCTTTCTTTCGCAGCTCCGGCGAGACGGAGAGAGAATTCTTGACAGCCTGGACATGCTGTCAGGTTATATCGGCAGAGACGTCGACTACACCGGGTTTTGCCATGCGAATCTCAACCTGGACAATGCCTGGTTTTGGCGGACGCCAACAGGAAGTCTGCAAGCCGGCCTAATTGATTGGGGCAGCGCGGGTCAGATGAGCCTTGGCCAATCGTTTCAAGGGATGCTCTTTGCAAGCGAGCCGTCCAAGTTCCTTGCGCTTCGCCAAGCACTGGTGAGCCATTTTGTCGCGGAATACAAAGATGCATCCGGTGTAACGCTCGACGGCGAGAAGCTCCTCCTCCATGCAAAGATCGCTTCGATCACAGGGCTCCCCCTTCTCGTGTTCGCGATAGGAGATGCGCTCGGACGCTATACGAAAGCAGACTTGCGAGGCATCTCGAATACCAACGACCCGAGGCTCTCGACGGACCCGGGCCTCGGAACCATGCTCTCGATGCTCGGTATTTTCCTTGAGGAGTGGTTCGATACCCAAACGCCGACGGCAATTTGCGAGCGCATCTTAAGGGAGATGGAGAACGGCGAGGCCCACTAAGCGAGTCGGCCTTCCGCAGTAGGCCCGCTAAAGCACGCTCTGTGCAAATTCCTCCTCCACGCGCAGGCTCCCCACCCATGGAACGTTGATCTATGCTTAAAGCAGGATGTACACCAAGCCTTTTCGACGCTACTCGTTGAACGACTCATGAAGCGCCTGGCTTACCCCCCCCCTCGGATGTACAAAACGAATCGCATAACAGGAGGCCTACCATGTCCCGATTGATGATGATTTCCTCGGACTGTCACGCAGGGCTACCACCGGAGCGGTACCGCGAGTACCTCGACCCCGAATTCCGCGAGGCTTTCGACCAGGCACTCCCGATCCAAGTCGCCAATACGCGCGAAGCCGAAAAGATGTTCTTGGTACAGGAAATTAATGAAGAGTGGCGACGCGGCCGCGATGCGGAGCTTAGCGGCGCATGGGATCACGATGAGCGCATCAAGGTCCTCGACGGTGATGGCATTGCCGGCGAAGTCATCTTCCCCGATGGCATTACGGAGATGAACTCCCCGCCCTTCGGCGCATCTCTTGGCCTCCCCGCTCGCGGGGTTGATCCCAAACTACAGTGGGCCGGAGCTCGTGCCCATAATCGGTGGCTCGCAGAACTCTGCCAGATGGCACCTGAGCGCCGATGCGGCGTAGCCCTCGTGCTTGCGCTCTACGATGTCGACGAAGCCGTCGCAGAAGTTCGCTGGGCGAAGGCGAATGGCCTTAGATCGATCATGATTCCGGTCATGTGGGGGGAGTATCCCGCCTATCACCACCCTCGTTATACGCCGCTCTGGAACGTCTGCGAAGAGCTAGACATGCCGATCCACTTCCACTCGGGGCCAGCTGAGCAGGACACATACTTTGGTACTTGGCCTCCTAACGAGGAGGACGGAACCCTCGTCGGCGGGATGGGCATCTACGTATCCGAAGTCGCCTTCTTTGTAAGTCGGCCGCTCACGTTCCTGATCTGGGGGGGCGTCTTCGAGCGACACCCAAACCTCAAGGTGGCGGTCACGGAAGGCACCGCCGTGTGGGTCCCCGAGTTCCTGAGCCTCTTGGATCATCGCTACGGCGCCCATCGCGGAAGCGAAAAGCTCGGCGACTATCGGAGCCATCTCTCTCTCAAACCCTCTGAGTACTTCGCACGCAATATTCGCATTGGAACCAATCTGAAAATCGCGGAGATTGAACAGCGCCATGAAATCGGCGTAGGAACAATGATGTGGGGGAGCGATTATCCGCATCCAGAGGGCAGCTGGCCCGAGACATCCGAGCGACTCGACGAGAATTTCAAGGGCGTCCCGATCGAAGACATTCGCGCCATAGTGGGCGGCAACGCGGCCGAGTTCTACGGATTCGACACGGAGAAGCTTGCTCCTCTAGTCGACCAAATCGGTCCGGAGGAGGACCGCTTCCGCGCCTAGTGAACTGGCGACCGGCGACGGTGCCGTAAGGCGACGCAAGAGCGTCGCCGCGGCCCGGCTACCGATCACCACCAGCCATTCAGGATAGATCCTCGGGACTAACGTCCCCCGTCCGGGGTTTCGGAGCTCTGGCAAGTGCACGGCGCATTTCATCGAATCGCGGCTCAAAGGCGACGCCGAAGTCGGGATGCGTGAACACGTAGGTCGCGTTTTCGCGAATCCCGTCGATCACCAGATCCCCAACATCATCCGGCGGCATCCCGACCGCCATCACCGGTTCGGCGGCCAGCGACGTGGCCGCACTCGGCCCCGCGCTCGCGGGCCTAAGTCGATCCGCCTTCGCCATTCCCGTCGCCACGGGCCCAGGACAAAGAATAGATACTCCGACGCCGTCCTCTTCAAGATCGCGCCTGAGGGCCTCAGAAAATCCAACGACGGCGAACTTGGACGTCGTGTAAGGCGCGCAGTTCGGATCGGGAGCCCAGCCACCGATCGATGCCGTATTGACGATGTGCCCCGATCCGCGCTCGGCCATATGTTGCCCGAAGATCGTTGAGCCATGCACCACGCCCATTAGGTTGACCGACATCGTCCATTCCCAATCGCCTTCGGTAAACTCGCGAAGTTTGCCGCCGAAGAATATGCCCGCGTTGTTGCAGGCGACATCTACGGCACCAAATTCGGCAATTGCGGCATCCGCCAGCCCGGCGACGTCGGACCGCTTCGAGACATCACACGCGATCCCGATCGCGCGCGCTCCTTCTTCTCGCAAAGCCTTTGCTGCAAGTTCTGCGGAATCGCCCTCAATGTCTGCGACGACGACCTGCATCCCTTGCTTCGCGAAGCGACGAATCATGCCACCGCCGATACCACTGCCTCCGCCTGTCACGACGACCGTCTTGCCCTCAAGATCCTGAATGCCTGCCACGCTTTCGTCCTTTCAATGATGCCGAGCACCATGCGAGTCCCGGATGGGGATCATCGCGCAACGGTCGCCCCTCGCCAGGCCATGTCCGAGATCCCTGAGCGGTATCGAAGTTGTTCACGCCGCTGTGGATCCCGCGCGCGACACGTCTTGCAAGAAGCACTAGCCACAACCAAACAACCCGGTAGAGTTCCGAGCGCAAGCGCTAGGTATCCCGCTGCGGACGCCGAGATGACATCGGACTCACGCCCATTGCCGTTCGCACGAAGGACGCCGGGTAAATCCGTTACGCGAGATATATAACCTCCTTCTCCCTAGCACCCTACAGCTCACTGGAGAGCGAGGGGCTTGCATGACGAATAACGATGGGGACACCAATGACCGAAACGGACATGCGGGAAGACGCTAAGGAGAAGTCGGGAGGCGCCATGGCCTTCCGTCCCAACTGGCTTTCCCTCACACAAGAAGAAGCGATCGATCCCGAGCGCCCGATCATCGACCCACATTTTCATTTCTTCGAAGAGTCGGAGGTCTTCCCGCACTACCGCCTCACTAACCTGCAGAGCGACACTCGAGACCACAACGTCACGCAGACGGTCTTTGTACAGTGCGAAGAGGCATTGCGAAAAGAGGGGCCCGATCACCTTAAGCCTGTCGGCGAAACTGAGTGGATCGATCGCCAAGCCTCTGTGGCGAAAGAGGCCGGCTCCGGCTCGGTTCAAATCGGTGGCATCGTAGGGGCTGCGCGACTTAGCCTCGGTACCCTCGCTGGGGAAACTCTCGATGCCCATCTCGAGGCAAGCGAACTCTTCCGCGGCATCCGCGACATGGGTATCTGGGATGCCGATCCCGCAATTGCGCGCGTGGACGATGCAACGGGCCCGGACTTATACGGCGAGAAGACGTTCCGTGAGGGCTTCGCTGAGGTCGCGAAACGCGGACTCAGCTTTGACGCTCATCAATACCATCCGCAATTGCCTTCCGTCGCGAGCCTAGCCCGTGCCTTTCCAGACACGACGATCGTACTTGATCATATGGGTTCACCTCTCGCGGAGGGTCGCTTCGCAGGAAAGCGGGAAGAGGCTTTTGTCGAATGGCGACGGCTGATGGCAGATGTTGCGACCTGCCCGAATGTCGTTCTCAAGCTCGGAGGAATGGCTATGCCATGGAACGGGTTCGAATGGGAGCGCGAGCCCGCTCCGCCCAGCTCAGACCGTTTCGTTGAGACCTACGCCCGCTACTACCATTTCGCGATTGAACAGTTTTCTCCGGCACGCTGCATGTTTGAAAGTAACTTCCCCGTCGATCGATTGTCGCTGAGTTATACCGTTCTGTGGAACGCGTTTAAGAAACTTGCGGCCGGTTACTCTGAGTCGGAGCAGGAAGACATGCTATTCGGAACGTCGGCGCGAACGTACCGGTTAGACGTCGGACCCCAGCTTGACTGAATCAACGGATGCCGTTCCTACCCAGACCGATTCCCCTAGAATCGTCCGGGTCAGCCACGGACCGCTCTCATGAAAGTGCCAAGCGCATCGATATACCCCTGAGGCCCACCGAAGTCGACTGTCTCAAGACCCATCATGGCATTGCCCGTATTCATCGCGCGGAGAGCCACATGCGTGCCGCCCTTCGCTTCCCAGGTCGCGACATCCTCGCTCCAAATCTCCTCGCCCAGACTGAAGTCGATGCTCGCTTCAAAGCCGAAGGGAGAATCCTCGCTTCCCATCGCTGCCCTCCTCTCCTGCGCTTCGACGAGCAAATTAGACACGTATTTCGGTCGAGTGGCGAAGATAAGTCCCTCCCCTTCCCTCACAGCGCGCTCAACAGCGACAGCGCTCAGCGCACCAAACCAGAGCGGAATAGGCTTCGTCGGCAGCGGCAGAATGCTGGCCCGGTCGATCCTATGAAGCTCACTCGAATAGTCGACGATAGAGCCGGACCAGAGGGCCTTTAGGACCTCGATCTGGTCATCAAATAGACGTCCGCGTCCCGCGAACGGAACCCCGAGCGATTCGTACTCCACATAGTTCCAACCCGTCCCGACACCCAGCCGAAAACGATTCTCGGACAACACGGCAAGCTCCGCCGCTTGCTTCGCGACGAGCGCCGCTTGGCGCTGAGGCAGGATCACGACGCCAGTGCAGAATTCAATCGTCGACGTGATGCCGGCCAAGTACGCGAATAACACGAAGGGTTCGTGAAAGGGGTTTTTTTCGGTATACGGACCGTTTAGGACTGGATCGCGGCCCGCGTGCTCAGCACCCAAGACGTGATCGTAGGTGAGGATGTAGTCATAGCCGAGCCCCTCAGCCGTCTGCGTCCAATCACGAATAACGGCCGGATCGCTCCCGATCTCAGTTGTCGGAAAAACTGCCCCAATCTTCACACTTAGTCTCCTCGTTGCGGATACCGAACGGCGGTCGCGTCGATGCTAGCCGTCGATTTAGGGAAGGGTAGATACCGAATCTTCGGCGCGCTAATTCAATCGACATGTCGCCCTGTATGCATCACAGGGGGGGGCTCCTGGCAGCTATTCCCTATGGCAAGCAAGGCAACGAGATCCCCGCACAATCAGGCCCCGCCCCGCTTCCCCAGGGCAATCACAAGCGATGTAGAGCTTTCTATGTTGGGCGACACCTTGTCCTAAGTCCGCGATGGACGCTGGAACCAGCGACAGATCGCATGCAAACACGTCCGGGAACCTAATCCCGCGCAGGCTCAGAACGCTTTCTGTTCCTCGAAGCCCCTCGTCGGCCTCCGCCCAAGTGCGATCTCAGGAGGAAGCGTGTCTGGATGCCCTTTGGACGGAATGCTCGGCTGAGAGAAATAGCCAAGCGAACCGTTGCCAACCGAATAGCCGAGCAATTCCTGAAGTGCGGGCTCAAGCTCGCGCGCCATCTCTCGCGGCAGCGAACGACTCCATAGATAGCGATCTCTATGAAGTCCTTGCGCCCTTCCGCCAGAGAGAATTCGCATGATCTGGGTGAGGTTCAGTTGGATGTGCTTCGAGTGGTCATCGAAAAACCGCTTGCCGATATCGAGCACCATAGGNNNNTTGATCGGCCGACGAACTCATCATCAATCGGCACGGTGCCGGCAATAAAAGGCTCTAGCTCCTTTAGAAGCGAATCCACCAGTGGTAGGTCAAGGACGTTATCGAGAATGACCGCATGATCTCGATGAAAACAGGGTGCTAACGCTCCTCCGACCAAGTCTGGCAGGGACAGCTCGGAAGTAATCGGGTCTGCAAACGGCGAGAACCCCACTCGCAGAGGCGAGAGGGGTTCCCTTGGTGATTCGCTCTTGTCAGATCAGCTCGCTGAATCGCGAGCGGGCTTATTTGCTTGAATCAGAAGGAAACGTCCCACTGAATGCGTACCCGATCATCGGATACGTTTCGTGAAACAACGTCATCGTCGAGGGTCAGGTGCGAGTAGTCTACTGTGATCTTGTTGTTATGCCCCGAGAAGAACCAATTAGCGCCCGCTGTGAATTCCTGGCGAACGTTGTCCCTGAAACGATTGGCCACGGTCACAGTCTGACGAGCCTCATTGGGCTCTCGGACGTACGCATAACGAAACGCGAGCTCGAGTTCTTCAGGGAATACGTCGAGCAATTCACTGAAAAAGTAGCCGGCCTGGATATACCCGCCGTAGAAGTCANNTTCGATACAGAGCGGTATTGCGGTTCTGTGCCCGATCGAGGACACGCTTCCAGTGAAATTCCTGCTGGAACGAGAAGCCCTGCCATTTGAACGCGAGCTCCTGAACCGCCTGGTGTATTTTGTACTGGCCCTGCCGCGTGGGACTGGTGTTGGAAGTAGGACTGTTGAACCCATTAAGATTCCCACA
>DGPZ01000054.1 GCA_002390675.1 Deltaproteobacteria bacterium UBA4427
TACTTGAGAACATTTGGTCTTCGATTGATGCGTGCTCGACCGGAAGGTGCCGCATTGAGTGGCACTCTAGTGTACTCGCCTGAATTCACTAGGAGAGCCGAAAACCTCTGAAAAAACAGATACATGAAACGTATTCAAAGAAATATCAAGTTTGGCACGTGCCATGCATAGTTAGTAATCGAGAACGATTTGGAATACTGGCTGGTCCGGGCGGTTAAACACGGGCGCGTTCGTCAGGGCTAGCCAGTAAATCCAGTCGTCAAAAACTTAACCGGTTGGGTTACTTCGCATCGACCCACCGGTCTCCAGGAGCCCCTCCTGAAACGAACGCCTCTCTCGATCCGGAAACGGAGCCAATCGAGAGAGGCTTTCGGCGTTTAGGCATGGGAACGCGAAATTCCGGATCTCGATAAGCTTGTTAGTCGATCGAGCGAGCGGACGATGTTATCGGCCGCAGGTGAGCAGATACGCGCAATGACTTCATCGCGTATCTTTATGCTGCTCGGACTACGCTCGGAGATTAGGCTTCGTCTTTGGTGCGAGACTTCGCTCGGCTGATCGCGGGGGTGGCCGAAGACTCGGCATTCGTCTCTTTCGAGGACGCGTCTGATGAGGCAGTTGCTACAGCCTCGCCGTCCGCCGGATCGCTGTCTCGCTGCGCGCGAGCTTTCGCACGCGAAGCGCCGGAGCGCCCACGTCCGGATCGGCGCTTGCGTCGCGGCTTATCACCCGAAGAATCTGCATCGCTCGACTTGGACTCGGCGCTTGCATCATGCTTTGCGACAACAGCGACGATCTCTTCCGCGAATTCTCGGACGAGCCAAGCCTTTAGCTCCGGCAGTCCCTCGAGATCCTTAGGCTCTTCAGGGGCAGCCCATGCAATCGCTTCAAGAGCGGCATTCGGGCATAACACGCCAGGGTCGAGCTTGAGCGATTCCGCGCGCGGGCCACGCCAATCCTTGAGCGCCCCGAGTCGTTTCTCGGTGCGCCGGTCCATCCGTCGTCTGGCAGTCGTTTCGATCTTCGGAATCGGGCCATGCGGTTTTCGCAGACCCTTCTTAACGGCCGCGACGAGATCTTTGCCCATTCGCTTTAAGATCAAATCTGAGATGCCCTTAATCTCACTCAGGCTGTCGAGGTCCGCGGTTTGTTCGTGGCAGATATCTAGCAGCGTACGATTGCCGAGCACTTTGAAGGGAGGTCGATCGATCTCACGTGCGCGCTCGTCACGTAGCAAGAAGAGTTCGCGCAGAATTGCGAGCTCTACGGGATCCAGGGATCGGGCTCCCTTAATACGGAGATAGCCGAGTTTGTCAAATTCTCGATCCGGCCATCGCCGGCCACATAACGTTTCGAATTCGTCGTGAGCCCAGTCGAGTCGCTTCGCCTTGCGGAGATCCTTCTCGAGTCTTTCGGCCAGCTTGATTAGGTAGAGCACGTCCGAAGCGGCGTAGCTGAGCTGCTTCGGTGTCAGGGGGCGGCGTGACCAATCTGAGCGCTGTTCGTCCTTCGGGAGCGATACGTCGAAATGCCTCTCGACGAGAGCTGCTAGGCCGATCGCTGGGTAGCCAAGGAGCTGTGCCGAGACCATCGTGTCAAAGAGATTCACGAATTCGAAGCCACAGTCGCGCTTCAAGACATAAATATCGTATTCAGCGGCGTGGAAAAGCACGCGGACGTTCGGGTCGGAGAAGACCGGAGCAAGGATGGAGAGTTTGTCGGGGCCGCCGATTTCAAGAGGATCGATCAACCAGCATTTCTTGCGCGTTGCGACCTGCAGCAGGCAGACCTTGTCGAAGTAGTGATAGAAGCTGTCGGCTTCGGTATCGAAGGCGACGATGTCCTCTTTGAGAAGCAGCTCTGTGAGGGCTTCGAGATCCTCGACCGTCGAAATGATTTCGGCGTCGGTGGGCAAGGCTTTGCCCTGACCAATGATCTTTGTGGGTGAGGCGCCCGCCTTGCTAGAAGAGGCCTTTTTCGGCGCAGGCTTACTCTCCGATTTACCAGCAGACGCGGTCTTGGTGCTCGGCGATCGCGATCCACCCGTGCCGCTCGCCGACTTGGTCTTGGCGCGGTCTTTCTCCGAAGAATCTTCAGAGGATTTGCGTTTACTTGATTGGTCGGCCACTGCACTCTCGCTGGACGGGCGGGACGAAGTCCAGCACCCCCGCACGGCTCGCGACCCAAATCGGTCGTGCTCCGCCATATGGATCTTTGCGTGCCGACCGAACCCATCTACTCGTTCGTACCCTGGTTTTGATCCAGCCAGGGCCACGGACGAGTTCTGGCGAGTCAGCCGGTACGTCTTCACCGGCAGGGGGAATGGGCCGCATAGGACACGGCTCTCGGGCAATCTAGCCGACGAGCCCCTTCACCGAAACCGGGAATTTCCGTCTGGGGTCGCACAGAAGGCGCAATTGAGTATTCGGCTCTGCGAGAGGAGCGGCAGCGCATCGGTGTAGCGCCAGGCGCTGGCCTCGCGTATCGACTGTCCCATGTTTGCTTTGGCGACCGCCTTTACACATGCCTCAACCGCCGCCTCGGCAGCGGCCGAGCTGATTTCCATAGTCGATGATCGCCTCGACGCGGCGGATTCTGTTGTTGGCGGAATTCTTTGGGCCACCGCGGCAGCCGGCATCCAAGGACCTGAAATTGGTCAGTTGCTGACAGAGCGGTGGCCAGGGGCAATGCTCGTTGGGTCGAGCTTCGAGGGGGTGCTCGGGGAGGGCCGGTCTTGGCGTGATCGGCCGGCTTTCGAATTGTTGGTTTGGACCGCCGGCGCGGGTGAGCCGGTTCCACTGATACTCGAGCCCTTTTCGTGCGAGGTTTCGTCGGATGAGCTGGATCATCTCGAGAGCGTTCTTCGGGAGGCAGCACCGAACAACGCGCCCAAAGCCGAAGACCTGGTCTTGCTCTTCCCTGATGCGCACTCACCTGGCGAGCTCGAATCAACTTTGGCGGAGCTCACGGACCGACTTGGCGGAGTGCGTTTTGCCGGCACCGCAGCTAGTGGCCCCGTATCCAGCCCCTGCCTGTCCTGGGTTGCCGGCGAGTCAGAGCCGGGAGCTTCGGTTGGTCTCTATCTCCCGGGCGGCGCAGCGAGCGGCGCAACGGGTGAGCGCCTCGTGCGGGCTCAAGGGAGTCGCTTCGCGAGCCCATGGTTGGAGATCAGTCAGGCCCGGGATCGATGGATCGATTCGATCGAGGGCGAATCACCTCTCGATTGGATACGGCGACAGCTGGGCCTAGGAGCGAAGGAACGAGTCGAGCCCTATTTGGACCGACTGTTGGTGAGAGTTCGAGACAGGGTTGAGGGCGCCGAGGCACCTGACCTTCCCCTCGATGAGGATTTGAAGGATTTCGTTGAGCGCTACATCGTTGGCGTTGATCCGAATAGGGGGTCGCTCTCTCTCCCGGGGGATTTCCAACAGGGCGGCCAGCTCGCATTTGCGTTGCCCGATGCCGCTCTCGCTCAAGCTTCGCTGCGGAGAGCGGTGGAAGAACTTTCCCCAAGCCAATTAGTGCTGCAGTTCGGCTGTCGAGCGCGGGATGAATCGCTGCATGGCGACGACGATGTTGAAATCGCGCTCGTCGATTTTGGGTCGGGTTCTGCAGATGTGATTGGGACGGTTGCTCCCCTTCAGCTCGCTCCAGGCCTTGATGGCCGCTGTCGAATATTTGTCCATAGCACGCTGATCGTAGCTGTTGGCCCCCGATGATTATCCTGGCTTGCGTTTTGATCCTTGAAACGTTCCATTAATGGGAACACTGTACTGATATTTGGAACTATTTCGTTTTAGGTGCTACCCAGTTGGCCTCTTGGGATTTTTCGAACGAGAGGTAAAACGAGAACGTGTTCTCGTTTTCTAATTTCCCGAACGATCATGACTGAGACCTTGGGGAGAGGCGGGAGTTGCAATGGCCGGTGCTGCGACAGTCGAAAAGGCACTCGACGTTCTTTTCCATCTGCATGACGCTGGTGAGGCCGTCGGGTTGTCTGATATCGGGCGCGCCCTCAACCTCCCCAAATCGAGCTGCCATCGACTGCTTTCCTCGCTGATGGATCGCGAGATGGTCGACCGGGATGAATGGGGTCGTTACCGACCGGGCCTCGCACTGCTCTCTCTGGGCATTGGTGCCCAGAGAAGAGAGCCCGTCGTGTCCGCCGCCCGCCCGATCCTTGAGCGTGAGGCTGAGGGCCTGGGCGAAACCGTGTTTTTGATCGGGCTGCGTCATCGTCGTCTGCGCGTCCTCGACAAAGTAGAAGGGAGTGGCTTTCTGCGTGCCGCTCCAAGAATCGGGGACGTCGTTCCCGCGGATATCACCGCCGCGGGGAAGCTCTACTCAGTCTTCGGTGAAGGCGGTGACGAGTTGTCTCCCGCGGAGACTCGGGAAATTGCAGGCCGCGGCGCTGCCGTGAATCGCGATGCATGGATCAATGGGCTTTCCGTGTTGGCGGTTCCAGTCTGGCAAGAGAGTGGTCAGGGGCCAGGGGATCTCGTGGCGGTGCTTGCAGTGGCCGCAGCATCGCCACGTTTCGATCGCTTAGGTGAAAATGAAATTGAAACCCGACTGCTCGCCGGTGCGGCAAGCATCGGGGAACGAATGAGTGCGGGCGGCGTGTCGCGTCGACACGACCGGATCGGAAGGAAACCACGATGACGATGAGTAATGAATCGATCGCTTGGGTTGAGGGCAAAATTATTCCGGCCGCGGAGGCCCGGGTCCCGATTCTCGATCACGGCTTCCTTTTCGGCGACGGGGTCTTCGAAGGGATTCGCGTGACGGATCGAGGCATCTTCCGCCTCGACGACCACATGAAGCGACTCTCGACTGCGGGGCGCGCCATCGGCATCCAGCCCGAAGGCGGCTTTGCTCGAGCGCGAGAAATTGCATGCGAGACGACTCGGGCGTGGGGGGCACGCGACGGCTATTTGCGTTTGATTGTGACCCGCGGCGTGGGAGCGCTTGGGATCGATCCCACAACGTGCCTGAATCCAGCCATCATCTGCATCGCAGCTGGCCCGGCTGAGCCCGATCCTGAAAAAACAGCGAGGGGTCTGGATCTCATCACGTCGAGCCTCAGACGACCGGCTGGCGATGTGCTCGATCCGCGCGTGAAAAGCATGAACTATCTGAATAATGTGCTCGCCAAGCGGGAAGCGAGAACCCGCGGAGCCGATGACGCGTTGGTTTTGAACGGTCTTGGGCTCATAGCCGAGGCCTCGGCGACGAATGTGTTCGCGCTCACGGGCAATCGACTCGACACGCCGCAACTGACGGATGGGGCGCTGGAAGGTTTGACGCGCCGAACCGTTATGGAGCTGGCGGTGGAAATGGGCCTCGAGGTGCGCGAGCGAAGCCTCGGCCGCTTTGACCTGTATGCCGCCGATGCAGCTTTTTTGACGGGCTCGAGGGCGGGGCTGATCGCCGTCGGATCTCTCGACGGATCGCCGATTTCACAAACCGGTCGAGCTCAGGTCGACACGATTGGGGAAGCCTTTGTGGCGCGCGCCCGCGAACTTTCGGTTCCAGTTGACTGACCGGCACAGGCGCGAGCCGCGCCCTCGTATATAGAGGCGCTATGTTTTCGCGACTTTGGTGAGGCTGTGGAGATCTTTGCCCTACCGGTTCACGTCCCCTGCGCCCCCCGCCCGAACAATTTCGGATTAACCGCGAGAGTTCGCCCACCGAGTCCGGTCCCAGAGGCCGGAAGAGGAGAAGCCCGTGCGCTGGTCGAGCGCTTTCATCCCCACTCTTAGAGACGATCCCGCCGACGCTGAAGCGATTTCCCACAAATTGCTGATTCGCGCCGGCTTCATGCGACAACTCATGGCCGGTCACTATTCGATGACTCCGCTTGGTTTCCGTTCCCTTCGCAAAGTCGAAGCGATCGTGCGCGAAGAGATGGAGAAGATTGGTGGGCAGGAATTTCGGCTGCCTAGCATGCATCCTAAAGAGATCTGGGAGAAGTCAGGCCGCTGGGATTCTGTGGGGGAAGAGATGTTCCGCCTGCAGGATCGCAAGGGCGCAGACCTCGCTCTTGGAATGACGCATGAAGAGATTTTTGCGTTTCATGGTACGGAACTGCGTTCGTATAAGGCGTTGCCGCAGATTTGGTATCAGTTTCAGGCGAAGTTCCGCGACGAAGCACGGCCGAAGAGCGGCTTGCTGCGCGTCCGCGAATTCACCATGAAGGATTCCTATTCCTTCGATCTGGATCAGGCTGGGCTCGATCACGCCTTCGATCAACACTTCGAAGCGTATCGCCGGATGTTCAAGCGATTCGGGTTCGAGATCGTTGCGGTCGAAGCGTCCTCGGGCGTGATGGGCGGCAATACTTCGATTGAATTCATGTTGCGAAGCGACGCGGGGGAAGACTGGGTCGCGGCCTGTGGTCAGTGTGGTTATGCCGCGAATGTTGAGAAGGCGGAGAGCGTGCTGCCCTCGGTCGAGGATGGCGCGGGGCTTGCGGAGCCGGAAAAATTCTCCACCCCCGGTGTGAAGACGATCGACGATCTTGCCAAGATGGACGGTGGCGCCTCACCGGATCGTCAGATCAAAACCCTCGTATACAAGATTGATGACAAAGACGTTCTGATCCTGCTTCGCGGAGATCATCAGCTTTCGGAGCAGAAATTGATCGACCAGGTGCAATCGGAAGCAATGCGCCCGGCGGAGATTGGTGAAGTAAAGAAACTGTTAGGCGCTTTGCCAGGCAGCCTCGGTGCCGTCGGTCGCGGTGAGCTCTTCGTGATCGCGGATGAAGCGCTTCGCGGTCGCAAAGACATGGTGACGGGTGCGAACGAAGATGGCTTCCATCTTCGTGGCGTCGACGTTGACCGCGACATCGACGTAAAGGGATGGCTCGACCTGCGAGAAGTGAAGGACGGCGAAGGCTGTCCCCAGTGCCAGAAGCCGCTCTCGGTCTACAAGACAATCGAGGTGGCACACATCTTCAAGCTCGGGACGAAGTACAGCGAAGCGATGGGAGCGAAGGTCCAAAACGAAAGTGGCGAATCCGTCCATCTCGTGATGGGTTCCTACGGGATCGGATTAGAGCGCAATCTGGCGGCAGTAGTCGAGGCGAACCACGACGAGAACGGCATTTGCTGGCCGATGAATATCGCGCCCTACGAAGTCTGTGTGACGGTTGTTAAGCCGAAAGACGTGGCTTGCCATGAAGCAGGTGAGCGCCTCTATCAGGACCTCTCTCAGGCGGGACTCGATGTTATTCTCGACGATCGAGCTGAACGGCCTGGCGTCAAATTTAAGGATGCCGAGCTAATAGGTTTTCCGTATCGCGTGACGATTGGGCCGAAGGGGCTCGAGCAGGGCGTTTTCGAATTAGTGCGCCGCAGCGATGGTGAGAAGACTGAGCTGAAAATTGAGCATGCCGTGGAGACGATCGTCGAAACAGTCCTCGACGAACGGTCTTAGGCGCTCGTCTGCGTTTGGGGAGCGAGGGTATGGCGGAGAACATGGCGACGACGAGTAAAGAGGGGCCCCTAGTCCATCTGTTCGATGGCCACGTTTATATCTTTCGTGCTTACTTCTCTATGCCGTCCATGACCGCGACTGACGGCACGCCATGCAATGCCGCATATGGCTTCGCTAATACGCTGATCCGTTATGCGACGGAAGAAGACCCTACGCACGCCGGCGTTTGTTTTGACGCCGCCATGACGAGCTTCCGAAACGAGTTGGAACCCGAGTACAAGGCCCAGCGCGGCGAGACGCCGGAAGAACTCGAACCGCAATTTGATCTCTGTCATGAAATTGCGATTGCTCTCGGCTTTGTCGTCTATGAAGTCGACGACTATGAAGCCGATGATCTGCTCGGGACGGTCGCTGCTGAAGTAGTTAAGCGAAAGGGCCGCGCGCGAGTGATCACGACGGACAAAGATCTCTGCCAGCTCGTTCGAGAGGATGGCCGAGTTCATGTTTACGATCTCGCGAAAGAGAAGACCTTTGATGCGGATGCGGTCCGCGAGAAATTCGGCGTATCCCCGCATCAAATTCCCGACTATCTAGGCCTCGTTGGAGACACGGTCGACAACCTTCCTGGTGTGCCTGGGATCGGTGCGAAATCCGCGGCAGCGGTATTGCAAGCGTTCCCGACGATCGAAGAGGTTCCCGATGACGTAGATGAATGGGAAGGCGTGACAGTCCGCGGCGCCAAACGAATGGCGGAGAAGATCTCGGAGCATAGAGCGCGGGCTCTTAAGACGAAGAGTCTTGCGACGGTTTTGCGAAAAGTCCCTGGCGTGACGCCTGGCCTCTCGGATTTGACGTATAGGGGTGCCGACCGCGAGCGGACAGAAGAACTCTTCGAGCGACTTGGTTGGAACCGGATCTACGATCGAATTCCAAAATGGCAGTCGTAGCTCCGTCGATCTGGACCTGGTCGAATGCGCTCACCGTGTCACGGTTGATCGCGGCGCCGGTTTTCTGCTGCGCATTATTTAGCAATGCCCATGTCTTGGCGGGGCTGCTCTTCTGGGGTGCCGTCGCGACGGATGTTGCCGACGGTCGCGTCGCTCGGGCCCGGGGCGAGAGCTCTGCCTTCGGTGGGCTACTTGACCACGCGACGGACGCGAGCTTCGTAACGCTCGGGCTTGCGGCGTTGTCTATGCAAGGAGCCGTTCCGGTAGCGCTTCCCGTACTAGTGTTAGTGGCTTTCCTGCAATACATGCTCGACTCAAAGAGCCTCGAGGGTCGAACGCTTCGCGCGAGCTTTCTGGGTCGGTGGAACGGGATTCTCTACTTCGTTCCGCTAGGCGTGGTCGCGACGCGTGATGCGATCGGGCTGACTTTTCCTGCAGACCAATGGGTCCTTTGGTTCGGTCAGGCGCTCGTCTTTTCAACCCTCGTGTCGATGGCGGATCGCGCTTGGACGCTCTTCTCGGCGACTGAACCTTCGGGAAACTAATTCCTAGGCTGATCGGCGCTTCCCAGGTCTGCCCGCACATTCGCTTCGCGGGTCAGGAGGGTGTACCTAGCGCCTTGTCTCGGCCTGGCGACCGCGTCTAATATTTTGCAGCCGCTGCCAGCGCTGCTTAATGAGACGCTGCCAGCCGCAAGTTCAGCATCCAGTGGAATCTCTCGGGAGCGCCCCCGAACTTTAGTAGCTTAGGCAGCCTGCCCGGTCTCTGCTCCCCCGAAGAGTTCGCGGTTCGCACGGCGTAGGAAGAGCATTCCGATTGCGGCGTTGAAGAAGATGAAGAAGTTATGCTGCACGAACCCGAAGGCTGCCATCTCGCCCTCGTTGCCCGGGAAGAGAAGCACCCAGAGCGTGATCGCTACGGTTCGCATGGGGCCGGGCGTAGCCGCCCCAAAGAATATGATGGGCAAGTAACCGAGCATCTGCGCCATGGACGCTTCGACGCCAAAGAGATGCAGAGCCTGCGTGTAGACGACGACCGCGCCGAGCAGCGCCGGCGATCGCAGCAGGATCACGATCAGGTACCTCGAGGGCCCTGCTTCGCGGAAGCTTTTGAAGAGGGGCTTCTGTCGGAAGGCTGCATTTTTGCCAAGCGGTCCTCGGAAGAATGCGATCCAGAGTGCGAAGAAGATGGCTGCACCGATCGCGATCACCGGAATAAACGAAAACACGTCGGGCAAGCGATCACCCACCAGCATGTAGCCGACCGTTGCCCAGCTTGTTAGGTAGAAAAACTCGCAGAACATGATGAAGATCATGCTTGAGCCGACTTCCCACCCAGGCACGCCATAGCGACGGTTCAAATACAGCCCCATCGCTCCCTTTCCGACCTGTTCGTTCAGAATCGAAAGGATGTAAGAGCTGCCGCGGATAGGAAGGATGCCGGTGTAGCTGATAGGTACGTTGAACCACGAAATTACGCGCCAGACGATCAGCGAATCGATTAGGAAGAAGAAGATCGAGTAGGGGATCATCAACGCGAGCCAAGACGTCCAGGACACGCGGCCGAAGATTTCGCTGAAATATTCGACCAGAGTGAGTCCATCTCGGGCGGCCGCGCCGGAAATCTTCGTGTAGAGATAGGCAAAGCAGACGAGCGTGATGGCCCAAGGCAGAAGCTGCTGCCATAGAGCGGGTTTGCCGGGCGGGCTGGCTGCGTTTGAATCGCTTAGGGGCGTTTCGGGTACTGGGGGCGCGGCGTCGCTCATGAGTCCGTTTCCTTAGTTAGGTCTGGGGTTGGGTCTGGAGTTGGTCTGGGAGTTGGATCAGGGGGTACCGCGGAGGGGTCGTGGCTTTATGGGCCGACGAAATCCGCCAGGGTTTTATCGAGGGGGGTGAGTTCAATGTCGAGGGCCTTGCAGAACGCCTGGGGATTCGTGCGATCGTCGTGCTGGAGAATGTCGAACATGGCACGACTAATGGGAGGGTTCGTTAAGAGCCGGTCAATAACGCCAACCGCGAAGCGGGCTAGGCCGACGGGAATCGAGCTAATCCTGGGCTCATTCTTGTAGAGCCGTGCAGCGCGCAATACGAGATTTTTATGCGTGAGACACTCGGGGCCTCCGGCATCGAGTTGCATGTCCTGACCTGGCGACGCCGCACATGCGGCGATTACAGCCGTCACGACATCGCGTGCATCGATCGGTTGCTGAAGGGTTTTGCCGCCTCCGATCATGCGCAGGTTGGTTGCCTGCGCCTGCTTTCGTAGAGAGGCCGAAGCGGGGTCATCTGGGCCTAGCACCATGGGGACTCGAATCACGGTCGTCGGGACGCGGTCATCAAGGAGCGATACCTCAGCTCGGCCCTTCGAGGCGAGGCAGTCGTTGTCGGAGCCCGGAGCGCTTCCTAGGATTGAGAGGTAGACGATGCGGGACACGCTCGCTCGATTTGCTGCGATCGCGAGGGCGTGACAAGTATGTTCGTGGGCGTCGATATAATGCGTGCCCGGCGATTCTTTGATGATGCCGACGAGATGGATAACCGCGTCGGCGCCTTCGAGGGCCGCTTCCATTTCGCTAGGGCTCGTGTAATCGACGATCTGAATCTCGGGGGTAGGGTCGAGGCCTAACGTCTTGATGGTCGCCTCCGCTCGCTCGGATCGAACGAGGGCACGGACCCCTGGATGACCCATGCCCGCGAGGCGAGTTAGGAGGGCGCGACCGAGCTGGCCGTTCGCGCCGGTAACGACGATAGAAAGAGGGGCTTCGGATTGGAAAGAGCTCACAGGAAGATCATAGTCCGTTCTGGCGGTATGCCGGGTTACCGGAAAGGGAAGGTGTTTGCTTTCGGGTGCGAACGACCGCAGCCGCAGCGACTAGGGCCAGTAGCCAAACGCCCAGGCTCGCCAAAGCCAAAGAAAGGCCAATTCCGTTAGCTAGACGCCCGGTCAGCCAAGGGACAACGAAACCACCCAACGAGCCGAGTCCGCCGGCGAGTCCAACTGCTGTTCCTGCGGAGGATGGGAAGGCGATTCCGGCGAGTCCAATCATGACAGGAAAGACACCGCCCAGGAAGAAACCGACGCCGGCCATGGCAACTTCGGGGGATTCTATCAGTCCGCCGCCGAAGGCCATCATGAGGAGCGCAGCGACTGCAGCGAAGGCCGAGAGAATTCCAGCCCCGATAGGTCGAGGCGAGAATCCGATCGCGAGCCGTCCGATCAATAGGCCGCCCCAGAATGCGCTGATCGTTCGCGCGGCTCTTGCCGTGTCCAGGCCGAGCTCAGTTGATGCATGGTCGACGACGAATAGGCTAATCGAGGATTCCACACCAACGTAGGCAAAGGTTGCGACGCAGACGGCGGCAAGCGCGATGCGATCGTCCTTGGGTCGAAAGCTCGCAAATTCCGATGCGACCCTGTTCCTTTGAGATTTGGCTTTGCGTAAATGCCGGGGCGCGTGCATAGGTACGAAGAGCGCGCCGACCATCAATAGGATGTGGGCGACGCCGACCACCCGGAAGGTTTCGTACCAACGAATGCTTTCGCTCGCTCGGACAACCGCGAATAGAAGCGGCGTTACGCTCGCGGCGAGGGTCGCAGCAGAATGCACGAAGATCAGTTGACGTGGTGCCGAGGTCGAATATTTCTCGACGATCAGTGCATTCAGAACGGTTTCATAGAAGCCTGCTCCGAAGCCAATCGCGACTGTATGTGCGAGTAGAGCGGCGTAGCTTGTATTAGGCCCGAGGCTCGTCGTTGCGAGAAGGACGAGACCGCAGGAGGCGAGATAGAGTGGTCGCCTCGGGAAGCGATCGATGCTCGGGCCCGCGAGTATTATGCCGCAACCGAGCCCCAGGGAGAGCATCGACCCGAGTAGACCCAGATCGGCGTAATCGAGCGATAGCGACTCAATGAGCTCGCTGCTATTCGCGCCGAAGAGCACCAGCAGAGCCCCGAAGCCGAGGAAGCTCGCCACGGAGAGCGCGGTCAAAGAGAAGGCGGGCAAAGCACCCTCTACATCATGTTCAGTTCGAGCCGAGCGGCATCCGACATCATGTCGACGCTCCACGGCGGATCCCAAACGAGATCAAGAGAGCAGTCCTTGACGCCCATCACGTTTCGGACTTTGTCCTCTACTTCGGGAGGCAGCGTTTCTGCGACGGGGCACATAGGGGTCGTGAGGGTCATCGTGACATGGGCTTCGCCGTCGTCAGTCACGTCGACCCCGTAGACGAGACCGAGCTCGTAGATGTCCACGGGAATCTCGGGGTCGTAGACGGTCTTGAGAACAGCAATGATTCGGTCGCGAATTTGCATGGCGGGGCTGAGGCCCTTGCCTGCGTTGCTGTCCGGCGTGTCTGCTGCTTTGTTGACTTCCTGCTCTTCAGTCATGGTCTCTTCCGTCGTATCGGGAGCTGCTGCGCCCGTCAGTTTCGCTTTTAAGCGTTCGAACATGCGGTCCTGCTTTTTTTCGACCTATCTGAGAAGAGGCCGTCGTTTTTCTATTCAGTACGTGCGGTTTGACCGCCGTCGAGTGCGGACTTGAGCGCATGCCAAGCGAGCGTCGCGCATTTCACGCGCATGGGATATTCCCTAACGCCCGAGAATACTGCGAGTTTCCCGAGGCCGTCCGTATTCGCTTCTTCGCTCGGGGAGGAAGTAACGAGATCGTGAAAGCGTTCAAAATCGTCGCTTACCTCTGCGAGAGTTTTGCCTTTTACATGGTCTGTCATGAGCGAAGCTGACGCCTTCGAAATTGCGCATCCGGTGCCCTGGAAAGAGACGTCCTCGAGGGTTCCGTCGGGAGCAACCTTCGCGTAAAGCGTCAACTGGTCACCGCAGAGCGGGTTATGGCCGTCCGCTTCATGACTCGCGTCTTCAATCGCACGAAAATTTCGCGGCTTCTTGTTATGTCCCAGGATCGTCGCCTGGTAGAGCTCTCTAAGGTCGTCCATCTATGGGCCTGTTCAGATCCGTTCTTGAAGGAAAGGGTTTTGGTTTCGCTATCTCTGGGAGCGTCGGGACGCCCGGGGAAGAAGGCATTAGGCGAAGAGGTCTGCCGTCTTGACGAGGGCTTTGACTAGGCGGTCGATGTCTTCGCGGGTGTTGTAGAAGGCGAAGGAGGCGCGCGCCGTGGCGGGCACGCCCATTCGCTTCATGAGCGGTTGCGCGCAGTGATGCCCTGCTCGAACAGCAACACCTTCACCGTCGAGGCAAGTCCCGATGTCGTGAGGGTGGGCATCGTCGAGGACGAAGGAGATGACTGCAGCCTTCTCTTTGGCTTGGCCGATGATGCGAATTCCAGGAACAGCGGCGAGTCGCTCGTTCGCGTAGACCAGAAGCTCGTGTTCATATGCCGCGATCTCGTCCATGCCGATCGCTTCGAGATAGTCGATGGCGGCTCCGAAGCCGATGATCGAGGCGATGTCCGGAGTGCCTGCTTCGAATTTGTGTGGGACGGGAGCGAAGGTCGTGCCCTCAAAGGACACACTTTCAATCATGTCGCCGCCACCTAAGAAAGGGGGCATCGCTTCGAGTAGGTCCATCCTGCCGTGAAGCACCCCGGCCCCACTGGGTCCAACAACTTTGTGACCGGAGAATACGTAGAAGTCCGCACCGATCTCATCCACACTCACGCGCTGGTGGGGAACCGCCTGCGCGCCATCGACCAGCGTCGTGATCCCGCGGTCGCGAGCGAGAGCGACAAGTTGGGTGACAGGATTGATCGTGCCGAGTGCATTTGACACGTGCGTAAAGGCGAGGAGTTTCGTCTTCGGCCCGAGCAGGGACGTTAAGTGTGCGACATCGAGGACGCCGTCGTCATCAATCTCTGCGACGCGAATGACCGCTCCACATCGTTTGGCGAGCATCTGCCACGGTACGATATTCGCGTGATGCTCCATTTGCGTTAGGACGATTTCATCGCCTTCGGAGATGTTCTGCTCGCCCCAGCTTCGGGCGACCAAATTGATGGCCTCGGTCGCATTCCTCACGAAGATGATTTCACGTTCGTTGGCTGCGCCAATAAATGCTGCCACCTTGCCGCGGACGGCTTCGAATTGACGGGTTGCCTCGGCGGAAAGGTGGTAGACGCCGCGATGGATATTCGCGTAGTGCGTGGAATAGAAGTCGGCCATCGCATCGATGACGACGCGAGGCTTCTGCGCGCTGGCGCCACTATCGAGATAGGTGAGCGGTTGCCCGCGCATTTCGGTGCTGAGAATCGGAAACTCGCTACGGATTTTTTCGACGTCTAGCGTCATGCAGAATCCCTCCTTGGGCTGGATCCGGGGCGCATCGAACTAGCTGAAGACTGAAGTGAAGAAAGCGCCGCATCGACGCGCTCGCCGATGAGGACTCGTGCCGCTTCGTCCCCGACGCCGTCGACGATTGTTTGCGCGAAGCCGCGTGTCATCAAGAGGCGCGCGTCCGACTCGCCGATTCCGCGTGCGCGAAGAAAGAAGAGCGCCTCGGTGTCGAGTTGCCCAATCGTTGAGCCGTGGCTGGCTTTGATGTCATCTGCGTAGATTTCGAGCTGGGGCTTCGTGTCGATCGAAGCGCTGTCAGAGAGCAGGATATTGGGGTTCGATTGACGCGCATCGGTCTTCGGTGCACCCGGCCGCACGATCACACGCCCGCGGAACACGCCGGCTGATTTATCGCCAAGCACGCCACGGTATTCCTGGTCGCTGGAACAATGAGGAGCGGCGTGGTCGACGGTCGTAAAGTGATCGTGATGTGCGCTGCCGCTGCCCAAAAAGAAGCCATGCATGCGGGTCGTTGCTGCCGGTCCCTGAAGGTCGACACTGAGTTCATTTCGAACCAGGCCTTCGCCTAACGTGAATATGTGAGAATCGAAATGAGCATCGCGCTCAACCCGCGCAAAGGTCTGTGTGACGTGAATTCGCTTTGAGGGGCCCGACTGGCTTTCGATGAATTCGACTCGCGCGTTCGCGGACAGGAGAAATTCAGACACGAGTCCCGTGTATCCAGGAGCTTCGCCCTTGACTTCGTTCTCGAAGAGAACCGATGCTTCCGCGCCTTCGCCGGCAACGACGAGTAGACGAGGGAATGAAGCGCTCGCCGTGCCTTCGGCTCCGGTGAGAGAGGTCGAGTACGAGACGATGCGCAGGGCACGATCAGGTTTTGCGTTCGGTGCTAGTTCGATCACGGCCACGTCTTCGAAGAGGGCTCCGTTGAGCGCGACGAGTGCGTCAGTTTTCGAGTCGGCCAAGCATCCAAGGTTCGCGGCGACGAGTTGCGGAGCTTCCAAGGAAGCTTCGAAGAGCGAGAGGACGCGCGTGCCTTCTGGAAGCGCGGCCCGGTCTGCGGAAGCGCGGACCATTCGTCCGTCAACGAATAGGAGGTCTGCGTCTACGCTCTGAAGCGAGTCAACGACCGAGGCGTTAGGCGCAGCCGTGCCAGTGCCTATCCGAGCAAAGTCCATTGCGCCGAGGGCAGAGAGGTTCGTTCCCTTCCAGCGTTCTTCTCGGCGACTGGGAAGTCCGATCTCAGCAAAGGCCGCGATCCCTTCGGTGTGCATCGTTTCAAGACGAGTCGCGACCTCGGTCGCAGGGACGGAGCTAGCGCGTTCCGTACCGATATTTTTTCGCAGTCGTGCGAGTGAGTCGACAGCCGCACTCATGACGGCGCCCCGGCGCTCGCAGCACCATTCTTGACGCCCGCGGCATCATCGTCGATACCGTCGATCCAGCCATAGCCCTTTGCTTCAAGCTCGAGGGCGAGGCTTTTGTCACCGGACTTCACAATGCGACCGTTTGAAAGGACGTGGACGTAGTCCGGGACGATGTAGTCGAGGAGCCTTTGATAGTGCGTGATGACGAGCATGGCGCGATCGGAAGAGCGCATTTGATTCACGCCGTTCGCGACGATGCGCAGAGCGTCGATGTCGAGGCCTGAATCGGTTTCGTCGAGGATGCAGAAGGAAGGTTCGAGTAGAAGCATCTGCAAGATTTCATTGCGCTTCTTCTCGCCGCCGGAGAAGCCTTCGTTAATCGCGCGCCCCATCATATCTTCGGGCATTTCGACGAGCTTCATCTTCTCTTTTAGGAGATTGAGGAAGTCGATCGCATCGAGATCTTCGTCGCCACGGTGTTCACGAATGGCGTTTACGGCGGTGCGGAGGAAGTAGTTGTTGGCAACGCCGGGAATTTCGACGGGGTATTGGAAAGCGAGAAAGACGCCTTCTCGCGCACGTATTTCGGGGTCCATCTCGACTAGGTTTTCGCCTCGGAAGCTGACTTCACCCTGGGTGACTTCGTAACCGGGTTTGCCGACGAGCACATTAGAGAGCGTGCTTTTGCCCGAGCCGTTCGGGCCCATGATGGCGTGGATTTCGCCGGCACCAATTTCGAGGTCGATGCCCTGAAGGATCGGGGTCTCGCCGGCGGTGGCGTGAAGGTTCTTGATGGAGACGAGCGGAGATACGGACATGTTCAAATTCCTGAGGAGCGGATGTAGAGGTTAGTTAGTAGGTCGCAGCGCATGCGAGCTGTGGGCTATCCGACGGCGCCTTCGAGACTCACGGCGAGAAGCGCCTGCGCTTCGACGGCGAATTCCATGGGGAGCTCACGAAGAACGTCCTTGCAGAAGCCGTTCACGATCATGGAGATCGCATCTTCTTCACTCATGCCGCGCTGGCGACAGAAGAAGAGTTGATCGTCGCTGATCTTTGATGTTGTGGCTTCGTGTTCGACCGTCGCGGTGGGATTGCTTGCTTCAAGATAGGGGAACGTGTGCGCGCCACACTGGTCGCCCATCAAAAGCGAATCGCATTGGCTGTAGTTGCGAGCGCCGTGCGCCTTCGGGCCCATTTTGACTAGGCCGCGGTAGCTCTGTTCGCCTTGGCCGGCGCTGATGCCTTTGGAGATGATCGTGCTAGTCGTGTCGCGACCGATATGAATCATCTTCGTGCCGGTATCCGCCTGCTGCTTGTGATTCGTCATGGCGACGGAATAGAACTCGCCAATGGACTCATCGCCGATCAACAAGCAGGACGGGTACTTCCAAGTAATGGCGGAGCCGGTCTCGACCTGGGTCCAAGAAATCTTCGACCGGAAGCCACGGCATGCGCCGCGCTTGGTTACGAAGTTGAAGATCCCGCCGACGCCGTCCTTGTCGCCGGGGTACCAGTTCTGGACAGTTGAATATTTGATCTCGGCGCGATCGTGGGCGACGAGTTCGACAACGGCTGCGTGAAGCTGATTTTCATCACGCTGCGGCGCGGTGCAGCCTTCCAAGTAGCTGACGTACGCATCTTCATCGGCGATCAGAAGTGTGCGTTCGAACTGTCCGGTTCCCGCTGCGTTGATGCGGAAATAAGTAGAGAGCTCCATGGGGCAGCGGACGCCCTTAGGGATATAAGCGAATGAGCCGTCGCTGAAGACGGCGGCATTCAGACATGCGAAGAAGTTGTCGGAGTACGGAACGACCGAGCCCAGATACTTCTGAACGAGATCGGAGTGGTTCTCGACTGCTTCCGAGAAGCTGCAGAAAATGATGCCCTTCTTCTCGAGCTCGGCCTTGAAGGTCGTGGCGACCGAGACGCTGTCGAAGACCGCGTCGACGGCAATACCGTTGAGTCGCTTCTGTTCCAGAAGAGAGATGCCGAGCTTGTCGTAGGTCGAGAGAAGTTCGGGATCGAGCTCGTCGAGGCTCGTGATCTTCTTCATGTCCTTGGGTGCGGAGTAGTACACGATTTCGTCGTAGTTGATCTTCGGGAAGGAGACCTTCGCCCATTCGGGGGCAGCACCGTCTTCTTCGAGCATCTCGCGGAAACGCTTGAACGCCTTCAGGCGATAGTCGAGCAGCCATTGGGGCTCGTTCTTTTTTTTCGAGATCAGTCGGACCACGTCTTCCGTCAGCCCCGGGTCTGCGCGGTCTTCTTTGATATCCGTAACGAAGCCGTACTTGTAGTCTTGTTCCGCGAGCTTCTCGAGATCGGGGTTTGCGCCTGCCATTGCGGTGTCCTTAGCGTTGTTCTGATTGAGGAGGTCGATTCGCTTCGGGCGATCGATTGATCTGGAGCATGTTGCTCGTCATTTCATTCATGCTGCGTTCGACGCGGCCGCCGACCAAATCCGCGAGCGTGATACCCGCGAGGGCTTGCTCGACGACTCGAGAGATTTGTTGCCAAGGCTCTCGCACGGCGCAGCCTGATTCGTGTTCGCATCGCGCGGGGCCGAGCGCGCAGTCGGTCAGTGCCAGCGGGCCTTCGAGTACGCGGATCATCTCAGAGACGGGCATCGAATCAGGTTCACCAGCGAGGCTGTAGCCGCCCTTGGAGCCGCGTTGGGAGATCAAGAGACCTTCTTTGGCGAGGACCTTCAGGACTTTACTGACCATTGGGACTGGAAGCTCAGAACTGGCGGCGAGCTCCCGCGCATTCTGCGTCGCCCTGCTCGAATCGCTCGCGAGCTCGGCCATCAGCACGATTCCGTAGTCTGTCGTTTTGCTGAGTTTGAACACTTGGTCTCCGCAAGCCTGCCTCGTTCAGGGGAAGCGTGATCGTCGACGAACCCCATTTTGCGACGCCGTGACTATATCGGACCAAATCGGTGCTGTAAATATCGGACTCTTTCAGTCCTATATGCACATAAAGGTCTGATTTACGTGCTTTTTTGGCATTCCGGCTCCTCCCGGAGGGGCATCCACAGCAGACCCAGTAAGCAGCCATAGTTCGCCCCGTAAAGGAGACCAGCGCTGAGGGGGGAGCACGCCCCGTGGTGATCAGGCCGCTCGTCAAATTCTCACTCAAACCGATTGGGTCCATTGCGTGAAACGCGAAAGAGGGCTGAACACCGGTTGGCCATCGTGGGGCCAATCAATCGGAGGCGTTTGGAGCCGTCCGGGTTTTGTAAACCGTGATACACCTGCTCGCGAAAGCCATCCCAATAACGATTGGATAGGCGTCTGACTAATATTATTTGAGGCGCTGGCATTTTTTTCTGAATGGATGTTCGTGGCGCCCGGTACTGACAGGCCTGCTATGGCGACGTTCGACAGATGTCCGGAGAATGGCTCTAGGGCTCGAACAAGAGCATCTGGTGATTCGACAGGCATGAGCCTGAGGAAGCGACCGAGGGGGGCCGGGCGGGGTTGCGCGTCGGCTTCCAGGGTAATTGTGTGATTAGGTGTCTCAACTAATCTTCCTATCCCGCTGGCTGCACGCATCCTTGCTTCGGAACGTTCGCTCGCGATTGAGGCTCCTTGTGAAGGAGAAAGGTCGCCTAGCGGCATGTTGTGCGACAGCTCGGCGAGCCGTTCTGAGATTTGGTGGGCGAGCCGAGATGCGACGCTTTTGGGGACATCGACGAGATAGGCGACGACCGGCGAGAGGCATCCGGATTGGTCCCACCGTGCGAGGTCGAGAGCAAGTCCAGCTGCGACTTCTTCGAGCAACGGCTCGTTGTTCGCGATCTCGCGACCGAGGATTGCGATCGAGAAGCGATGGCCATATCCCACGAATCGGTGGCTTGAATCGACGCGAGACGAGATTGCAGCCAGGGTCTCATCGCTCCCGGTTGCGACGACGCAAGGCGCTTCTAGGGCGATCGCGTATGCGGATAGATCAACGGCGGGGAACGAAACGGCTTCGAAGGCTCGCGAGAGCTCTGGGTCCGTCGCCTGAATCGAGCGAGCCAGAAGGCTGGCCGTAACGGGGTCCTTGCGAGTTTCTCTTAGAAGTACGGGGGAGCCCAGCACGAGAGGCAGCAGCGAGGAGAGGATCGTCGGCATTGGAATCGATCCCCCCGCGACGACCGTCGTCCAGTCGAAGGGCGCAAGCCGGGTGCCTCGGTGCGCGAGCTGGCTGCCCACCTCATTCTCAGCACAGGCGATGAATGCCTCGGGTGACCATCTTGTGAGGGCGGCGTCGAGGCCTTCCTGAATCGTGCCGTGGCTGAAGGGGGAGGCTGCCGCG
The DNA here is from genome assembly GCA_002390675.1 of Deltaproteobacteria bacterium UBA4427. GTDB lineage: Bacteria > Myxococcota_A > UBA9160 > UBA9160 > UBA4427 > UBA4427. The sequence continues at coordinate 20,326 of DGPZ01000054.1, forward strand.
AGCGATGTCGCGAGCTCGCGCCGCCATGGCGAATCGGGCGCGGTCCAGTCCCCAAGAATCTTGGCAACGCTTTCAAGGCGGTCTTCGAAGGTGCGATCGCGAAGAGCTGGGCCGGCTAGGCGCAAGCGACCCTGAGCTGCTCGCACTCGTTCCGCTGCCTCGTCGGGCCAATCGATTTCGAGACGACTCATGATTCGACGCGCAGCATAGATGCGTCGAGCATGACATCGGTGGCAATCGAGCACCCCCGCGCTTCAGCACCAACTTCCCGGCCCGCGACGTCGAAGCCGATCTCCCTGCCGTCGGAATCAAGGATGGCGCGACCGAGATCGGCAGTTTGGATCGCAGCGACGCTTCCCGTGTTCGCGAGGTCATGGATCACGATTTGCCCCAGGTCGCCTGCGGGAACGTCCACTCCCGATGCGGGATCCACGAAGCGCACGCGAGTCCAGGGGGGCGTTAGTTTTCGGCGGGGGCCATAGGGATCAAGGAGCGTGGAGTCATAAAACTGACTGCCAAGCTCGGTCATGCCGTATTGGTTCACGACTGCGCGCTCGTCGAGGCCGAATCGTGATGCGATCGCGGTCCGAAGCTCTTCGCGTGGCACGACGCGACTGCGGCCCTTGAAGCCACCGGTTTCCATTAGGCGAGACCCCGTAGGCAGGAGCCAGCGATCTGTGTCCTCCGTGTCGGCTAGTGCATCGAGTAGATGCACGAATGCGAAGGAGGTGCCCGCGACGATGAGCGGTTCGTTTCGACTCTGTGCGCTTCGAATCGCTTCGACTAATGAATCGAGATCGAGAGATCCGTCGCGTAAGTCGAAAGTGCTGGTAGGGCTTCCCTCCTCGCGGCGAAGGACTTCGAACATATGGGTGAGCGAGGAATCCGGAGACTCTTCACCGCTCGGTGCCAAAAAGTGCATCTCGGGGCCGGTTCCGCATAGGTCGAGCATGAAATAGCGTTGAAGGCTTGCGAGCAGCGATGCTTCATAGAGAACAAGGGTGTCGAGGTGAAGTTCGCCACGGCGGTCGAGGGAAGTCCCGCTGGTTCGGAACGTCTTGCAAGTGGCTTCCGCCGGGAAGCATCTAAGTGCGAATTCCTTGAACGCGCCGGCGGGCACGGGAGGAATTGCTTCCAGGCGATCGACGCTCGCAGGCGTTTGATTCATGGATGCGCAGAAGCGTTGATAGGGCTCGCAGGACTCGAATTGGAAAACGAAGATAGCGAGGGCGAGTCGCTCGAAGCGCGCCGCGTCCTCGTCAGGGGCGCTGTCTTCCCGCATCCAGGCAAGCAGCTCGGTCTCGATTTGTGCTCGGCTCATGACGCAGCACCAAGGAGGCCCACTAGAGCATCACAGGCAGTATGGATTGCCTCGCGCCCAATCGTGAGCGGTGGGGTGAGCGACAAGACGCGGCCTCCATCTCCAGAGGGGAGCAGGACATAGCCCGCTTCGAGCATTTGAGTCGTGATGCCTAGGGCGACGGAGGGCTCGCGGCATTCGATGCCGATCATTAGGCCTAGCCCTCGGACCTCGACGACGGATGAGGTGTCGCGAAGATCTGTTGCGAGTCGGTCCCTGATTTCGCGGCCCAAACGTTCGGAGCGAGCGGCGAGATCGTTCTCTGCGGCAACTTCGAGGGAAGCAAGAGCGGCTGCACAGCTGGCGGGATGTCCAAGGAAGGTTTGCGTATGTAGCGCTTCGCCTTCGGACCGCGGCCAGGCATCGAAGACGCGGCGAAGGCCCATGCACGCGGAGAGGGGCATGCCAGAGGCGAGGCCTTTTCCCACGCATAACAAGTCAGGGACAACAGCTTCATGATCGCAGGCGAAGATGCGTCCAGTACGGCCGAGGCCTGTATAGATTTCGTCGACAATAAGCAGCCAGCCAGTCCTGTCACAGATTGCTCGCAAGCCTGAAAGAAACCCTTTGGGAGGCACGCGTTCACCTCCGCGCCCCTGGACCGGCTCGACGAGGATTGCACCGACCAAGTCTCGTTTTGTTCGGGCGAATTCTTCGACGACAGCGAGGTCTCCGTATGGGACGAATGCCGTCGCGTTAGGCAGTCGTGCGGAGAAAGGTTCTCGAAAGTCTTCGCGCCAGGTGGCATCGAGGGCGCCCAATGAAAGCCCGTGGTAGGCGCCTTCGAATGCAATTAGTCCCGCACGTCCGGTTGCGAGCATGGCCGTCTTGAGAGCAGTTTCGACGGCGTCCGAGCCCGATGAGGAAAGAACGGTTCGCGTTTGAGGGACTTCGGTAGCCGTGCCGCGAGGGTAGAGTTCGGTCAATTTTTCGAGGAGTTCAACTTTGACTCGCGGCGGGTGAACGTCCCCCATGCCATGCAGGAGTGACGACGCTTGTTGCGAGACGGCTTCGACGACGGCCGGGTGGGCATGGCCGACGTTGGCGACACCGAAGGCGGCTGTTAGGTCGATGAACCGATTGCCATCAACGTCCCAGAGGTTCGCGCCGCTGGCCCGCTCCCAGAAAATGGGTGCGGGGTCGAGTGCTGTGACATTTTGGCTCTCAACGACGGCGAGTCTTGCGGCGAGCGCACGGGACTCCGGGCCGGGCACAGGCGTGCGCAGGTCGGGGGGGAGGGTGTCGTGGGCTCCCGTCTCTTCGTGCATATTGGGCGTTTCGGACGGATGCATGGTGGAAGTCTAGGGCTCCGTAATACTTGCGTGCGGGCGCGAAGAGTAGTCGACTCTGTCTATCCTTGTGCCACAGGAACCTTTTGACTCGGAGAGAAGCAATGAGGGCTGGAGGAGAACGGGTCTTCGTTGGCATTGGGGCGAATCTCGGCGATTGCGTCGCGAGTTTCGTTTCCGTGGCGGTGCAGCTCGAGCGCGAGGCGGAAATCGTCATTCTTGCGGCGTCGCCGCTCTACGAGACACCGCCGCTCGGGCCAGCCGGGCAGCCGCCCTATCTGAATGCGATGCTTGAGTTGCGCGTTTGGCTCTCACCGCTCGACTTTCTTCGCAAGCTCCAGAAGATCGAAACCGCGCTCGGCCGTGAGCGCGGGCCCGATTGCGTGAAGTGGGGCCCTCGAGTGATCGACCTTGATGTCGTGCTCTTTGGGGATCGGCGCATCGACCACCCGGATCTGGTGATCCCTCACCCTCACGCCCACGAGCGAGCCTTCGTGCTGACGCCGCTTGCTGCGCTCGCTCCGGACCTGATCCATCCGAGGCTTGGCATCTCAATCGAGGATTTGGCCCGTGCACAGCCAGATGCCCACGAAATGTGCGAACAGGCTCGGCCGATGGGCTGGCCTAGTGGACGGCGCGAGGGCGATCTCGGAGGCTGACCTATGCTCCCCGTATGGCAATCGCAGCAGTCAGCATTTCCCCACTCGGCGTGGGCCTCTCGGTATCCGAATACGTCGCAGCCGCGATCTCAGTGCTCGAAGCGCAGGACGTCGTGCGATGGGAGTTGGATTCCATGTTCACAACCCTCGAGGGCGAGCCCGACGCGCTCTTCAAGGTGATCAGGGCAATGCAGGAAGCCGTATTTGCGGCGGGTGGCGAGCGAGTCGGGACCGTGATCAAGATGGATGATCGGCGTGACCGCGAGGGCGTCACGATGGCAGACAAGATCGCCTCCGTGCGCGAGAAGCTCGCGATTCCGCAGTAGGCGGGCTCTTGATATTCTTATCTGAGCAGTAGGGAAATTGAATAGAGGAACCGACTGCGGTAATCAGGAATCACGCGGGTAGTCCAATGGCCCCTAAATCACCTAGGACGCGTCCCGCTGGAGCCCCCCTGTGCCTCTGATTTCAATCGATGCCCTTGATGGAAAATCCTTTCAGGACGAGGTTTTAGATCTCGTGAAGCGAAATTCCATGGAAGCTATGAGTGCGGAAGAAATACTTACCTGGGCAGTCGTTAATTTTCACCCGCGCCTGACCATCTCCGCCTCCTTCGGTGCGCCGGAGGGCATGGTTCTAATCGACATGCTCCACAAGGTCGATCCGACGACCCGCGTCTTCGTGCTCGATACGGGCCGACTGCATTCCGCGACTTACGATCTGATCGACCGTGTGCGCGACCGCTACGACAAGCAGGTCGAAGTCGTGTTCCCGAACGCTGGCGAAGTTCAGGAGATGGTTCAGCAGAAGGGCATGAACCTCTTCTACGCGTCTCTCGAGAATCGAAAGCTCTGCTGCAAGATCCGCAAAGTCCTGCCCATGCGCCGCCATCTCACGGATTTCGACGCGTACGTCACGGGCCTGCGCAGGGATCAGAACGCGAACCGCGCGGACGCTCAAAAGGTCGAAATCGACTCGGTAAACGGGGATTTGGTCAAGATCAACCCTCTCGCAGATTGGACCCATGAGCGCGTCATGGATTACGTCACCGACAATGGGATCCCGATCAATCGTCTCCATCGCGAGAACTATCCCTCGGTCGGTTGCGAGCCCTGTTCTCGCGCGATCGCTCCGGGTGCCGAGAGCCGTTCCGGTCGATGGTGGTGGGAGAGCGACGAGGCGAAGGAATGCGGCCTGCACCTCCAGGACGAGCAAGCGGACGGTTCAGGGATCTAGGCCGCGACGCTGCACTCACGCTGCGTTGAGCCCGCCGTGATCAGTGGCCTCAAGGAGAATCGCAAATCGGCCGATTCTCCCGAGAGTCGCGCTCTCGTGCGGCCTTTGCTGGTCGCGGTTGTTGCGTTCCAGCATTCCGGAGAATCCTTCATGGCCGATTCCGTAGCTCTTATGTCTCCGTCTCGCCGACCGCTCGATTTCATCGGGCTCGGATGTCTCGTGCTCACCTTTGTCCTGCTCTCGAGTGGGGTCCGGGTCGCACAGGCCGAAAACTCCGAAGAGACTCTGCGCAGCGTCGACCCTGCCCTTGTGGCTGGCCTTCCAGCTCCGACGCCCCTGCCGACAGGCATCAAGGTCGAACCGGGCGGGAAGATTCTCCCAGGCACCCCGGCTATTGAAGTTCAGCCTGGCATCATTGTTCTGAACACCCGCGGCTATAACTTCGGTCCGCCGCCGGGTGAGATCGACATCCAGGCGATGCGTCTCGAGGATAGGACTCGCCCGGTCTTGCCCGCGCAGAACACGAAGGCACGCTGAGGCAGCGGGGACACCGCGCACCCTGCTAGCATGGGCGTGCTCCCACGAGGCCCCCACCGATGCATTCCGATACGACGAGGCGCACGCGTCAACTGACCGGCACCGCTGCCGCAATGTGGGCGCTGCTGGCTATTGGCCTATCCATATTTTCGCTGATCTCCCCGCGCCCGGGGCCCCAGCTTCCCGTTCGGACCTCGATCATCGCCGGAGTCGCCGTAGTGCACGCGATGAGCGATCTCGCCCGTGAGGCCGGAATCGAGTCTGGCGATCAGGTGCTCTCCGTCGACGGTGTGCCCGCGATCCAGGCGATTTTGGAACCGACCCTTGAGATGGGCATCGTCGACACCTATCGCATCCTGAAGCCCGATGGCTCAATCCTGACAGCGTCTCTCTCGCCGGTGCTAGCAGGGGACGTCGATTCGGCGGGTGATGCGCTGCTGCACCTGGGCCTACTGTTCGTCAGCTCGCTCTACCTGGTTGTCGCGCTCACGGTTTGGCGGACGCGTCAGGCGAGTGCCGAGGCGTGGGCGCTCCTCTTGTACTGCTCGACCATGTCCGTTTTGCTTTCGTCGGCGATTCGAGTCGACATCATTCCTTGGGCGCCGACGCGCTTCCTTGCGACGCTGCCCTTTCTGGGCGCGACGACATTCCACCTCTTTACGACCTATCCGATCGAGCCGGTCTGGGTCGCGAAGCGCCGTCGCATTCGTTTGATTCCGTACGCCATCGCCTTCGCGATCCTCGCCACAGTGGTCACGCAATCCACGATGGGCATTCCGCCGACATGGATTGCGACGACGGCCTTCGTTTTCGCGATGGGCACCTCTATCGCGTCGATAGCGATTCTCGCTTTGAGTCGGTCGCAGGCTCGCCAAGCGGGTATCGGCGACCGCGCCGATCTCATGTTGCTGGCTGGACTCGTTAGTTTTCTCCCCGCTCTGCTCGCCTTGGTCGCAGAGTGGGTCGTCCCGACTGCGCTTCCCTGGTACATCGCCCTTCTTTGGCTCGGTTTCTTCCCTGTCGCCATTGGGTACGGAATGATTCGGCGCCAGCTCTTTGAGTTTCGCCTCGCGGCGAAATCCTCCGCCGCGTACGGTGCTGCGACACTGGCGATCACGGGGGTCTTCGCCTTCATGATCACTTTCGCCGACGAGCTCGTGGCACGGTACGGCGTGAACGTGCGCAGCGTGCAGGTGGTGCTGCTCTTCTTGGCGATCCTCGCATTCAACCCGCTACGTGAGCGGATGCAGGGATTTGTCGACAACTTCTTCGACCGAGATCGATCGCGCTACCGCCTGGCGGTCCGAGAGATCTCTGAGGCGATGGTGTCGATGCTTTCGCTAAACGAGATCGGCGATCGAATTCTAGTAGCGCTGACGGACACAATGGGCGTTTCCCGGGCCATGGTGTTGTTGTTCGACGAGAGCGATCGCGTGCTGCGTGCCACGGCATGGCGGGGTGACTGGGATCAGGAAGACATCGATGCCGAGATCCCGAGTGACCACCCGATCTGGAAGCATCTCTGGATGCGCCGGGAAGAACTTGCACGGTCCGACTTTGACGATGATCCGGATTCAGAAAAGCGCGAGCGTTGTTGGGATATTTACGACACCCTCGAAGTCGAGCTTCTCGTGCCGATTCTTTTCGGGGTGGACCTTCTCGGGGTGATCGCCGTTGGGCGTAAGCTTTCAGGTGAACGCCTAGCAACCGATGACCGTGAGCTTTTGCGGACCCTTGCGAATCAAAGTTCGATCGCGATCGAAAATGCGAAGGCCTTTGATGAAATCGCGAAGCTGAACGAAAGTCTTGAGATGCGCGTGGAGGAACGAACTCGCGAGCTTCAAGAGACGCAGAACCAGCTCATGCAAAGCGAGAAGCTTAAGAGCCTTGGTCAGCTCGTGGCTGGGGTCGCGCACGAACTCAATAATCCGATTGGCTTCGTTCACGCGAACCTGCAGCTGATTGATGAGTTCGTAGATAAAGCGGCCGCCGCGCGTGATGCCGGTCGAAGCGAAGATGCCAATCGACATCGGGCGGCGATCAAAAAGCTACTCTTCCGAAGCCGCGAAGGTACGGAGCGTGTGAAGCAGATCGTGCAGGATCTACGCACGTTCTCGCGTATGGATCAGGCTGACCTGCAAATGGCTCAGTTGACCGACGAAATCGATCGCACGCTGGCTTTGATGGAGCCTCGCTTTAAGGGTGCGATTGAAGTGGTGCGCGACTATCAAGCGCTGCCGGAAGTGAGATGCTTTCCCGGCCAACTCAATCAGGTGTTTCTGAACTTATTGATGAATGCCTGCGACGTGATCGAGGGGGGTGGGACGATCACGATTCGAACGAGGACGGTCCCGGTGGGCGTGCGCTTGGAATTCGAGGACTCTGGACCGGGCATTCCGACCGAGGTCGCGATGAGAATCTTCGACCCCTTCTTTACGACGAAGGAAGTCGGGAAGGGCACTGGACTCGGACTCTCGTTGTCCCATGGAATTATTGAGAGGCACGGGGGGAGAATTCAGATCATCTCGGAGCCGGGGCATGGTGCGGTCTTCCAGATCGAATTGCCGCTTGAAGCGCCTGAGGTCGCGGAAAGTGGAGTCGCTGAGGAGACCCCGAGTTCGACTTCGACGGTGTGACGTGGCCCGCCGCCGGGCCTAGACTCGCGCGCCACGTTACGAAACAACGACCCGACTCGTTGTCGGTTCCCGCCAGGAGAGAGATATGAAGCTCGGTATTATCGCCGGCTATTCCCCCGCCACGATGAGCATTCCGATGGACATGATTAAGGAAGCGGAGCAGCTTGGCTTCGATTCCGTCTGGACCGCGGAGGCTTGGGGTTCCGATGCTGTTAGTCCCGCAGCATGGATTCTTGCGCAGACCGACAAGATCAAGGTCGGCACCGCGATCATGCAGATGCCGGGCCGTACTCCGGCTATGACGGCGATGACTGCTATGACGCTCTACTCGCTCTCGAAGGGGCGATTCATCTTGGGCCTTGGCCCGTCTGGTCCTCAGGTTGTCGAGGGCTGGCACGGTGTCGCGTATGGTCGCCCGCTCACGCGCACTAAGGAATATATCTCGATCATTCGCACGATCCTCGCTCGCGAAGAAAAGCTCGTGCACGACGGCTACCACTACCAAATTCCATTTACGGGTGAAGGCAGCTCTGGACTGGGCAAGCCGCTCAAGAGCATTCTGCACGGCGATCCGGCACTTAAGATTTATACAGCGTCGATTTCGCCGAATGGAATTAAATGTGCGGGTGAAGTGTCGGACGGTGTGTTCCCGGTTTGGATGAACCCGGAGCGCTACGATATTTTCGAAGATTCGCTTAACGAGGGCTTTGCAAAGGCTGGCGGTGGCAAGTCACTCGACGATTTCGAAATCGCTCCGTTCTGCACGGTCGTCTTGAACGATGATCTCGAGAAGGCGCGCATGCCCGTGAAGCACAGCCTTGCTCTCTATATCGGTGGCATGGGAGCGCGCGGGGCGAATTTCTACAACGACTACGCCATTCGTCTCGGCCATCCCGATGCGGCCAAGGAAATCCAGGATCTCTTCCTTGACGGAAAGAAGGGCGAAGCCGCTGCAGCGGTTCCGGATCAGCTGGTCGACGAGGTCGCACTTGTGGGATCCGCAGATCGTATCCGCGATCGCCTCCAGGCATGGAAGGCGGCCGGTGCGAAGAAGCACGTGGGCTCGCTTCTCGCCGGCACAGGCGACGTGAAGGCGCTGCGAGTTCTTGCTGAGGAAATCCTCTAACGGGTATCGCTCCCGAGCTGCCCGCCGAAGAGTGATTCGGGGGGCGGCCCAGCCTAGAAAAAGAATGCGGCGGCTGATTGATTCGGTCGCCGCGTTTGTGTTTTTCGTCCGGGAATATGAATTACACGCGATATGCTAGGCGTCTGCTTCGCAGTATTTTTGAAGCTGCCTGAGTGTTGTGTCGACGTATCCGATGACGAGTTTCTGTACTTCGAGGCGAGATACGACTTCGCCGATCACAGGGATTGAGTTGTGCGCGACGATTTTTAGACCGACACGCGTATGCGGCCCGGTTTCATCGTCTTCCGTATGCAAGGTCAATGTCTGTTCGAAGTGAATCGATCCGATCGAGATGCGACTCATGAGTCGATCGTGCCGATCC
>DGPZ01000207.1 GCA_002390675.1 Deltaproteobacteria bacterium UBA4427
TGGTTATGCATCTGAGACAGACGTCCAGATCAACGCCGCGAACATCCAGACAAATGCCGAAAACATCGCGACTAATACCACTAATATCGCGACCAACACCACCGACGCAGTGGCGCTCGAAGCCACGCTGGCGGCAATTCAGGCGTTCCTTTGCGGCGACGGAGTCATCGTTCCGGGCCTCGAGACCTGCGACGACGGAAACAGTGCCGCGGGAGATGGATGCAGCCAGACGTGCGCGATCGAACCTTCCTTCGTTTGCAGCGGCTTACCTTCGGTCTGCTCCCTGCCTGAAAATGTTCGCTTCATTGCCTGCTCCGATGGCGTTTCGGTGGAGGACACTGCGACGGGCTTGGTCTGGGAACGAAAGACGACAGCTGAAGGATTAAATAACGTAAACAACTCCTACTCATGGTCGGCGGACATTAGTTCCATTGCTGCAGACGGTACGGTTTATACGACTTTCTTGGCCCAACTCAATGCCAACGGATTCGGCGGGCATGGCTCCTGGCGACTGCCCACAGTCAGCGAAATGCAGAGCATCCTGATTGGCGAAGGGGTTCTTGCGCAACTTCCCACCGACCCGACGACAGGCTTGAACCAAACGGGACAGTCCACCCTTTGCTATTCGCCTCCCTGCCTTGACCGTGACTTCCTTGCGCATGCTGGAACAGCATCCCCATCGTATCCAGTTGTAGTCAATGGCCTCACAGATCAAGTGACGAGTCAGTACCGCATAGGTGTTTTGTCGTATTGGTCGTCACAGACGTACCTTCCTGAAGTGTCGAATGCTTATGGAGTCAACTTTGGCGCGAACGCACGGCTGCCCTCAAACATTCAGACCCCTCAAGTGCTGGAGGAACTCCCGGTTGGCATTCAAGCCATATCCAAGGAGTCGGGAGCGCCCCATCCGCCTTCCAACAGAAGAGAAGTTGCTGTTTTTGCTCGCGCAGTTCGGTCGGGTTCGTGTGGCCCTTGAGATGGGGCTCCTGAGAACTGGAGGTTTGACCGCCGGGGGATTTCTGTGTCACGGTATGTCGGCATAAAAGTCCATCACGGGGCCTGACGCAGCATGCAAGCCCGGGGGCGGATCACCAAAAGCTTTGTGAGTCTTCATCGGACAAAGTCGCTTAGCCAGGAAGCCGGCGCCCCGCTAAAGATCCAGGCTAGGCGCTTCTTTGTTGGGCGGGCCACGGCTTCCGTTCTTCGAAACAAGACCCATCGCGACAAGCAGCCATCCAAGGAGCGTATAAATGAGCACCCAACTCGCCAAGGCCGCGCTTGACCCAGGCATCGTCTCCGCAAAGCCAGAACAGCTGGTCGCCTTTTACCAGAACGTTTTCGAACTCACGCCGCTCGACCCCCTTGAGATTCCGGGCGTGGGAACGATCCACAAACTTGCCGCGGGCGAGAGCGTGTTACGTATCATGCGCCCAACCGAAATGCCGGCCTCCGACGAACGGGCCTGGTCCGCCGTCGCCGGCTTGCGCTACCTCACCCTCGAGGTCGTCGACATAACAGCCGCCGCAGCCGCGGTCATTGAGAATGGCGGCACGATTGTGCTGCCGCCTTTTGAGCTGCGCCCCGGACGCCACGTGTGTCAGGCGAGTGACCCGGACGGCAATATGCTTGAGATCGGCCAGGGTTAGGCGAAGGGTAAAAGACGTGACGACCTCCGGTAGTGTCCGCTTCTCCGACTACGACCCTTACACGGATGCGGTGATGCGCGACCCGTGGCCATTCTACGCCGCCCTGCGTCGAGACTCTCCGGTGCACTACCTCGAACAATACGACACGTGGTTTCTCTCGCGCTTCGAGGACATCTGGCAGGCCACGACCCAAGATATGTTCACAGCAGAACGCGGGGTGACGCCGGAGATGGTCTTGCTCAAGAGGCCGCCTGCGGACGACCCGGTTTTCTCGATGCTCGACATGCCTCGCCAACGCGACTACCGCCGAATGCTCGCGCCTCGCTACACCCGTCGCGCGACGAACGAACTCGAGACTTTCATCCGCACGGAAGCGCGGGTCCTGATCGAGCCCCTCGCCGCGAACGGAGAGTTCGATGTGTACACGGACTATGCTGCGCCGCTATCAGCAAGAGTGATCGGTCATCTCATCGGGCTTCCGACCGACCTCTCACTCCAATTCGCACAGCTCGTCGAAGCGCATTTCCGCCGCCACTCGGGACAAGTCGGAGCCAGCGACGCTAACAACGCCGCGATGGCCGAGCTCATGCCCGCCCTGATGACCTTCATCGAAGAACAACGAGGGAAGGTGTCGGAGCACGACACAACGCATATCGCGGCGTTGCTTAACAACGAGGCCGAAGGAAAACCGCTGAGCCTGGGGTCCATCGTTGCAACGCTATTCACCCTCCTCGTGACAGGAATCGAGGTCGTCCCCCTCGCCGTCGCAAATACCGCGGTCTATTTGGCGAAACATCCCGATCAGCGGAGCCAGCTAGTCAAGGACCCCAGTCTCATCCCCTTGGCCTTCGATGAATCCCTGCGTTACGACCAACCCACTAACCTGCTTGGTCGCGTTGTTAAGCAGGAAGTCACGATTGGCGAAAAGACACTCCGCGCGGGGCAAGGCGTGATGTTTCTTTGGGCCTCAGGAAACCGGGATGAAGCCGAATTTGATGACGCGGATCAATTTGATATCACACGTCGACCACGCCGCTCCTTGTCCTATGGCCACGGCGTCCACAAATGTATCGGCGAGCATCTGGGTCGGCTCGAAGGCCGGGTACTTCTCGAAGAGCTACTCCAAGTCGCGCCAGACTACACCTGTGGCGAAGGAGCGACCCGCGTCTACAGCGAATTCCTTCATGGATACCACCGGGTCCCGATCGAATTTGCCCCGACCCGGTAGGTCGCCCGCGCCCGTTCATCCATATTAAGCCAAGCGCGACCAGGCTCAGATCAAAGACGAATCTGCGCCACCATCGACTGAGAGCGCCACGCCCGTTAGATAGTTTGCAGGCTCGGAGCAGAGGAATGTCGCGATCTTTCCGAAATCCTCCGGCTCGCCTGCGCGACCGGCCGGGTGATTCGCGATATAGCCCTCCATGCGTTCGCCGATCAACGATTCGAGCCGTGCCGTCATCTGACTCCCGGGGAGAATCGAATTGACTGTTATGCCCTGGCCGATCACTTCGCGAGCGAGGGTCTTGAGATATCCGGTTAGGCCCGCGCGGGCCGCATTCGAGTTAACCATCGCTGACAAAGGCTGTCGCACTCCCGTCGATGTAATCGCGAGTACTCGCCCCCATCGCTGCTCGACCATCCCCGGCAAAAGCCCGTTGCAAAGCTCGACCATTGCGAGCAAGCACCGGTCAATCGACTGCTCAAGCAAGTCGATATCGACGCTTTGTGCGAGCCCTGGCGGTGGACCGCCAACATTGGCGATCAAAATGTCTGTCGTCGTGAAAATTCGCTTCGCTTCGCCAACCACGGAGCGCGCTCCCTCACGCGTGCTTAGATCGCCCACAAAGCAGTGGACACGCTCTCCAAGTTGAGCCCGCGCCGACTCGAGGCGCTCCGCATCGCGACCGATAATCAACACCTCGGCGCCCTCTTCTGCAAGCGCCTTCGCAGAAGCCAAACCGAGTCCCGCGGAACCCCCTCCAACAACTGCGCGTCGACCGCTCAGCCCGAGATTCATTTTGACTCCTTAGGCGCGAGGGACGCTGCATCCAGGCCGTGATGCCCCCAGTCATCCCCGCCCCCGGCAAACTCGTTCTCAACCCAATGCTCATCAATCATCACACCGTCCCATCCTATTTCGACATCGAAGCCGATCGGCCCCTGCATGTAGTAGGAGACCGTGCCGTCATTGCGGTGACGACCCAACCCCGACGTAATCGGAATACCTGCTTTAAGCGCGCGATCGAGGGACTTCCCGACATCATCAAGACTCGTCGTCTCAAACATCAAATGCTGCAGTCCTCTCAGGTCTCCAATCTGCAGAAGGGCAATGCTGTGATGTCTCGCGGTACATCTTAGGAAGTGAATTCCCATTCCATTCGGGCCGAAATGCATGAAGTCGCTGCGCTCGAATCCAAGCACATTCCGGTAGAAGTCGAGGGCCGCCTGGATCTCGGGCACGTATAAGACAACGTGCCCCAACCCGAATGCGCCCGTCTTGAATTCAACCCCATGAGGAGAGACAAAGTCGCGATCACGCACGGGAGAGGCAAAGAGCTCGACCCTGTGACCCGCAGGATCATGTACAACCGCCAAGCATCCGACTGCACGGGCCACGCGTTCCTCTTCAGTCCCGAGTCGAATGTCGGCACCACATGCGTCGATTTTTTTGCAGAGCCGATCGAACGCTCGCTCGTCTCGCAACTCGAGCCCGAGGTAAAGAAGACCGCTTTCTTCACGTGGATGAACCGCCACGCGCCACTGCAAGTCGTCCATCTTGAAATAGACACTGCCATCAGGCGCCTGTCCCTCCGCCTCTGGCTGAAGCATACGAATGGGACCCTCTGCACCGGGGAGCACGCGCGAAGGCATGAGTCCGCAAACACCTGTTGCAAGCTCACACCATGCGCTCGAATCCGGCGCGCCGAGCCCGACATAGCCAAGGCCCATATAGCCGAGATCCGCGTACCCTAAATCTTCATTTCCGAGACCTGCGGCCACAGCCGCTGCATCCCCGAACCTATTATCGTTGCCATCACCCGAAGCGCCGCCCGCCATCCAAAACCCTCATCGATGCGATTCATTCGCCGCCGCAAGGTATAGAAAACGAAAGCGACTGTCAGCGTAGTTCTCGGCGCTATCCAGGCGATTCGAATGCTAGTCGTGGAACACGGACAGGCCACGGCTAGTTGGCTCAGTCCTTGACCACACGAAAGCGCGGAATCAAACCAAAGTCATCGAGCGCCTCGAAGGTAATTTCCACCCCCTGGCCAATTTCAATCGAACCGGGGTCCGCGCCGATCAAGTCAGAAACCATCCGTACGCCCTCTTCCAATTCAATCGTCGCAACCACATAGGGCGCATGCTCCTGCCATGCAGGATGGAATGGGCGGTGCGAAACCGTATAGGAATAGACTTCACCGCGTCCCGACAGAGGGGCCCAATCGTATTCCAATGCATAACATAATGGGCATCGCTCCTGTGGATAATGCCGCAGTTGCTGACAGCCGAGACACCGCTGAACCACTAACCGGCGCTCGTTGCAGGCGGCCCAGAAAGGCTCGCCTAAAGCAGTCACTACTGGTTTGGGACGTCCAGGAATACTCATGAGGCTCTCCCTAGGATCATCGCAGAGCCCTCGTGAAAATTGCCCTCCCCGCTTACAAGCACATGGTCGCAGCCGGGTACCTGGCGTTCCGCTTCAACTTGCCCGCGCAATTGGCGCACCGACTCACTAATCAAGTTGCCTCCTGAACAATGCCCCTCTGAGAGGAGCCCCCCGGACGTATTGACAGGTAATTCGCCACCTAACTCGATGGCACCGCTCCGAATAAACTCGGCCGCCTCGCCCTTCGCGCAGAATCCCAAATCTTCGAGTCCTGCAAGCACGGTCCACGTGAACCCATCGTAAATCTGAGCGCAGTCCATATCCGCCGGGCGAAGCCCCGCCATTCCGAAGGCGCGTTCCCCCGCAATCCTCACGCCCTCTAGCGTTGTCATGTCGACCTTCTGGGTGACGGAGGTCGGCGGCGTCCCATGCCCTTCGCCTATTCCCAGAATAACGGCCGGGGTCTGCCGCAAGTCGCGTGCGCGCTCGGCCGAGGTAACGACTAACGCGACCGCTCCATCCGTTTCAAGTGAGCAGTCAAAAAGCCTAAAAGGATCCGTGATCATCGCAGACGCTTGGTGCTGCTCAAGACTAAGCGGCTTCTCCCGCATCAGCGCCCGCGCGTTCAAGTTTGCATGCTTGCGACAGGCCACCGCAATTCGCCCGAAGTCTTCACTCGTCGTTCCGTATTCATGCATATGACGACGTGCGGCCTGCGCGAACCACTGCGCGGCAACCGTATTCCCAAAGGGACGTTCAAACTCGTCTACGTGGCGCATCACGGGATGCGGAGCAATCGCGCCGCGGCTCGTCTGAGAGACTCGCTGTGAGGAAAACCCCAGACGCCCTGCTGCAAGGAGCACCACCTCTGCGACGCCGCCATGGATCGCCAAGGCGGCGTTTTGGACAGCACTGACGAGACTTGCTCCACCGGTGCGGATGGTCGAACCGAATGCCACATTTTCAAGTCCGAGGTTGAGGATAAAATCCTCGGCAATCGTCCCCGCGAGTTCGTTTGGCATAATACCATCGACATCCGAGGGACGAAGGCCCGCATCCGTGATTGCTTCCAGCGCGGCCTCAAGATGCAAGTCGAGCGTTGACGCCTCGGTCCCCCGAGAGAACTCTGTCTGGCCGATTCCCACAATGGCGCATGCGCCTGATAACGACATTCAGCTATTCCTCTTCACGAGCAAGGCATCGAAGGATTCCGCATTCCCGTGAACCAACCACCATCCGCGACGAACTCAGACCCTGTCGAATAACTTGCTTCGTCGGTCGCAAGAAAGAGGATGAGTTGAGCAACTTCTTCGGGCATCCCGACACGCGGAATCGGAAAGCGAGAGTACGTCGACTCGTTCAGGTCCTCCACCGAGGCGAATTCTGAACCGCCCATCGCGGTATACATTCCGCCCGGGTGGACGCTGTTCACCCGAATTCCGTATTGTCCAAGCTCGATCGCGGCGTTCTTCGTGAGTCCACGGACGGCCCACTTCGTAGAGGAATAGGCGGACAAACCGGCCGCCGAGTGAAGGCCGTCGATCGACGAGACATTGATGATCGAGCCGGAGCCGGCTCTCTTCATCGGTTTGATCACGGAGCGAATTCCTATAAACGTCCCGAACTGATTGATCTTGAAGACACGCATATAGTCTTCGTCCGTCGTCTCGGTGAGTGCGGCCATGTGGACGACGGCCGCGTTGTTAACCAGGACGTTGAGTGGACCGAATTTTTCGGCACGCTCGATCGCTGCGTTCCAATCGCTTTGTTCCGTCACATCCATATGAACGAAAACAGCTGAATCTCCCAGTTCCTCTTGGAGTGCCTCGCCATCCGCGTCGAGCACATCACCGAATACCACTCGCGCGCCTTCCTTAACCATCATTCGGACAGCAGCTGCTCCGAGGCCACGTGCGCCTCCGGTCACAAGTGCCACTTTATTTTCAAGTCGGTTCATGAGAGCTCCAGCAAGTAAGTTGACGTTGGTTGTCGGAGCGCCCGCGCAGAAGCGAAACAGCCCGCTCGAACCAGCCTAGGGAGTTCTGGACCGGAACTCCAACACCTAGCTGTCTCCCAATCGTCTATGGGAAGTCCTCGACTCTGCGCACACCAACAGTCCAAGGGCTCGGCCTCCAGAAGCTGGAGGCTCAAAACGCTCGATCTCGTAAAAAAGTGGCACCTCGATCGCGAGCGCCGGCGATATTTTTGTGAGCCCCTTGCCCTGTGCCTGCTGCCCCCCTGGAGATATGTGGTTCTTCCGGATGGACCCACGGCATTCCGCGTGATAGGGCGGATCACGGACGGAGGCGTCACACGGCTGCCCAAGATAGACGGCCGCGTATTAGGCGCGATCAGGACCGCCGAATCGCGCGAGGCACCTCCGCCCGAAACGACGAAACCTTCGGCGAGCTCAACGTTCATCCCCTTCGCTCCGTTTCCTAAATAATTGCGGAGGCCGTCGACGAAGGCGATCAGAGCTCCGTCGTAGTCGTATTAGGCAATTCCGAACCCATTTCAGTCACCCGCCCCGAAAGAGTCCCTCCCGCCTGTGAGCAAAATCGATCGAGCGGGGCGTCCACACCTCCCCCATGAGTGACCTCAGGCGGGCGTAGTTTCTGCGTTTCCAGGGATCCATGTTCTACGCGACTAGTCACTCCCCTAAACGAGATCTAAACTGACTGAGGCCGGCGAAGGCCAACTGAAAAGGGACAGCAAGCATGCACTCTCGGACCTGGCGGATCCCCGCCATCATATGCCTCATCACGCTCACTTGGAATTTAGGATGCCAGACCCCTTACGCGCGTCACGACCCCACCGGTGAGTTTTTCCCAGCCGTACAGGGGACCTCGCTCGAAGGTGAGACCGTTTCCATTCCCTCGGCATGGGCCGGCGAGCAGGTCCTGCTTCTGGTGGGCTTCGAACAAAACACACAATTTGATCTCGATCGCTGGGCGCTCGCCCTAATACAGAGCGGCCTACGTGTGCGCGCCGTCGAAATCCCGACCATACGAGGCTTGGTCCCCAGTCTCATTTCGGACCGAATCGACGCGGGTATGCGCCGAGGGATCCCGGAAGAGGCTTGGGCTTCAGTCATCACCGTCTATCGCGACGCCGACGCGATCGCACGGTTCACGGGAAATACAAACCCCCTGCCCGGCCGTATTCTTTTGATCGACGCAGAAGGGCGAGTGATCTTCTTCCACGACCGAGGATTTTCGACGAACGCTCTTTCCAATCTCGCTGAAGCCGGCGGGCTAACACTAAACTAACTCCTTTCTTCCCACCGCCGGCCCCGCTGAAACGGCGTCCTGCGCCCCTCATGCGTCCGTCGGCCACTCCGCCTCAGCGTTCAGGATGCCGTCGAGCCAGTCCCTCAGTCCCCTATCCAGTTCCTCCGCGTAAAGCATGCAGTACATCCGCCCTTCACCCTCGCCTGAACCCGCGAGGCCCGTACCCGGCGGATAGACCCACTCGACCCGCGACCGCGCTCCGGGTGCAAGCCTTCGGGACGAGATCTCGACTGCTCCATCCATCAGAACCCTCGACTGCCAGACACGGTCAGAGGAGCCCGGTCGAAGAAACATCGTCGCCTCGAGCGCCCTTCCCTCGCCTCCCAATACCTGGGAGACCGCCAGACACTCCTCAACTCTTCGTGCCCAGTTCTCTTCTAGCGGCAGATCATCAGTCGCTTTACCGCAAACCTTCCACCGCTCTGCAGCGATCTTCTCCTCCTCGGAGATTCCATTTTTCCGCATCGGGACACACCTCTCTTCTTTAACCCCGCACCGATCTCTCGGGGCGAGTTATTTAGATTGAGAGGCCCCCGAACGAGGGCGGATAGCAGCGGATGAGGACTAGGGAATCGTGCGCATTGTTAAGCAGGCAGTTACCGAAACCCCGTCATCGGTTCCCTAAAATATCGGCGAATTTTGACCCCGAGTCTCCTGTCGCAAGCCGTGAACGAAGATCTCCAAACAAACGCCTAGGCCCGGGCGGCTCAGGTGCCCAACGTTCCTTCACTTAGGTGCTCGGAGGACTTACTGAAAACGCCGCAACATCACCGCGCACGCCTGTCGAGTCGCCCCGGAGAGCTCTTACCGATTTGACTGGCCTCCCTAGAAGCGCAGCTCTAACCCAAATTTGACGGCACCCGTCCCCGCAAGCGCCCGTACTGACAAATCGCTTCGCGCGAGATCCGCGACGGGATACCAGACTTCGAGGGATTGGGGCCGAACGGTGAGGATCCCATCCCGAAGCCCGATCCGGTTCGAAAGGGCCCGAGTCTCATCTTCCTGGAATCCGGACAATACGATTTGATCTCCTTCCTCAGGACGGAAATCGATGATCCGATCGAGGCCGTCAAACGCCGAATCCCGCGTAAATACGAACTGATCAGCCCCGGGGCCGCCGCTCAGCGTGTCCCGCCCTGCGCCCCCCACGAGGATATCATCGCCCTCTCCTCCCTCGAGGCGATCGTCCCCAGCATTCCCCACAAGCCGATCGTTGCCCGAGCGGCCTCGGAGCACGTCGTTTCCCAATCCACCCGTGATCATGTCGTCCCCCGCACTTGCGATCAATGAGCCCTGAGACACACCTTCTTCCGTCTTCGCGATGTCCAATTGTGAGCTCGATCGAGCGCATCCACAGAGCGCGAAGGTCATCATCAGCAAGGGAATGATCCTGAGGAGAAATCCGCAACATCCCATCGTCAGCGTCCTTTCGCTAGAAACAGAGCGTGGAGCCCCGCGCGACCCGATAAGGGTCGGCCTATGCGTCTGTGGCTTCGCCCCCTGACCCGATCTTTATTGTGAGTCCCTCGAGACAATATCACGTCCGGCTCTCGACGAACCGCCTCGCCCAGACCGTGTAGTATCCAAGAACTCCACTGTTGCGAAATATGGAATATCAAATTTCTCAGTTCCCCCTTCGGCACATATTTTATGTGCCAGTGACTAGGCGCACCTCTCCCGTGCCGCTCACACCCAAAAGGAAATGTAGATGCTATTCGCAGACAAAAAATCAAATCTTTTCCTCACACTCTCACTGATTGCGGCCATCTTCTGTACTGCGGCCTCCGCACAAGCCGACGGCGACTCGAAAAAGTCGATGACCGGGATCTGGTTTACCGCCAGCCCCGCGAGCTGGATCGTTCAGACCGAATTAGGCGCATATTCCGGGGCGACCAGCATGCGTTGGGAACTTGAAGAAGATGCAAACGGGATGATCAGCGGATTCAACATCTGGTACTCGCCCAGCGTCTCAGGGGGGCCTGGAACCCGCGGTGCTATGTGCATGGTCGGCGCTCGCGACGGCTCGCGTGTGGTGATCACCGAGTCGTCAGTCCAGGATCGCCTGCTCCCGACCTTCGAGTTCACCTGCACCCACCGCAAGGGCCGCCGTGCGCGATGTCTCGGTGCCGGCTTTTCAGACCAGCCGCCGGTCGCCCTCCGAGGTGGTATGACCCGCGTGAAGGACCCGGCGGAGCGTGACACCAATCTCCCGGGCTGGGTGATTGGCGAAGTGCGCGATTTTTGCAGTGGGTTGAGCCCACTCATACCGACGGTCGTCGAGCCTTATAACTAGCCTCGGCCAGGATAATCGTCTGACAATTCGTAGCCCGAAGACGGGCGGACTAGGTCTTTGACCGCTGAGTCTGCCCGTCCGCATGGGCAGCGACTGGCATCTCCATCAGCGACTTCAGGGGATAGGAAAAACAAGCGGGCTTTTTCGCACCACCGATATTAGGCGCTCTGACAAATAGGCTCCGGTGGGGCTACTCGGCCCCTTCCAGCGTCGGTTCTGTCCAGCCGGACAGGAGCGATCATTTGTTCTAAGTGCGGCCGGGTGGACCTATTTTGCCAACTAGCTGCTCACGTGGCCACAGGTCTCAGAACTCCTCGAAGTCGACCTTGAGCTGCAGAATTTCATCGGGGCCGCCCGTAGGCGATCGTCGCGTCGTCATCTCGCAAACGAGCGAAACCTCAGAGCTCGCTCCAGTACTCCTGAACTGATAGTGAAGCTCACTCAAGGTAACCGGTCGGCCGTTCTCCCCAAGCAGGGTCGCGCTTGTGCGGGCGGCGTAGGGCTCTCCGTCGACGATGATCAGTCGGCCTGAGACGTCAACGTCATCAATGTATCCGCTGACGTCTTTTGCGGTCGCAACACTCGCCGTGATCGCGAGTAACAGGAATGCTGACCCAATGATCCTAGAAAGAAATTCGTTTTTGCTGGTCGGTCCGTGGAAGAGCTCTGAACGATTCACTTTGTCTCTCTCGTCGAGTAGTGGGGGCTGGATCAATTGAGTTCACGCCAGTAGAGCGTACCGTGCTCGGACTTTGAGGTGCCGCTGTCGATGTTAATCAACTCACCATCCTGCTTACTAATGATAAGACGATTGGATCCATCGCCAGGAGCGATCGATAGACGCGCATCGGTGGGGACTCCCTCACCGATGTCGAGTGCCCGCTGGGTCCCTGCGATCGGACTCAAGCCGCTAGGCGGGCCAAAGAAGCCTTGGCCACACTTCGCGAGGAACCCATAAAGGAGTGAGTCGCCCGAAGGGTCGCAGACGTTGGAGATGTCCGGTTGAAACGTTGAGGAAAAGAAGAATGAGTTGAACACCTCAGTGTTCGTTACGAATTTCTGCCCGTCGCCCCCAAGAGAAAAGAAGAGACCTTCCGGCTGAACACCGGGACACTCATCCTCAAGCAGGGTGACATCGGTCAAGTCGCCGGTCGGGTACGCTTGTCCATCAATCGTGGAAGGCAATCCTGAGTCCCAGATGTCGCGATCCTTCAAGATGTAGAAGCGGTTGGCCAACACGCATCCATCCCTCGTCGTGCTGCAGTTCATATTGGCTCGCTCGCCCGAGCCTAACCCGATGTAGAGGATGCCATTCACGATCGTCGCGGCAGGAGAAAAGAAGAAGCTTCGTGCTCTTGCCGCGGTGGCCGCGGTCGGGTCCGCGTCGAAGAATTTCCGGAAGGGCCAGTTATCCTGATGGAGCTGCGCATCCGTCGGATCTGCTGTGCCGCTGGCACGAATCACCCATTTCCAGACATTTCCGCCCAAGTCACCCACATAGATCACATCCGCGAAACCATCTTGGTCGTAGTCGAGAACGGCGGGCCGCGACGCAATCGAGTAGAGCATGTCGTTGACAGCGCCCGTCGTAGAACCGTAGCGACGAACTGCGATCGGACGACCGGTCTCGACGTCAAGAATCATGATGCCGCGTCCCTTAACGCTTGTGACGTCGTAGTTGCCGACGTTATTCGGGTCGCTCGTGGGGTCGTAACCAAAGCCCATGATCGCCACCCATTTTTCCTCGATGTCTCCATTGCTGCGGGCGAGGCGAATACGTGTAATCACTGGGTCCGACCAAGTCTGTGCGATTCGCGTTCTCCAAAACGAGTCGCCCTCGATCGGGAATTCCCACATATAGCTCGGATAGCTAGCATCAGACGGATCAGTGATGTCGAGCGCATAGTAGTTCTGGCCGCCCTCGCGCAATCCCGCGATGAGCACAGTCTTCCATTCGCTCGCAAGTTTGTCGTTGGTGGCGTCATTGTCGCTATCGATCCAGACGTCAGAGGCAGACGGAGCGCCGTCGACGGTAATTGGATGAAGTGTCGACGATTCTTTTGCAAGATCCTTTACACGAGTTCGCGCACTCCATGGCATAAATGCAAATTTCTCAATGCCCGTGCCATCGGTGTAGCTGGAAGTGAGGGCATTCCAGGTACCGGCACTAAATCCGTGGAGGAATCCGTCGTTAGCGCCGGCAAAGATCACGCGTTCTCGATGCATCACGGCGGGCAGTACAGAGAATGCGGCGTAGGATGTCTCGGGAATGAAAGCCGAGGAGGGCCCGACTACCACGGGATTGGAGTGAAAAATGTCGCCGAGTTGGTCTTTGACAGTATTGCCACCAGAAACGACAGTTCGCGGGACGCAGCCCGCGTAATCGTCGCTTCCGGAGAGCAGCATGCCGGTACCCCATTCGCAGCCCGCTATGTAACCGACGAGGGCTTCGTCGAGATCTGTTGTCAGGCTCACGTTCGGGGAAAGTGGGAACTCGGTAGTGAAGGAAGTTGTTAGGTCTAGCTCAGCCATAGTCCGAGTGTGGTCCCAGCCCTCCATCACCTGGTCGCCGGATCCGTTCACCACGGAAACCAGGAGTTTCCTCTGATTCGGGTTCACCATCGCCGTTGCCGCGTTCCAGAAAGGCGGTGCTGCAGTTTCGCTCTTGAACGTGCCCCCTGTACAGACCAAGGGGTCGACGAGGTTCTCGAGAGCACAGGCGCCATTGGCGTCTTGGATCTCACCGTCGACGGTGATCTTGTATGCACGGAGATAGCCCGGCCAGAAGGATCGATCGGCACTGGGTTGGAAGGCGGACGTGTAGATGTAGCCACCCTGGGAGGTGCGTGCGGCGGGAACCGTCGCCGCGCTGAAGCCCTGGGACTTAGAGATGATGTCCTGAACTGATGCGACGAGTGCCTCTGTCAAGACGTCCGCCTGATTGCCCGTGAAGAACAGGCCGTTTCCGTTTTCCGCGGTCTTCCGGAGCAGGTCGTTCGTTTTGTCCTTAGTCGTAAATCCGACCGTATAGACGTCAATCAAATTTTGAGTATCCGGATAGTCCGGCCGAAAGTCGTTTTCCTGCATGAAGTACGCGACGTCGTCGAGGTAACCGGACTGGTTATTGCCCCAGGTGCCGCCACCCGGTTCATCAGGCGCGTCGGCATCGCCGGGCGCGTCCGTGAAGTAGTCGCCGATCAGATCTTCGAACTCATCGAATCCGCGACCGCGAGTTGAGCCCTCGTCATCGAAATCATCGTCGAAGGGCGCTCCATCCGTCACGAGGATGACGAAGTTCTTCTGACACTCGGCGATTACGGGTGAGGGCGGCGCCTCTGAGCCCGCGACTAGTCCGCCGTCGGTTTCGTTGTATCGGTATTTCGGGAACTTAGTCGAGCCGTCCGCTCCGAAGGGGATATCCGCGTTCGTGCGCGACATGAAGTACGTGTAGATCTTGAACATCGACTCGGCCAGCGGCGTGAGCGTGTCGGACTGGACCGAGCGAATCGAATTCTCGAGTGCCGAGCGATTATTACTGTACTCGTCGACCGGGACCTTCATAAAGCCCCCGTGGTCTTCTGGGTCGAAGATGCCGAGGCCGAAACGGATCCGGTCTTCGGCAAGGGTGCACGAGGGTGTGTAGGCCGGGCAGTCTGTGTTCGTTCGGTACACAACGTCCGCGATAATATTTCGGGCCGCGGTCATGCGAGTTACCTGGTAGGTACCGAAGGTGTCGCCACTGATGTATTCGCGATCATTGTAGCTGTTGTCGATCTCGTTAAGGATTTGCGCACCAGTCAGTTGAAATCCAGCGGGGCCGACTAACGTGGTACTCGCGGTGTCTAGGCTGTAGAGCCACGCAAAATATTTGCCGTTAATCCGTGTGGTATCACCGAACGCTTCAGTCTCGCCGTCGTTCCAGATTTTTCGAGTTCGGCCACAAAATGTTCGCTCGATGTAGTTAGTCGAGGGGTGGTCGTCAGGGTTGGGGCTCAGAACGAAATCTGCGTGGGCAGCACGTGCCGAAGTCGGGATGACTTTACAATTTCCGTATCGAGCCCGATTATTATTGCACTGGACGTAGAGCTCGTCGCCGTTCTCGTCCTGAATGTTGCCTCTAAAACGCCCGTTGGAATTGGCGCCGGAAAGAATTGTTGCCGACGGACCGGGCAACGCGAAGGGGTCGCACGTGTAGAACGAAGCAGGGATGTTGCCCTCGTCGTAGGCCGTGTGATAGATCGGATTGTCCATCGAGTTCGAGTTGTCCACGAAGAGCACGACGTTAGGCGGCGTCTGTGTCTGGAACACGTCCTCGTCGAGAGACTGTGCCGATACATGACCTGCTGTATAGACGATCATGAGTGCCAGGCTCGCGGCGAGAGATCTCGAAAATTCGAGAGCGGGATCGACCTGGCTTTGTGTGGAACGGTTGTGACTCGTCATCATTTTGCGTCTCGCCCATTTTTTTGGTGTCGGATCTATCGCTCCGGGAAGCCGAAGCTGAGCAGAGGCGGAAGACCAGCTGCAATTACCCAGCCAATCGACACAAAACATTGAGTAAGATTTCGGGATCTCAAGCTGAAAACTTGAGGCGGGTGCCCCGGAGGGCGTGAGGGGTCTAAGACAAGGCCGAGGTCGACGGCCGAGGGCAGATCGAGTGCCGACTTCTCGCGCAGCAACTCCGCGGGCCCTCCTGTCGGTTTGCCGAGCGGCAGAGCGGGGCGGAGGGTAGGCGGCATGACGAACACCGGGCGTCGAGTTCATGCGTCCGTCGAGACGGGACCGAATTCGATCAATTCAGGTCGAAGAACCGGAGAAGCGGGCGGCCTAACGACCCCGGCGCCGCGCTCGAGAAGGTCATCAAGACTCACCGCCGTCAAGAAAAGCCTCAACGCGACGAGTCCATCAGAACGATCAAAAACACAAAAAAATGGTGGAGGCGGTGGGAATCGAACCCACGTCCGAATTGCGTCCTCCGGACGCGTCTACGTGTGTAGTCTTCGCTTAATTTCGGAAATGCCAGGCGCGATGACAAGCCAAGCGTTTCCTAGCTCGACATGATCTCGCTCCCGGATACGGCCGAGCAGCGCTCGGGAGCCAGTCCTCGTATTGCTACCGCGACCCATTAGAGGACGTCATGGACGGTAGTCGCTAGTTCCTAAGGATTAGTTAGGCAGCGAGAGCGTAGTTATCATCGGCAGATATAATACCAATAATGTGCAGGTGATTAACGAGGTGACTACATCCTCGACACGCAACGCCCGACATCAACAACCCGTCGAAGCCAGATCACCCCCACCGGGGTATTTCGATTGACGAGGATACAGGTGATCCGCTCGCGATCCAAGCGAGGCGCCCTGCCCCAAGCAAAATTGAGACCGCCACCCGCCAGCAGGACTCTCCAGAATCACGTTGATTGGTCCCTAGGGTCCTTGCAGACGCGCCCCAACGCCACTCAAGGCGCCCTCATGACCATCGAAGAACTCACCCCGAGCGCAGATGATGCGTCCGCATACGCTTGGCCTTCGTGAGCAAGCTGACTCCCTAGCGCGAGCACATGCACGCTCGATGCGCAGAGTCGCCCCGAGATCGAAGCTTCCGCCGCTTTCTCGTCGGTATGGAAAAGCGTGGTGTCGAACTCAAACGCGAAGCGTTTGATCTCCTCCGCGGTCACAACGCGGCCCTCTCCATGGCTTCGGGTGCCGCCTATTTCGATGCCTGCGTAGTATTCTCGTTCGCCGCTCAGCCGCCTGGGTTTTTATTCATTAGCCAGCGACATCGAACGCCACAAAAACACCCGTGCTAGTTCCGGCTCCCTGCCCTACCAAAGAACCTTGCCTCGGCTGCTGGCCAGGTCCGAAACGGCCGTAGCATAACGGTCGAGAGAGAAGTATCGGACTCAAGCCCATCCACACCGGCCGGGGAAACTCATCATAGCCGAGCGCATAATAGCCGGCGAACAAACGATCAAGCACCGAAAAGCTCTGTGCAAAATCCCGATCGTGGTGCCCAGGCAAACGCGAGAGGTGTGTTCGGTGCGCCTGAGGGCCGACCGCAAACAAGTAGACACGTGCCTATGTGATACCGTCGACTCATCTATCCATAGGCGCAGAAGCCGTAAAAGTTCTACTAGGAGGCCCGCGTGGCTCGCTATCTCCTGCTCACCATTATCTTACTTTTCATCGTTCTCGGTTTCTGGTTCCGACACGTCAGCGAAGGCGGTCTTGGCGAGCACGAACAGCCCGGCGTAGTGACAGCGCAAGCGCGCCCGGCAACCGCCGTCGCGGAGACCAAGCAGGCCGTCGCAGACGCCGCCGATGAGATGCTTGTCTCGCGCCCCAAGCAGATCCTCTTTGGCGACCTGCACGTCCATACGACCTTCTCCTTTGACGCTTTCATGCTCTCGCTTCCCTTTCAAGGCGGTGAAGGAAGTCATCCCCCGGCCG
The DNA here is from genome assembly GCA_002390675.1 of Deltaproteobacteria bacterium UBA4427. GTDB lineage: Bacteria > Myxococcota_A > UBA9160 > UBA9160 > UBA4427 > UBA4427. Next base: position 17,286 of record DGPZ01000207.1, read on the forward strand.
ATGCTTGTGACTTCGCGCGATTCTGCTCCGCCCTCGACTTCTGGTCGATTAACGACCACGCCGAGAGCATCACGCCGCAGCATTGGGATGAAACAATCGAGTCCGTTCGCGCTTGTAATGCAGTCGCCGGCGAATCAACCGAACCGGATACCGTCGCGTTCCTGGGCTGGGAATGGACTCAAGTCGGCACCACTCCCGAAAACCATTACGGGCACAAAAACATCGTCCTCCGCGACCTAGAGGATGAGAACATCCCCACACGCCCCATTGGCTCATTGATGACGCGGAATCAAATGATTACAGCCAATCCGTTTGGTGGTCTCGCAGCCGGCGCCTTGATTCACGTCGTGGGTGACGAACGGCTCCACTCACTTTCAAAGTTCTTCGCCGAAAGAACTGCTCTTGACATATGCCCGTTAGGCGTACCGGTCCGCGACCTTCCTGATGACTGCGTCGAAGTCGTCGACACTCCAGACCTGCTTTTTCAGAAGCTCGACGATTGGGGACATGAGTCGATCGTGATTCCTCACGGAACGAGTTGGGGCATGTATACGCCGCCTGCTTCTGATTGGGCAAAACAACTCGAAGGGCCCATGCACGACGAAGACCGACAGACGCTCTTCGAGGTCTACTCGGGGCACGGTAACTCTGAAGAGTGGAGCAACTACGCGAGCGTTCGTTTCGAAGACGACGGAACCGCGACCTGTCTCCCTCCGAGCGAAAACGGATTCACCCCGACCTGCTGGCGCGCGGGCGAACTCATTCGCGAGCGCTGTCTCGCGACAGGCGAAACCGAAGAGGAATGCGAATCTCGCGCAGTCGTGACACGCGCGGATTCCGCCGCGGCCGGCGCGCAGGCACATCTCGCCGTGCAAGGCGCAGAGGCGACAGACTGGCTGGATGCTGGACAATGCCCCGACTGCGATGAACCAGCTTTCAACTATCGCCCGCGTGGCTCTGCGCAGTATGTGACGGCTCTGGGAAATTTTGACGCCGAGACCGGCGAACCCCGCCGATTCCGCTTTGGCTTCATGGGTTCGAGCGACAATCATTTCGGTCGGCCGGGAACCGGGTATAAAGAAACGATCCGCCCGGGGTTCAGCGAATCTCCTGGCAACGCGGGCAACCTACCGGCGCTCGCGAGCAGCGTACTCATCCCGCCCGCTGAAGAGCCCATCCCCTACTCCCGCGCCTTCGACGCAAATAACACGGATCTCCAAGGCTTCGCGCTCATGGAAATGGAGCGACAAGCCTCCTTCTTCCTGACCGGCGGACTGATCGCCTCGCACTCAGAAGGGCGGGACCGCGGCTCGATCTGGGATGCCCTCCAGCGCCGCGAAGTCTACGGCACGAGCGGGCCACGCATCCTACTTTGGTTCGACCTTCTGAACGCACCTAATACTCGTGGTCGCCCCGTTCCCATGGGTGGCGAAACCGAGATGAGCGACACGCCCATCTTCCAAGCCCGCGCGGTCGGCTCCTTCGAGCAGGACCCCGGTTGCCCGGAGTATGCGTCCACAGCCCTCGGTCCAGACCGTCTCGAGCATCTCTGCAAAAACGAATGCTACAACCCGAGTCCGGATCGGCGCCCCATTACCCGGATCGACGTGATCCGCATTCGCCCGCAAAATCATCCCGACGAGCCGATTGACACGTTGATTGAAGATCCGTGGAAGAGCTTTGAATGCGACGGGGATCCCGCAGGGTGCAGTTTCACTTTCAGCGACCCGGACTACCCACGCTTCGGGCGTGACACCGCCTACTACGTCCGTGCGCATGAAGCCGAAGCGCCGGGGGTTAATGCAGGGAACCTAAGATGCGACCGCGATACCGAAGGCAACTGCACTGCAGTCAACCTCTGCAACGGCGGCCCCGAAGACGCTTGTGCATCGCCTCATGAGCCTCGAGCCTGGTCGTCACCGATCTTCGTCGACTACTTGTCTCCGCACAACCAGTCGGCCTGGCAAGACGACCCGACATCCGTCCATCTCAGCCTCCGACAACAGAGCCAGTTCTAGTAGACGAGACATCGACCCTAGAAACAGCTGAGAGTCCCAAAACAAAAACGCCCGCCCTCCAAAAGGAGCGCGGACGTTTCCACGAAATCAAATGCCGCAAAAGCAGCACAGCAATCAAAGGAGCCTAAGCCGTCAGCCGCCTTCAGGCCGCCAACTAACCGGCATCCCGAACGGCACGACTAAGATCCAACAACTCGCTTAGAAGTCGATGACCGACCGTATCACTTCACCCGCCTGCATGGCGCGGAAAGCGTCGTTCACTTCCTCAAGCTTGATGCGGCGAGAGATCATGCTCTCAAGGTCGAGCTTGCCGGTCTTCCAGAGCGAGAGCAGCTCGGGCATGAAGGTTCGGACATTCGCTGATCCGTACATGCTGCCCTTGAGCGTCTTATTTGCGAAGAAGAGCTCGAAAGCGGAGAACTGAACCATGTCCTCCATCCGGCCGACGCCGACGATGACCGCCGTGCCGCCGGTTCGAGCGGCGTCGTAGGTTGCGCGAATCGTCTTCGAGTGACCGATACATTCGAGAGCGAAGTCAAAGCCCTCGCCGCCCGTGATCTTCATCCGCGCGTCGTCGAAGCCGTCGGGCGTGCAGACCGAGGTCGCGCCGAAATGCTTTGCCTGCTCGAGCTTGCCTTCCACCATATCGACGGCCAGGATCTCCGAGGCACCCGCGATGCGTGCGCCCTGAATTGCCGAGATGCCAACGCCACCGCAACCGAACACTACAACCGACGAGCCGGGGGTGATCGCTGCCGTGTTAATCGAGGCGCCTACGCCCGTGGTCACGCCACAGCCGATGAGCGATGCGATGTCGAGCGGAACGTCCTTTGGAATCTTCACCACGCCGGCCTCGCCGACGATCAGCTCTTCCGCGAACGTACCGAGGCCTGTCATGCCGGGAACCGGGTTGCCGTCCATGCGGAAATTCGTGGACATCGCCTGGGGCCCGGTCTGCTTGCAGAGAAAGGACTGCTGTCGCAAACACGGATTGCAAACCGAGCATGCCGGCGTAAAAGAGAGAATCACGTGATCGCCAACTGTGACGCCCGTGACAGCTTCGCCGATCTCCTCAACTACGCCGGCACCTTCATGACCAAGGATGGTTGGCGGCGGCTGGGGAATCGTGCCGTTCATTACCGAGAGGTCCGAGTGGCAAACGCCGCTCGAGCCGATCTTCACGCGCACGTCCTTGGGCCCCACGTCACCAAGCGTGATGTCGTCTCGAATGACGAGGTCTGCATCGCGTTCCAAAAAGAGCGCTGCCTTCATATGTTTTCTCCGTCCCGGCTCGGCACGACTGCCGCCTAGGGTGATTGAGTTCTAGGTACTCGCCACCCTTGGCGGCGATCACAAACGATAGCGCCCGAACGACCGCTCGCCCGACTCGCAAGTCTTCAAATAGGCCGAATCCGAAGCAGAGCTCCGCCGCTGTCATGCAAGGGCCGAAAGCTTCTCTCCGGAGAAGAAACGGCGCGGATTTTCAACGAGGAGCCCCTCGATCTGCTCGGCGCTAATTCCCTCTTCACGCAAGCGCGGGATAATCTTCCGTTCGAAATGCGTCGGATCAAAGGCGTCCGGGACCTGGGCGAGCATCCCTGGCGGAAAGGGTTGGCCCTTCCAGCACCAGACCGAGTCATGGGAAACCACGACGCGATCGCCAGCTCCAGCCTTCAGCACCTTCACCAAAGAAGAGATGCGCTTCTCGTCGGGGAAAACCATATCTATTCCGAAACGATCGAATCCGAGATACGAGCCACTCCGTGCTAGGCCCATGTGGTATTCGTGATTATCGGTGCCGCAGGAATGCCCAATGATGATGCGATGTGCGGGGACACCATTGTCGGTCAGAATCTTCTGCTGCGCATCGCCCATGGTGCCCTGATCCGTATGGGTCGTAATCGGCGCGCCGGTTGCAACCGAAGCCTTTGCTGCGGCGAGCAGAATGTTATTTTCGTATTCAGTGATTTCGTTCGGACCACTCGCAACCTTAATGATGCCGGCCTTAATTCCCGTATCGCCAATCCCCTCAGTTAGGTCGGAGATGAAGAGATCCGCCATCAGATCGACAATGCTCTCGCCGAAGTTGGATCGAAAATGCCAGTAGGCGTAGGCTCCCTCGGATTGTTTGTACAAACCCGTCGCAAGAATAATCTGGAAGCCGGTCTGCTGCCCAACCTTCGCCGCTAGCTCTGCGTCGCGGCCAAGATCATTCGGGCACGGATCGAGAAGTGTCGAATAACCGAGTTCTTGTAGTTCCTGAATACGGTCAACGCAGATCGCGATCTCGTCTGCCTGGGACGCCTTGGTAACATTCGAATGGCTCTCCCAGGCGGGATAAGCGATCACGAGATGCTCGTGCATTAAGGTTCTGCCTAGCTCTGCAGCCGTAGTTTCTCCGGACGCCGTCGCAATCTTCGTCGTCATGATCCGTCTCCCTCGCTCGCCTGCGCAAGCGGTCGCGCCCGGGGAATCGGGACACGAACGTAGGGACAATCATAACCTTCCGAAGCACTAAACGGCAGGCGCCCGCCGAAAACTCAACAAGGCCTGCCAGCGGCTCGTAATGGCAGCCACGAAGCTTCCCATCGGATCCAAAAACAAGCTTTAGCTGGTGAAGCTTGGCGGGCAGAAAATGCTGCTCGGCTCCGCGAGGATGGGGTGAGGTACAGAGTAGAAGTCCTCCCGGGAAATCGGTCGTCGCCTGTGAGCTGACCCGAACTTGTTTTTACAGTGTAGGCGCTCTCGGCGGCCATCTATCACAGGCGGAGATATCAGTTGATTCGCGGTCCAATGCATTTCGCGAGTTAAGGTAGCGCCACGTGATGCCTAACATAATTGACACAAAAGTGAGGAGTCTCATCTCCCGTCCGATTCTTTTCGTCATCGCAGTTATCATTTTTCTTTTCCGACTCAGAGTAAGCCCGGAACGATTGCGCCCTATATCCGCTCTTCTGGATTGCGGATCGCATCAGTCGGCAACATCACGCTCACGCGTGCTCCCGCGCGCGCTTGGTTCTCAATACGCAATTCACCACCGTGCCTTTCGACAATGCGTAAACAAACAGTCAATCCGAGGTCCTCTCCTGCACCTGCGGGCTGGTCCCCAAAAAAGGGATCGAAGACCTCGTCAATCGCCGTTGATTCAATTCCAACCCCGCGATCTGTGACCGCAAGTTCAATCCCGCGTGGGGTTCCCTTAAGAGAGATCACCACTTCAGGCGCGTTGGACAGCTCAACCGAGGCTTCGATGGCATTTTTCACGAGCTGCACAACGACATGCTCAATCTGCATGGGCTCACATTCAACTCGCGGCAGTCCAGGCTGCGCATCGATTTTGATCACCGACGTAGGCGGCAGCGACGGTCGCGCTGTCGCTACGGCCCGCGCGACTAACTTCGCCAAATCGACACGTCCGAGAAATCTACCGCCGGAGGACCCGCCAAACTTGCCAATGCGTGCTGCCCATTCGCGGATATCCCGTACGAGACCGCGCTCATCGCTCCCCCCAGCCTCACCGGTCTCATCAGCACGCCGGTCGAACCAGCACTCTAGGTCGCCCGAGGCGGAATGGATCTGCTGCGCCGCCTTTTGTACTTCGCGGTCCTGTTCCCGAGCACGACGGGCATCTTCGGAGCTGACGTCGCTCGCTAGGCGAACGGGATTAAGTACGGGTTCGGCTTCGAGCTTTGCGTCCGCCCGGGCGAGTGCATCGAGCTTCGCCGCCAGGGCATCATCGACCTGATCGAAAAGTGCGAGATGCCCGCGTCGTGCACCCGCAACGGCTTCGAGCTGCGCTCGCAAATCCACTACGGCGCCAACAAGCGGCCCCGAAAGCACCGCAAAGCCTGCAGCCAATCCTGCCGCTGACACAAGACTCGCAATGCCAAAGGAGGTCGCACTGAAGACGGCGACGGCAGCAACCAGCCCCGCCGCAACACCAGCACCAATTGCCGTGCCGGTTAACAAGCCCACGCGCGACGTCGACTGCCACGTGATGCGATAAAGGCAAGTCTCGGCACCGTGAGCGACACAGCTTGCATCATCCACTCGGGCTGGCAATAAACCGTAGAGCCCCGGAATCGATTCAAGCATTCCACGGCGAAGCGCGCAAAGCGACGCCCTGTTTTGCGAAGTCTTTCCCTCGGCGCCGTGTGCGGGTACATAACAAATTTCGGCAGCCTGCCCATCGATCGAGACGACTTCCCAAGATCCGGACAACTCGTCGCGAGGCAGGAGCGATTGCAACCGACGGTAGGCTTTCTCGGGCGTTGCTAGGCCAAGCGAATAGAATGCGAGGCCAGTTGATTCGGGGGAGACGAGTCGATGTCCAAGTGCACGGGCCATCCCAGGATTCACTTCACCAGCGGAGAAGAGCGCTCCGATCGAGCCGCTCGCGAGCCAGTCCGGAGCTGCGGCGAGGCTCTCACCTATTGTCCCCAAGGCACATACGGCGCGATCGTGAGCCGCGACACGTCCCTCGACCGCAAGCCACGTCAGAAGTGTCGTCGCAATCGTTCTATTACCAGGACCCGAATTCGCGCCCGTTTCTTTGCTCTGGCCTCGACTCATACATCCCCGCCACGAACTGCCACGGGCGGGAAATCCCGTCCCGGACATACCGGTTCGAAATCGTTATCGGCATATCCGGCGCAAAATGGAGGCGGGAAAGATGCAAGCAGAGCGGAATCCGCTCCGGCTTAACCCCGAGCATGGTCTCAGCATCGAAATCTACGACCTCGTCACCCAGAAGGGGGTCGGTCAGCGTGTGTGTCGGCGCATCGCGCGACGGGTCTCGCGATCCCCGTCACGTTCTTTGATTGTTGCCCGCTTATCGTGGCGTTGTTTACCGCGTGCGAGCGCCAGCTCGACCTTGGCGCGCCCTCGCCGGAAATAAACGGTCAGCGGCACGAGGGTGAAGCCCTTCTCGCGGATGCGATGATCCATCCGCTCGATCTCCTGCCGATTCAGAAGCAGCTTTCGCCGCCGCTGTGGATCTGAGGGATTCGCACGAGTTGCCGGCTCGTAAGGCGAAATATGAAGCTTTTCCAGGTAAGCCTCGCCGAGATGAACAGAGGCAAAGCTATCACCCATATTCACGCGGCCTTCACGCAGGCTCTTCACTTCCGGCCCCATCAACTGGATGCCGGCTTCCCAGGTATCGACGATTTCATAGTCAAAGCGCGCACGACGATTCGTCGCGACGACGAGTCGGCCTTCGGCATCGAGCTTATCGACGCTCTTCTTTTTCTTCTTTGCGGGAGCCATGCTGCGCGCAGCTTAGCCGACGGAACGATTCAGTGCGTTTCCACTTCACGTATGCGGTTCTCATGGTCAACAAATACCCGCTTGGCGGCATAGTCCGGGACCTCAGCATCCGGAACATCAGCCCAGCTCGCGATAATGACGAGATCTCCGGGCTTCATCAGATGCGCAGCGGCGCCATTGACGCAGATCTGGCCTGCCCCACGTTCGCCTTCAATGATGTAGGTGGAGAGCCGGTTGCCATTCGTGCAGTTCCAGAGATCGACGCGCTCGTAAGCCACCATATCGGAAGCCTCGAGTAGATCGCGATCGATCGTGACCGAGCCTTCGTATTCGATATTGGCTTCTGTGACGGTCGCGCGATGAATCTTGGACTTGAGCATGTGACGCATCATGATGAGGTTCTCCTCTAGAAATCTATCAGGGGCAAGCGGCCCCGAGGCCAGGCCACGACAAAAGGACCCGTCCCGGATGAAAAGTAATTAGGTAGCGGCTGATCCCAGCACGCGGTTGTCGATCAATCGAACGTCGGCCCCAAGGCCATCTGCGTCCGCCGTAAATTGAAGAGCTATCGCGAGGAGCGTCGGCCCCTCGACTTCGTCCCCGACGAGTTCGAGCTCTGATGGATCACGCAGTTCCGCATAGTCGATGGTCGCCTGAGTCGCTTCGCTGAGCTTCTTGCGAACGGCTTCCAAAATCGACGCCGTGGATCGTTCGCCAGAAGCAAACATCCGTTCTGCGATCGCCAGACTTTCGGAAATTCGCAGCGCTTGTTCCCGAGCCACCGGCCCCAGATGCACGTTCCGACTAGAGAGTGCTAGGCCATCGGATTCGCGAACAGTGGCACCGCCCACAACTTCGACGTCGAAGCCTAGATCTCGAGTCATTCGGCGAATCACAGCGAGCTGCTGGAAATCTTTCTGCCCAAAGACCGCGACGTGCGGCTTCGCAGCCAGAAATAGCTTGGACACAATGGTCGTTACGCCGCGAAAATGCCCCGGACGATTGCCACCGCAAAGCGGCTCGGAGAGACCGGCCACGTCGACCCAGGTCGATGCACCCTCTGGATAGAGTTCTTCGACTTGGGGCGTCCAGACGACATCCACACCCGCATTCCGGCAAGCGGCTAAGTCGTCTTCCATAACGCGCGGATAACCCTCGAAATCCTTCGCATCATTAAACTGCGTCGGATTCACGAAGATCGATACGACTACCAGATCCGCACTTAACCGCGCTTCCTCGACTAGCGAGAGATGCCCGGCATGAAGTGCGCCCATGGTCGGAACCAATCCGATGCGACGGCCGCCCGCGCGCTCCGCATCGGACCACGTCTGTAGCGCTGCCCTCGTTTCGATGACTCGCATCATCGGTTCTCCTCGATTTTTTCGTTCGAAAGGAACGCGTCCTCCACCCCGCCACAACAGCTAGGTGAAAAGCGACAACCTAGCTATACGAATGATCCTCATCGGGGAACTTTCGATTCACGACTTCGTCGATGTACGTACGTGCCGCCTTGGACGCCTGAGCGCCGAGGTTGCCGTACTGCTTCACGAAGGAAGGCGTCCAATCGTTAAGCCCAAGCAGGTCGTGCATCACCAGGACCTGGGCATCACAATGAACACCTGCACCGATACCGATCGTCGGAATCGAAAGCCGCTCCGTCACTTCGCGGCCGAGGTCTTCCGGAATGCCTTCAAGCACAACCGAGAAGGCACCCGCGGCTTCCACCGCCAGCGCATCTTCGATCACCTGATGACGACCGTCGTCACCACGTCCCTGCACTCGGTAGCCACCCATCTGGTTGACCGACTGCGGCGTGAGACCGACATGCGCCATCACGGGGATCTGCGCAGTCACGATTCGCTGAATCGTGTCCGCAATAGCGACGCCACCTTCAAGCTTCACAGCGTGAGCGCCGCCATCCTTGACGAGCTGGACCGCTGAACGCACCGCGTCTTCAGGCGAGACCTGAAAGGAGCCGAAAGGCATATCCGCAACGACCATCGCGCGGCGCACCCCTCTCATGACCATGCGGGTGTGGTAGGTCACCTCTTCAAGGGTCACGGGAAGAGTAGTGTCATGGCCTTGGACTACATTGCCCATGGAATCGCCAACGAGCAACACGTCGACGCCAGCCTCATCAAAGATGCGAGCGAAGGTGAAGTCGTAGGCCGTGAGCATGGTGAAGGGCTCGGCCTTGCGCTTGCGCGCGGTTAGGGAACGAACAGTGACTCGGTGTTCTCGTGTGGCCGATGCTGTTGTGACGGTGGACATGGGGGTATGTCTCCTGTCTCGAGCTGTCAGTCTGCGATTTCGTGTCTGTCAGCTCTCCCGGATTCCGCCACGGACGGTACGACCCAGTAATGTTTCAGGTCGAACAATTTGATTCAGGTCCAAAAACAACAAACGCCTCTCGGAATCATCCGGAGGCGGTCGGGGCGGCATGGCTTCGGAGACTTCGGTCTATCAGTTTCCTGACGACCTCCGCTTGTCCGTAACCCACAGTCGTCTCGAAAAGAGTCCGCTTCTTAGGTCCTTGGTTTCTTCTTCTTAGAGCGAAGCCGAGGACTGCTGGAAGGGAAGTCGCTATTCGCGGAGTGACTGTGCTGGCCTTCCCATTTGCCACCCCCGTCTCAGTCCCAACTTGCGGGATCTAAGCGATTTTCGGGTGATCAGAGGAACGCTTTCTGTCTATTCGGGCCTTCGTCATCGCGTCGCGTGAAGAAGGAACCGGGCGGTTTGAACGATAGAGCCCGCAACTTGCGGTACCCCTCGAAGTCTTGATTTTACATTCAACGTCTGAGAGGGTCAACGCGCTCCAAAAATTCGCGCAGGACCGGCGCCATGAAATGGTCTTCCAAAAATTCTGAGCGGAATCGGACGAGCGCTTCCCCGAGCACGTCAGCCTGATGATCTGGCGGATCGGATGGAGATAAAACCACCCAAATCCGGCTACCTACACGGCAAGCTGCACTTTGTATCAACGCGTTTTCTTGAGCTGCAGCGGCCTGACTTTGCACGCGCACCTCGAGTTCCGCCGCCGATGCCAGCTCGAGCAAGCCCTCGAGCAGATCTCTGTAATTCATTCCCCGATCAGACATCGGTCGCAACATCCCCCTCGGGACCAGAACCGGCATCGCCCTCGGCGAAAGCCCGGGCCAGCGCCAACCAGGCTTCCGGCTCCACTCTCTCAGGGCGGAGGCCGGGATCGATACCGACCTTTTGAAGGCGTTCGACAAGAGCCGCCTTCTGGTCGGCTTTCTCAAGATCGGCCCAAGTTCGCTCAGCGATCCGGCCTAGCCCATTCGTGATTCGCTTGCGACGTTGGGTGAAGGCCGCACGAGTCAGTCGCTCCACTGACTCGAGTTCGCCCCCAACGAGCGGACTGTTCGCGCGCGGCCAGACTCGGATGAAGCTCGAATCGACCTTCGGCTGCGGGAAGAACCGGTGTGGTGACACCCTTGAAATGGTGTCGACCTCCGCACATAGGCTATGCAGAACCGTCAGAGACGCGTACGCCTTCTCTCCAGGCTTAGCGACGAGCCGGTCTGCGACCTCGGTTTGAATCATCACGCTCCAGTCCTCCAGAACATGGCGATAGTTTAGTAGCGTGCGCAAAAGCGGGGTCGCGACCGAATAGGGAAGATTCGCGATCACGCGTACCGGCTGTCCTGCCCCCTCGGTCCAGGCTTTCCAGTCGATCTCGCGCGCATCCGCGTGCACCAGTTCGACGTTCTTGGGCAGAAGCTCTTCTGCCTCGAGCGCACGCACGAGCCCGGAATCGATCTCGACGCTTCGGACACGATCCGCCCTAGCTGCAAGCGCGCGGGTGAGCACGCCGAGCCCGGTGCCGACTTCGATGACGAGGTCGCCCGCGCTCGCCCCGGCGCGGCGTGCCAGATCCGCAGCGAGATCCTCGTCGGTCAGAAAGTTTTGGCCCAGCTCTCGAGAGAGATGGAGACCATGGCGACTCAGCAGTTCGCGTAGCTCTGGCGTCTTCATGACATCAGCTCGCGGCCAGAAGGCTCGCTCACGAAGTGGCCCCGACCGGTCCTTTTCCCGGGCCGGACTCCTGCTGCTCATCTTGTTGAAGCCCCTCGTCCCGCTCCCGCCAGGGCGATTCGCCGATCGGCACCCGAGAGAAGGCTTCAAGGTCGAGACCGTCTCGAACGCCTCGCGAAAGCAATCGCGTTCCCGCCGCCGCAATCATTACGGCATTGTCGGTGCAGAGGTTCATAGGCGGAAAAATCGCCTCGAAGCCATATTGCGCGCCGGCTGCATGCATTTCCTTCCGCAGCCGAGCGTTGGCGGCAACGCCACCAACCACCGCGATTCGCGCGGCTCCTTCGGAGCGCATCGCCCGACTCGCTCGGCCCACAAGGCTCTCTGCAACTGCCGCCTCAAAGGACGCTGCCATGTCCGCGCGCTGCGACTCAGAAAGCGCCGCAAGCCCGCCCCGTTTCGCCAGCTCAACAGAAACGGCTGTCTTCAGTCCGCTGTACGAGAAATCGAAACCTGGACGCTTCGACATAGGGCGAGGAAAATTCACTGCCGTCGGGTCGCCCTTCTCCGCCAGCTTCGAAATCGCCGGCCCACCCGGATAAGGGAGCCCGAGCAACTTGGCGACCTTGTCGAAGGCCTCCCCCGCAGCATCGTCTCGAGTCTCGCCTAGCAAAGTAGGTAAACCCTCGACGCCGACGCGGTAAAGAGCCGTATGGCCACCAGACACGACAAGTCCGACATAGGGAGGCGCTAGATCATCGCCCCGGACGTCCCCATCGCCCTTCCCTGCCACTTCCGCAGCGACCAGGTGCCCAACCAGATGATGGACGCCTACGAAGGGAAGATCATTTGCGTAGGCGAGAGCCTTCGCGAAGGAGAGCCCCACGAGCAAAGATCCTACGAGGCCCGGCCCCGCAGTGACGGCGAGCCCATCCAAATCGGAGAGCTCAAGGCCCGCTTCCGACAGTGCCGCGGAAACGACGTTCGAAACGACGCGGACATGATCCCGACTCGCAAGCTCCGGCACAACGCCACCGTAGGGCGAATGCACGCTCTCTTGCCCATGCACGGAGCTAGACACGATCTCGCGACCGCCGCGAAGAACCGCTGCGGCCATCTCATCACAGGAACTCTCGATCCCGAGAACAAGCCCGTCTTCGGGAAACGTGTCTCCCTGCGAATGTAAATATTTCATCGGGCTGCAGTCCCGCCTGGTCGATCCATTCGGCCCTTACCCTCCACAAACAGAGAAACAGAGAGCAAAACACGATCGGCCGAAATCCGTGCGAATCAGCGGGATCGCCAATCGATCACGCGTTGCGGCGTTCGATTGCTTCCTGTTCGGCTTTGCAGTCGATACAGAGCTTTGCGACGGGTCGCGCTTCGATACGCTTGAGCGTGATCTGTTCGCCACAGCTCTCACATTCGCCGTAGACACCATCTTCGATCTTCTTCAGTGCCTGCTCGATCTTTCCAATCAAACCACGCTCGCGCTCGCGAAGACGTCCCTGGAAGGCCAGGTTCATCTCCGAAGAGGCCGCGTCGATCTCGTCCGGAAAATCGTCGGGGTCCAGGTGAATGTCGCCCGATAGTGTCTTCTGTGCGTTTCCCACCAGCTCGTCTCGCTGAGACTCCAGCAGCTTCTTGAACTTCGCCATATCACGCTTCTTCAACGCCTTGCTCCATCTCTTGTCTAGAAAATTCTGGGACGAGCCCCTCTTAAAGTGTCGTAACACGTCGCTCGAAATTTCAAGCGACGATTGATTCTCAACCGGCCCCGAGCCGTTCGAGCTGTCGTGCAGCCTCAGCCGCACGCTCGGACGCGGGATAGTCCTTTCGGACCTTCTTGAAGACGGTCCGTGCTGCTTCGTGAAACTTTGGGCCCAGCTTTAGCAGCGATTCGCCCTGCCTGTACAAGGCGTCAGGTGCTTTCGGGCTATCGGGATAGACCGTGACCACCGCATTGAACCGTACGACGGCTCGCTTGAACTCGTCATTCTTATACGTGCAGTCCGCAAGCCAATAGGCCGCGTCATCCGCGTAGCCCGAGTTCGGCCAGCTCTGCAGGAAGCTCGTGAAGCGTTTCATGCAGGCCGTATAATCGTCAGCGCGCCATGCGCCGAGCGCATCCTGATAGCCCGATAATTCCTGGTCCGGCGAAAAGGCTTCGGACTCCGATTCGCCGCCGCCCTCACTCGCCGCCGCCGCCGCCATCGCAGAAGATGCCGCGGCCTCCCCTTCGGCAATCGCGTTTCGCGTTTGGCGAACCGCGACGAGCGCATCCGCAGCTTCCTTGCGAGCCAGCTCAAGTTCGCCCTTCAGGTCGCGTACTTCTTGGCGCAGCGAATCAACATCCGCTGACAGCTGAGCAATTCGAGCAAAGGGATCCGGTTCGCTGCCGTCGCGTTCATGGCTCTCGGCGACGCGTTCCTGTAAGCGGAGAAAATCACCCTGCGTCACGCAGCCCGTGCTCGCCAGCAGGCCAAGAATCGCCACGAATCCGAAAGCGCTTTTCGCACCTCTCAGGCTCATCACTAGTCGGAGCGTGCCGCTAGTACGCCGGGCGCGCGCAGCACCCAGGGCGTTCGCTTCATTTTGACTGAGACCCAAACTCGGTCCATCGCTCTTGAACAGCATCGACATCGGTTCCATCTCTTGATCTCCGCTACGTGTCCCCGGAAGAGAGGCGCACCCGTTTTGGAGGGCGCGAATTCTAGCAGGCAAATCGGAAAGCAAGTCCGGGGAATCGCCCCCTTCGCACAAACCCTAAAAGCGCATCCTCATTCTCCGGCTGAGACCCCTGTCAGCGGGGCTGAGGCCCCCAATCGGGCTGAATATTCTTTCCGGAGCGTGCCGTCAGCCGCTGGAGGTTCTCGCCATTCCAGTCCATCACGTAGATGTCGTAGCGCCCTCGACGCGAGGAGCTGAAGGCGATCTTTCGGCCGTCAGGAGACCAGCTAGGCGCCTCATCGGAACGGGCATGTTGGACGATCGGAAAATTAATCTGACCCGAGGGATCGATCAGCCAAAGATCGAATTGCCCGCGGACTCGGGTCTCGTACGCGATCCAGCGCCCATCCGGCGACCAAACTGGGGCCGAGTTGTACGAGCCCGTATACGTGAGCCGTCGAATATTCCCGCCGTCGCGGTCCATGATGTAGAGCTGCGGCGCTCCGGAGCGGTCTGAGCAAAAAACGATCTGCCGGCCGTCAGGAGACCACGAGGGTGAAATATCGATGGCCGGATGGTTCGTGAGTCGGCGAGGTTCAGAGCCCTTCCGCTTCACTCGAAAGATCTCCGCGGCACCCTCGACGCTCGACACCATCGCGAGTTCTTTCCCGGACGGATCGAAGCGGCCGCGGTATTTCGGTAACCCCGGCATCAGCGACCGAAGAATCGGCCCCGGCGTAATTTCCGGATCACGTGAAGTGATCGAGAAGGCAGGCTGACCACCGTCGTAATTCGTATACAAGACGGCTTTTCCATCGGGAGTCCATTCGGGAAACATCTTGAGCGTTCGGCTTCCGGTCGCGGGGCGCTGGTCTCGGCCATCGGCGCTCATCACGTAGAGCTCGCGATGTCCCGTGCGATCCGAGATAAAGGCGATCTCTGTAGAGGCCACCCCTCGAAGGCCGGTGAGGGCCTCGACCGTTTCATCCGCGATCGTTCGTCCAAGCGTCGAGAGCTTATCCCGATCGCCCGTCACTTTCCCCGTCTTGAGATCCGCGCAGCGCGCCACATCAACAATTCGGAGATCGGCGCGAAGCAGCGAGCCTTCTCGTCGCACTTCGCCTAACACCACAGCATCCGCGCCACTCTGCTTCCACGAATCACAATCGATCGCACCGCCCTGCTCAGAATCGACCGCTGGGCTCTCTTCTGGTGCAAGATAAGCAGCGTGGTCCAAGGGCAGTACTTCACTGGAGAACATGAGGCCGCGCTCAATTTCGTCGCGCAGATCTTCGACCCGCTGGTCACCTACGGACTCCCCGACCGTCCGAAATCGCAGCACCGCCGCGCGAAAAGAACTCCCGCCGCCCGGAGCAACCTCGAGGGTCGGCAGGGGTGCGCGCTCTGCGTCGATATCCTTAGCGACCGCTGAATTCGCACTCAGACCTAATACACTGGCAAGCGCTACGGCGCACCATCTCGCGGATCTCGTTCCACTCAAAAAATGGCTGATCATCGTCCCCCCAGAGTCGAATGAATATCTTGTAAGAAAATTGCCTAACTGTCGGGCCGACTAACGATCTTCCGAATTCAGATTAAGCCTGCGTGGCCCCGCTTCAGGCGGCGCGCCAAATGGCGCCGCCAGCAGAATGGCCGAGACAGCGCGACGATCGAAATCGAGATCCCCCGATGTTCGAATCAACTTAGGATTGCCTAAAATATCGCCTGATAATGTGACGTTGATCTCTACTTGCGCGACCAGTCGCCGCCCTCGATACCGCGCAAGGTCGGGGAACCGGCGCGAAATCTGTTGCTGTGCGCCTCGGTCCCAAGCGAGCTGCTCGGGCGAAACTTTGATGCCCTTTTGGGGCGCACCCGCCGATTCGGCCTCGTTCGCAGCATCCTCGGCACGCTGCGCCGCCGAAGACTCCAATAGTTCCGAGACTTCGTCTCCGCCAAGCTCCGCCATCAGCGCTGCCATCGCCGCATCGCCGTCCGCGAAGGCCTCTTCCTTCTTCGGACGCGGCGGAGGTGCGGGGGCCTTTGGCTTGGGCTTGGGCTTGGGCGTCGGTTCAACCTTCGCTTCTGCGACGACCTTCGGCGGCTCTGGCTTTGCTTCGCGAATTCGGCCCGGAGTTTCTTCTGGAAGCACTTGGACGGGCGCTTCCGCGATCGGCGGAGCCGGAGCGGAGGGTGCGGGCGGAGCCGGAGCGGGCTCCGCAGCCGGCGGAGTTGCCGGGGGAGTCGCCGGGGGTGCCGAAGGACTCCGCGTGACCCGCTGCACGGGCGGGGCCGCCGCCACCAAGTCCACCGAAAGGTATTCGGGGGTGGGCGCGATCAGCGCCGGAGGCGACACCGCGAAAATCCCTAGCAGGACCGCGTGCATCGCGAGCGACACGAACATTGCCGTCCGCAGCCGACGCTTATGATCCTGCGAGTGCTCGTCAACCCAATCAGCGAAGTCCGCAGTCATCCCGAGCCTCCGCCTAAGAACAAGCTGGGGCGTCGACGCCCGGCTGCTCCGCAGCGCGGCAAACGCCGGTGCGGTCGAGAGGAATTCACCGCTCCTCCTCGGTCACAATGCCGAGTCGAGTGGCTCCGGCCCGCCGTGCGGCGGCCATGCCCTGCACCACGACACCATAAGCCGCGTCCTCGTCGGCCCGAAGAAAGACTTCTTTCGACCCACGCGACTCGAAGACGGCTTCGAGCTTCGCCTGCAATTCAGCTAACGGAACGATCTTTCGCGCCAGCGAATATTCGCCCTTCTTCGAGATGGTCAAAACCAGCGGCGCGTTAGGCATCCGAATCGGTTGAGTCGTCGTCTCCGGAAGATTGACGTCCATGCCTTGAAGCATGAGCGGCGCCGTCACCATGAAGATGATCAAGAGCACCAGCACCACGTCCACGAAGGGCGTAACATTGATCTCAGCATTGCCACGACGGCCGCGACCTCTAGAGAGCTGAACGCCCATATCCGCCTAACCCCGCCCGGCCGGAATATCGGTCGTGCTGACGGTCTGCGCCGGCGCAACGGAAGCTCCGCCAGAAGGAGACAGGACGACGCGCGAGACATCCTCTTCGAATTGCGACGAGAAGCGTTCGAGCATGGCGAGCACCGCATCGATGCGGCCGCCGAAGGCGTTGTAGGCGATGGTCGCGGGAATCGCGGCGAGCAGCCCGACAGCGGTCGCGACGAGCGCCTCGGCGATACCCGGGCCGACCACCGCAAGAGATGCCTGCCCAGCTTCGCCGATGCTTTGGAAGGCGGCGATGATGCCAACAACGGTTCCGAAGAGACCGATAAAGGGCGTCGCGCTACCGGTCGTCGCCAGAAAGGGCATGCCGCGTTCGAGCCGGCGCACCTGAGCGGTCGCACTCCAGGCGATCGTTCGCTCCAGTTGAGTCACCAGCCGATCTCGTGAGCGATCGCCGCCATCTCGTCCTCGTGCCTTTTGCAGCTCTGCCCCGGTTGTCAAAAAGACGACGGCCAGCGGACTGCGGTCGAGATGTCGCGCGGCATCAAATGCCCCGCTGAATCCCTCTCGTCGATAGACCTCAAGAAAGGCCTCGCTATCCTGATCCGCGGCTCGAAGCTCCCACCATTTCACGACTATGATCGTCAGTGAGCTCAGTGAAAAGCCGAGCAACAGCAAAAGGACGAGCTTGACGATGAGACCTGCCTGAAGAATCAGGCTGATCAAGTCAAAGCTCACGGCGTTTCCCCCTTATTTGTGAATCCTATTAAGGCTATCGCCAAAATCGCTTTAGGCTTCTGCCGAATTCCATTGAATACCGACAACCCATCGGCAGCGCTTGCAGCCAAGGGTCCAGACAGATAAAACGACACTCGATCTATTTGAGCAGAGTGCCGAGAAACAAGCGAGACACCGGCACCGCTTTCGCGGTGCTGCGAAATTAGGGGAGAAGCGAATCTATGACCATGCGAATCCAAATCGACGCCGGCGGGGCCTCGGACGTGAAAGCCGATACGGTGGTGATCCCGATCACTAGGCGGGGCGAGTCCCCCTCCTCCCTCCCACAAGGATTATCCGGACTCGACCGCCGCATGGGTGGCCGATTGTCTGACGCCCTTGCGTCGGGGGATTTCAAGGCGGGCGTCGGGGACCGCTTGGCGATTTACGGTCCGCGAGGCGGCGATCTCACTCGCGTCATATTTTTGGGCGCCGGCGAAGTCGACAAACTTGACGACGAACGCATCCGAGAACTCGGTGGGCGAGTCGGCCGGGACGCCAGTCGTGAGGGTCGTGGACAAGTGGCACTCATCGTTCCAGGTGGACCGGGGCTCACGCCGGAAAGCGCCACAGCGCTCCTCACCGAAGGCGCCCTGCTCGGCAGCTACGCCTTCGATCAATACAAGACCGGTGGCTCGAAGGGACGCGGGAATCCCCGCCTCCGCATCCTGTTTGCTCGCAAAGTGAAGGGCCTTTCTGCGCTTCGATCGAGCGCCAAACGCGCCGCCGCAATCGCGGAGTGCCAGCTCATCGCGCGAGATCTTTCCAATGATCCGCCGAACGTGATCTATCCGGAATCCCTCGCGCGCGAAGCACGAAAGATGGCGCGGTCGGTCGGACTGAAATGCTCCGTGATGAATGTCGCCGAGATGGAAAAGCGCGGCATGGGCGCGATTCTCGCCGTCGGACAGGGCAGCATCCGTCCGCCGCGTATGATCGTGCTTGAGCATGGCGCGACGCCGAAGCGCAAGAAAGCGGGCACGCTCGCCATGATAGGCAAGGGCGTTACCTTCGATTCCGGCGGCCTGTCACTAAAAACGGCGGGCGGCATGCTCGAGATGAAGCATGACATGTCCGGGGCGGCCACGGTGTTTGGCGCGATGCGCGCGATCGCTCTGCTCGACCTCCCGATTCATGTCGTTGGCATTCTCGCAGCGGCAGAGAATATGCCGAGCCATATGGCCTATCGACCGAGTGATATCATCACGTCGGGCTCGGGCCAAACGATCGAGATCGTCAATACGGATGCTGAAGGTCGGCTCGTCATGGCGGATGCGCTCGACCTCGCGCTCAAGAGTTATAAGCCCGATGCAATGATCGATATCGCGACGCTGACCGGTGCGGCCATGGTCGCGTTCGGCCCTTGGGCCACCGCCGCTTTGGGCAACAACGACGAGCTGATCGATGAGCTCCGTGTTGCAGGCGACGTCACCGGTGAAACGGTTTGGCCGATGCCGCTGCTCGATGTGCATACGAAGTCCATGAGGAGCAAGGTGGCGGACTGGAAGAACTCTGGCGGACGCGACGCCGGCGTCTCGACCGCGGGCGCATTCCTGCAGGGCTTCGTTGGCGATACGCCTTGGGTCCATCTCGATATCGCCGGCTCGGGCATGACAGGAAACCAAACACCCCTGCATATTGGCGGCGGCACAGGTGTCGGCGTGCGCATGCTGACCGAGTGGGTGCGGGGCCGCAGCGAGTAAATCTGGTCACGGCGTTTTAGGAGAGTCGGTATCAAACCAAGGCGCTTCGGGGATTCTTCGGAGCGCCTTCTCGATTGCCCCCCAAATTATTCGAGCGAGCCGGACAACCGATCCAAATGTGTCGATATTGAGGGGCCTTAAATTTACGAGAGAGGAACCCCCAAAAGCCGTGCACAGTCGCCAGAAACGCAGCTCTTCGTTGCACCCCTAGACGACTCGCGATTCCGGAACCATTCTCTGCGCCGCAACCACCTACAGGCTGAGCCAAGGCCCGAGCGGATTAAACGAATTCCGCGTTCTGCTCGAACGACTGAGCCCAATCTGGTGGGGCTACAGTCAAATAGCAAGGCAATCACATTTCAACGGATCGACCTCGCTTCGCGTGACCGATCGACTTAACGCATTCACGATCTTCGACTCGAATCCAGACAAAAGGTCGGACCGAGATCAAGAACGACAGGAGAGACCAATGACCCGTTTGTTCACCACCGCGATTTTCCTCGCTGCTTTTGCTCTTCCGAGCGTCTCCTTTGCTGGTGACGTCGCGGCAGGCAATGAAAGATTCCAGGCGCTCTGCGTTTCATGCCACGGTCCGGGCGGAAAGGGTGACGGCCCGACGGGTCTCGCACTCGCCGCTGCCGGCCAGCCGGCCCCGCGCGACTTCACGGTCGGCGACTTCAAACTCGACACGGACAAGGATGGCACGCCCGGCACCGACGCCGACATCAAGAACGTCATCACCAAGGGTGCGCTCGTTTACGGCGGCTCGGCCATGATGGCGCCGGTCCAGGGCCTAAGCGACGCGGACCAGGACAACTTGGTGGCGTTCATCCGCTCGCTCAAGCAGTAGCTGCGGCACCGGCGCTTCGTAGGAAGACCCAACGAAAAGCGTGCAACCCCCTCCTGGCTTGCCTTTGCAGGTCATCAGGGGCCCACGACGTCTCATGATCCGCCCTCGGGCGGATCAAAAGAGACAAAACTAAGCGCGCGGTTCCGCTCGCCCATTGGGGCGAGGTCGGGCTGCGCGTTTTGCTATCCTGATGTGCAACAAAATCATGAGCATCCATCCCGATTCATCCACTAAGAAGACCGCGCGAGCCGGTGAAGCCGAAACCACAGAAGCTGTGGTTGTCGGGCCGTCTTCAGTGGAACTCGCCAAATCGGGCGAAGACGAGATCGCGCCGGACGCGGTCATCGAAGCCGAAGCGATCGAGATCGAGGCGCTCGCCGCCGAGCAAGAGGAAGACGATTCCCGTTCTGACGTGAATCCGATCGGGGCGTCAAATGGCGCCGGCGAGATAATCGACGTCGATGCGATGCGATCGGGCGCGGACGATCACACGGATTTGGATTCAGACGATGCTCCGCCTGGAGAAGACCTCCCCGTAGATCGAACGCGCGACGCTTCGCTCCCGATCCCATCCGGTCCGAAGGCGCCCGGCGTCGCTCAGGCCAGCGCACTCACCGCCTACATGTCCCAGCTCCGCCACCACGCGCCGATCACGCGCGAGGAAGAGCACGAACTAGCAGTTCGATGGGTCGAAGATGGGGACGTCGATGCTGCGAAGCAGCTCGTCCTCTCAAACCTGCGGCTCGTCGTAAAAATCGCGATGGAATATAGGCGAGCTTGGACGAATACCTTGGACCTGATCCAGGAGGGCAATGTAGGCCTTGCCGAAGCCGTTCAGCGCTTCGATCCTTATCAAGGCGTGAAGCTCTCGTCCTACGGCGTCTACTGGATTCGCGCGTACATCCTGAAATATATCCTCGACAACATGCGCAGCGTTAGGCTCGGCACGACGCGCGCTTCCCGCAAACTCTTCTTCCGCTTGAACAAAGAGAAGCGCGAACTCGAACGGCTCGGGTACGAGCTCGAACCGAAGCTCTTGGCCGAGCGGCTCGAGGTCACAGAAGACGACGTCATCGACATGGAAGCGCGGCTATCTCAGCCGGACGTTTCTTTCGATGCGCCGCTGCGCAGCGACGAAGGCGACGGAATGACCTTCGGTGATCGCATGGCCGCCCCGGGTATCAGCAGCGAAGCCGTCGTAGGCGGACAAGAATTGCGCGAGGTCTTCTTGAGCAAGGTCGAGGAATTCACAGAGAGCCTGAGCGAACGCGATTTGCAAATCCTCAACGAACGCATCCTGGCCGACGAACCACGAACCCTCGCTGATCTCGGTACGGAATTCGACGTCTCGCGTGAACGTGTGCGCCAGCTCGAGGCCAAACTCGTGAAACGCTTACGCGTCTACATGGAAGAAAACCTCGTCGATTTCGAATACTACGCTTCGGAGACGCCGGAATCATGAAACGCTCAATCCGTGGCATTTTCGCGCGCGCGGCCCTCCCCTTCTTCACCTCCCTACTCGCCGTGTCGCTCGTTCTCTCCGTCATCGGCTGCCCAGCATCCCTCTCGACGGAACCGCCAGAAGCTTGGGTTGAAGTTGCGGGCCAGCGACTAGCAGTGGAGCTCGCCGATACGCCTCAAAAGCAACAGCTCGGCCTCGGCCATCGAGACGCCCTACCCTGGAACACAGGCATGTACTTCCCCTACGAACACCCTGCCATCTATACATTTTGGATGAAAGGCATGCGCTTCTCGATCGACATCGTCTGGATCAGAAACGGACGGATCATCGACGTTCACACCGAAGTGCCTTTCGTCGAGGGCGAGAACGGCCCCACCTTAAGGCCAAAGGAAGCCGTCGATGCCGTTCTCGAGGTCCCTGCAGGATACGTTCGAACACAGGGCTGGCGAATTGGCGAGCGCGTTGTCCTCGAACGCAACTCGAACTGAAGCTCATACCGCATTGGACGATAGGCCCATCTCCTAGCCCTTAGTCGCTTAGTCGCGCCCTAACAGATCCTTTAAGAAGGCTCGGGTGCATCCCCCTTCGCCGCGGGCAAAGTCCAGACCGGAAACTCTCGGCGGATCTCCGCTCGAATCGCGGCATCGACACCCTCGGTATCCAGCCCCATCACTTGATGCAGTGCCTGATCGACGGAGAAGCCTTCTCCGATCAACTCGAGGAGGCGACGACGTCCTGAGACATCGGTCTTCGTATGGATAAAGCCAACGGTGGCCACTGATTGCAGGTAGGCGTTGCGCGCCTCATCATCTGCGAGCCCCGAAAAACTCTCCGCGATCGAGGAGAGCGGAATCCACGCATCCATTTCGATATTGGCGCGGAGTGCTGCTCGCTCGCTCCTCGTGGAAACGGCAAGATTCCGAGATCGGCGTTCGATCTGTTCGGCAAGACCTTCGTTCAGCCAATAGGGACGATCGCCTCCAGTGACTTCGCGAAAGACGGCATGCGTGTATTCGTGAAATAGCACGCCGCGCAGCGACTCCGTTGGATGCGCCGGCGACGCGACATGGATTCGCCCATCGAAAAAGCCAATCGTCTGAAACGAGAAACGGTGAGCATGGGCTCGTACGTATGCAGCACGACCGTAAAGTACGACGCCGAGAGGCTCGAGCGGGGCCACCCCCAGTGAACTCGACACGTCCGTCCGTGCGTCGCGTAAATAGTCGAGTACGCGGCTCGCGTAATCGTTCGCGACTTCGCCAAGACGTGCGTCGACCTGCACACGGAAATGCTCGTCGCGAATAGACTCGAGTTCGAGCGGTCCCTCGAGATGCTCAGGATCTGCAAGCCGTCGTTCGTCTTCAATGGCCGCAAGTCGCTCAACGGCCTTCGCACGCCATGCCTCCAAGTTCGGCCCTGCCGAATCGAGGAAGCGGCGCAGATGATGTTCAGCCGTCGTAAATCGGCCACGTGCCCGCGCGAGCACCGCTAGATACCAATGAGCCTCCGCCCGGCGCGCATCTAGACGAAGTACGCCCCTGAGCGTTGAGTCCGCGCGCGCAACTTCCCCACGTTTCAAATCTGCGAGCGCTCCGCGTAGTAACCGATTCACGCGATCCTTGCCGAAGCTCGCCTCACCTGGTGAAACGGTTGGCCCGACGAGTCCATCATCCCATACCGTGCGAAGCGTCTCCACTTCATTCTCATCAACCGCTTGAGTCTGAGGAGGCCCCGCTTCGGGGTCATCGCTGAAATGCGTGACGCCACGGTCGTCAACCCAGACTCGAATCTCAGCACTCGCGTGGATGCCTAGCAATAAAGACGAAGCCAAGACGGCGACGAATAGAATCCGCGACGATAATGCACGTTGGGAGAGCAATGAATCGCGCGAATAGCGTCCGCAGGAGCGAGCCTGTCGAAACCGGCGAAGAGAAGTCATGGAGCGCTCATCGGCTCGCCAAGATTCCCGCTTGAAGCCGACGCACCGAGACACTGCGGAGATTGCAAGCCGACGGGAGTCGCCGGGAGATTGCCGGGGCGCTGCGCGTGGCTGCGTATAATCGAGAGCCAAACGCCACTCACAGCTGCGACCTAGCTCAGCGCGCCTTGATCGCTTCACCAGCCAGATGTCCGAGCTCCGGCACGATCAGCTTATCCAGCGCCAGCTTCACGGCACCGCGCGAGCCGGGAATCGCAAAGACGACCTTGCCCTCTCGCAGACCTGCAACGGCACGAGAAAGCAGCGCAGCCGAGCCTATATCCTCGTAGGAGAGCATTCGAAAGAGTTCCCCGAAGCCCGGAATCACCCTTTCAAGTTCTGGTTCGATCGTGTCGGGGGTGATGTCGCGGGGAGCAACGCCTGTTCCCCCCGTAAAGATGATCGCCCGAGCGCCTTCGGTACAGAGCCCTTCCGCGAGCGCGTTTCGAATCGCCTCCGGCTCGTCCGGCACGATACGACGCCCTAACACCTGCTGATTCGCTGCCACGAGCATCTCTTCTACAAGTGCGCCGCCGGTATCGGTCTCTACGGTTCGCGTGTCGCTGACTGTGACGATGAGCGTCGGCACGGACGCAGGCGCGACTGTTCTATGATGATGTTTGTGGTGGGAGGGCTTATGCCCGCTCTCTTCGCTCATGCTTTGCCGCCCGGGTTCACATTCCTCGCCGCGCCACACCGAATGCTAGGCATGATCATCGACCCAGTAGGCGCCATCGGTCGCGACTTCCCTCTTCCAGATCGGTACTGTCACCTTAAGCGTGTCGATCGCGAATTCGCAGGCGTCGAAAGCTTCCCCGCGATGGGCTGAAGCCGCGATCACGATCACTGCCGCGTCTCCGATCTCGAGTCGCCCGATACGATGTGCAATCGCGACGCGCGTTCCAGGCCACTTCTCAGCCGCTTCGTCGACGATCTTCTCCATCTCTTTCTCAGCCATCGCGGGATAGGCCTCGTATTCGAGATGTTCGATCGTGTGGCCTCGGGCGTGATTGCGAACCCGGCCGACAAACGAGACAACGCCTCCAGCGTCCGGGCCCTCGACTCGCGCGGCAACTTCCGCTTCATCCAAGGGCAGTTCGGAGATCGTGCAGCGCTTCACGGCGCCATCGCCGCCGGCGACCGGGGGCAGGAACGCGACCTCGTCACCGTCCTCGAGCACGTCGTCGGCCTGCGCCATTTCCGTATTGATGGAGGCGGCCAAGCGATCGCCGAGCTTCTCAACGACGGGATTCCGCTCGGCGAGCCAGATCCGGAGATCCGCTACGCGGGCACCGTCGGCCAGCTCCACTTTGAGCTTTGAAGTCCCGGCGGCTTCGCGCACAGAACCAAATAGAAGAAGATTGATTTTCATGGGGTGCGAAGCCTACCTCCCTCGGTACATTGTCTCAAATCGAGTTTTTTACCCCCCTATCTCGAAAAAACGACTCATCCCAAGGCCGGTGTGATTCCGATCACATCCGGTAGAAGGATCCTTTCCGAAGGTTCTTGAAAACATACGATCAAAGCTAGTGAATACAGGGATTTCACCGGTTAAATCGCTTCGCCTCTCTCGGACATCCTCCTGCTACGTCGAAGCATCTCGATCATGAGATGGATGAGATGCGTGGGAGACGAAACGCCGAGAATGTGGGCCAAGTGGGGGGCCCATGATTAAGCCAATCTCTTTTCAAAATGACCAAGCTGCAATCACACCGAACGGCTCGCGCCGAAGCGCGACAGGCCGACGGCTTCCCCTCACCGCAGCCCCCGGACAGTTCATATTCGCGTGCGTATTTTTCGTACTCTCGACTTTGCTGGGTTGCGGCTCAACCGGCGGTGGCGGTGGCCCTTCTGGTCCTGCGGTCGACGCGGCCATCTCCATGGATCCTGTCTACCTCGAGCCCGGCCTAACATTCGCTACACTCGGATGGCCCCCCTCTGAAGGCGGCGTCGATAACTATATGGTCTTCGAAGCTCGCAACGGCTCGATGTTCCAGTTCAGCACGATCACCGATCAGTCGGCGATTAAGATCTCGGGGGAAGCGGGTGACAGCGTTCAAATCACCGTCATCGCAGTCAATGGCAGCGGCGATATGAGCGAATCCTCACCGCCCTCGCCTCCGATAATTTTCCAGGAACCGATGCAGGCAACGGCCGCGCGCGCCGTCTCACCCGGCGGTGCTCTGAGTGCGCCCGGACCGGCGCTTGATCCCTCAGAACAAACTCTCGCGGATAACGATCCTAACGGCGACACCCGCAAGACCGATGCCGCCGACACCATCGAAGACAACACCCAAGAAAACGACGCAACGGAAACGCTGGCAGGTCTCGCTCAATCCGTCCGCGCCCTCTTGCTAGGTGGTGACACACGCCTCCCCCAGTCGGGGCTCACCACGCCTGCACAGAGCTGGCTTCAGGCTCGCGTTGACGCCGAAATGGTCGCGGGCGTATCGCTTGCTGGCACCGGCCGCTCAAATGCCGATGACCTGCGTGAAATTGTCTGGCAGGATCAATCGGGGCAGCTCTTCCTTTCGGACGGCGCTGCAGCCCTCGAAAGCGAAGACCTGCCGGCAACCTTTGAAGAGGCGCTTCGCTTGCGAGCCACCGAGCGCTTCGTCGGCCTCGCTGACTTCGACGGTGACGGACGTGGCGATTGGTTGATCGAAGACACTGCGACTGGGGAAAACTGGATCGTGAATGGCGAGAACGCCACCATCAATCCGGCGACCGGTAGCCTCGACACCGCTCTCGCTGGTTACGGCGATTTCGACGGCGACGGACGTGCTGAACTTCTCTGGCAGACCGAGGACGGCTTTCTTTCACTGACGCACCCCGGCGACCTCTCTCCTAGCTTCACGCCGCTCGACGTAGCACCCGAAGGCTTCGCGCTTCTCGCGGTCGCGGACTTCGACGGCGACGGACGCGACGACCTCCTCGGGCGCGGTGCGAACGGCGGTCTTACCCTGGCCATGACGCCTGCATCTGAGTTCGACACCAACTCGGTCGTCCTCAAATGGCAATTGGGCCCCCAGGACCTAAGCGATGCGCTTGATCTCGTAGCCACAGTCGACGTCGACGAAGACGGCGCAGCGGAGATCGCGTGGCTCAACGGCGACACGGTCGAAATCTGGAATGCGGAGAGCGGCTTCGAAAGCCGGATCGAACTCTAGAACCTAGAGCCCTCCCCACGAGCTTAAGCGAGTTCCGCATTAACCCTGAGCCGAGTCATGGATCGATCGTATATGCCCGGCCATCATCGCCGCTGGCGGCAATGTCGAACTGCTCTCCGTTGACCGAGTTTCCGAGACCAGAAACGAGAGTGCCCCGCCCACCGCGTGCTGTACGCGAAAGACAGGGCCGCCCCCCATACTCAATACGCGCGTCTCTAAGGACGCGACTTAATTCGTTAGTTCGACGAACCACCGCCGTTCGAGGCGACAACGTCGGACGATCCCTTCGAAGCGTTCTGCGCCTTCTCGGATCCACTGATCTTACCCATCTTGAGGCCACCGTTGAGCTGCGCGCCCTCTTCCATAATCACGCTCGGGGCTTCTAGGTCGCCTCTCACGCGAGCCGTCTTGTGCAAAACAATCTGCTCAGACGCATGGATATTTCCCTCGACGAGACCGCTGATGACCACGCAGACCGAATTGATGGTTGCCATGATCTGTCCGGACTCGCCGACAATCAAAGTATTATCACTTGAGATCTCACCGCTGAAGGTGCCATCGATCCGCACAGTGTCTTTAAACGAGAGCTTGCCCTCGAACTCAGAACCCTGATCGATGAATGCTGTGAGATTCCCGAAGCCTCCTGATGCGCCTCCCGAGGAGCTCGCGCGCGCCGCCGGTGCAGAAGATGCTCCCTCGCCTTTTCTACCAAATCCGCTCATCGCCATTGCTGGTTCGTGCCTCCATTAATTGCCTGACTCGTCGCATATCGACGCAACCAACCGGCAGCTTGAGATCATTCGACCTCAAATA
This sequence comes from Deltaproteobacteria bacterium UBA4427, assembly GCA_002390675.1. Classification (GTDB taxonomy): domain Bacteria; phylum Myxococcota_A; class UBA9160; order UBA9160; family UBA4427; genus UBA4427. Next base: position 44,969 of record DGPZ01000207.1, read on the forward strand.
GGCCTTCAGCTCTTTGGTTTTCGATGCCGTCTGCGCGCTCCTGACACGAGGGCAGCGGGCTCGCTAGACTGAGCCAAAATGCAAAGCGAAGCCCACACAGAGAATGACCCGGCAGAAATCCTCCGGCGCGCGATCGGAAACGACCGAGTGCACTCCTCCTATCTCTTCACGGGAACGGGGCAGCTTCCCGCGACGACCGCTCAGACATTTGCCCGAGCACTCGTGTGCCGGAATGCCGATCGCGGAGAGGTCTGTGAGTCCTGCGACGCCTGCCATCGGTCCTATGAAGATGCAGAAGGCACGCCCATTGTTCTCGACGGCAAGGGCAAGCACGGGCCCACCCATCGGCATATAGGGGACCACCCCGATCTGCTTTGGGTCGAACGCGGCCACGACGATACCCGCATAACGATCGGTCAGATCCGAGACATTCAGATCGCGCTCCGCCTCGGCGCCAATGAAGGCGGCCGGCGCGTAGCCGTGATTTCTGGCGCGGAGTGGATGAATCCTCAGGCGCAAAACGCGCTCCTACGCCTCCTTGAAGAACCACCTTCGGCCACGAGCCTCATTCTGGTTGCTAATCGCGCGTCGGCGATCATCGCCACAATTCGATCTAGAAGCGTCCGCATCCGCTTCGAGGACGAGAGCACAGTTGGTTTGCGTGATTCTGAAACGCCGGCCGAAGTCGCCGAGATCGTACAGATGCTCGATGACCTGCGCGGACAATCTGTCGGCCAGCTTCTAGACTTCGCGGAGCAGTATCGCGGAGCAAGAGCACCCGCCGCGGAAGGTGTAACGGAATTGATCGACGTTTCCGCGGAATGGCTCCGCATGGAAGTGAAAGACCACGTCGGTCGGGGCGAAGCCCCGCCCACACGTAGCCTCGATGCGCACAGAAGCCTGCAACAACTTCGCCGCGACCTCGTTCAGCGAAACGCCAACCCGCAGATGGTTGCCGAACGCCTGCTGCTTGGGCTTCGGGACGCGGTCGCTTAAGAACTCTCCCCAAGCCAGATCATTCCCTGCCCCGCGCCCATTTCGGACGCGATCAGAAAGAGAAACCCTGCTTATGTGGTTGGACAGCCATTGCCATGTCACCGCAAAACGTTTCGATGACGACCGAGCCGCCGTGCTCGAGCGAACCTTCTCAGGCGGCGTGGATGAAATTGTCTCGATCGGGTCAGGCTACGGCCTATCAGGCAACGCGCAGGCCATCGCGCTCGCGGAGAGCGACCCCCGAATCTGGGCAACAGTCGGAGTCCACCCGCACGAAGCGGAAGAGCTCGATGACGAGAATCGTGCAGCGATTCGTGAGGGACTCGCTCACGATCGCGTCGTCGCCCTCGGTGAATGTGGCCTCGACTATCACTACATGAATTCCCCGCGCGAAATCCAGCGAAGCGTCTTTGCGGAACAAGTTGCTCTGGCGCGAGAACTAGATGTTCCGGTCTCCATTCACGTGCGAGGCGATGAACCCAATGCCTATGACGAGCTACTAGACATCTGGATCGCCGAGGGCAACGATGAAATCGAAGGCGTTCTCCACTGCTATTCGGGCAACCTTCCCTTCGCGAAGCGAGCGATGGAGCATGGCTTCTACGTCTCTTTCTCCGGAATCGTCACGTTCAAAAAGAGTGAAGACTTGCGCGAAACCGCACGTGGCATCCCCCTCGATCGATTGATGGTCGAAACCGACGCCCCCTTTCTCGCGCCCCAGGGTCATCGCGGACGCCGCAATGAACCGGTCTGGGTCGCCGTCGTCGGAGAAACCTTGGCCGCGCTACATGACGTCCCGGTCGAGACGATCGCCGAACAAACCACGGCGAATGCACGCCGCTTCTACCGACTCCTGCGCTAGTTCGCGGCGATACTCAGGAGCACCATTCATTCATGCCGCTTTCGGTCCACGATCCAGACCTTTCTCACCGCCTCACCCTCGCCCGAATGCTCGCGCGAAGGGCCGGGGCAATCCAACGCGAACGCTACGAGACAGGCCTAACCATCGACACCAAGAGCGCCACAATCGACCTGGTGACGGAAGTCGATCGCGCCTGCGAAGCCTTGATTGTTGACGGAATAGAAAGCGCCGATCTCGGAGACGCTATCCTCGCAGAAGAAGGCCACGGCGAAGACAGCAATGCGCCCTACAGGTGGATCATCGACCCCCTGGACGGCACCACGAATTTCGCTCACGGCTTCCCACGCTTTTGCGTCTCGATCGGAATCGAACGAACCAAGCCCGGTGCCGAACCAGAGCGCGTGATCGGCATCGTCTACGACCCTCTCCTAGACGAATGCTTCGAAGCGGCTCTCGGGGAAGGCGCCTTTTTAGGCGAACGGCGCTTACATGTGACTCAGGAAGACGATTTAGGGCGCTCGCTCGTTGCGACCGGATTTTCGTACGATGTCCACGAGAGCGACGACGATAATCTTGCGAGCTTCCGCAACGTCGTAAAAACGGCTCGCGGCATTCGTCGCGATGGCAGCGCTGCTCTTGATTTATGTTATGTGGCCGCAGGCCGGCTCGATGCCTACTGGGAGCTGAAGCTTCACCCCTGGGACGTCGCTGCCGGATTTTTAATCGTTGAGGAAGCAGGCGGCCGCGTCACCGACTTAAGAGGCGGTCCCGCGGACCGAAGCGGGCGCGAGGTCGTATCGAGCAACGCCCGAGTTCACGACGCACTGCTAGCGCAGCTCGCTTTTTAATCTGTATCTAGCCTGCACCTAACCTTCACCAAGGTCCAATCCGTCTAGAGGATCTACGTCGATCGGCTCACTGCCGCCTTCGCCTTCCGCCACTTCACCAGAGCCGTCCGTCGAAACGTCGACTTCGAAATATTCCAAGTAGGCACTCTCTGACACCGGCAAGCCCGCAGCCGACGCAGCTGAAAGTCTAAACACTTGCGGGCGGTCTCCGCGCTGGACTAAGAGACGACCATCAGAATCGACGCGACCTAAGCGGAGATCAGCGAGGGTCACAACTGGCCCGCCGGCCTCCGCTCCGCCTTCGACGTTGATTCGTGCGCGCGGAGGCGAGAGCCCCACCCCAGCGAGCTCATTCGGCCCCATCTCCTCCGCGACGACCCCGTCCGCATCAAGGCCCGAAAGCAACCGCACGAGCTCCGAGATAGCGTCCCGGTCGAGAAGGCGATCAACGCTCGACCAGCCGGCCTCTTCAAGCGTGGCGACGACACGGAGCGGTACACGGCTCTCACTCTCGACCGGGGCTGCGAAGCTAAACTCCAAACGGCGTGCCGAGGCAAGATCGAACTCCGCGAGCCTCTTGAATCGATAGCGCTCCAGATCCTTGGGGAAATCGTCAAGTCGCTCGGAGGCGATCGTTGCCCAACGTCCCTCCGGTCCCTCGATGATGCGGCCTCCGGGCACGAGACCGCCAATCCGGACGCGTCCTTCGAGCGCCGATTCGTTTCCAATCGCCGTTAGGCCAATTGCTTCCGCTGGGCCTTCAGCATCAAGTGTCCAGTCAAATTCTATTTCGACTTGTCGGAGTGCGGCGGCCGCAGCGGGCGTTCGCTCATCGACAAAGCCGGATGCCCGGAGATAGATCAAATTCGAGAGCAGCTCGCGAATCATTGACTCGTCTGCTTGCGCCCGAATCGGTGCAGCCACCCACCAAGCCCCGTTTTCGCCTCGCTCAAGTTCAACTACAAACGGCTCGCCAGGGCTCTCTGCGCCCGCGCCGTCTTGCGGCCATGTAATCCGAAGCCGGCGCACCCGCGCGCTCTCGACCGCAAAGAGGCGACGATCACGGAGGTCATTCAGGTTTCGATTGAACGCGTTCACGCGGTAGCTCGCGACGTAAGCGACCTCTGTATTTCCGGCAACGCTCCCATCGCCCAGGCGGGCAACATAGCGATGGCCGCCGACCGGCGTCGAGCGCCCGATCCGCAGGCCATACTCGTCGCCACCGACTTGAAAACGTACGACGGTTGCGGCCGCCCCTAAGCCGAAACCGTTCAGATCGGCAGACTCACCGACGGTCCCTTCACGTGGCATGTTGGCTAGAGCACTCGCGATTGCATCAAGAGCCGCCGCCTCCGCTCTCGCCTCGACTGGCGAAGTCACCCACCACCGCCCATCACGCCGCTCAAACGTCGCCGAGACCCCATCGAGCGTAACGAGGGAAACGGAGTCGATCGCCGTCGCATCGAAACCCGAATGAATCTTCGCGGCCTCATCTTCGGCGGCCCGACGATCCATGTCGCCTTCGATCTCATTCACGTAGACGAAGAGACCTAACGCGATCGCGACGATCGCCAGAATTCCGGTGATGCGCGGACTCAAGCTGCCCCCGGCGCCTTTCGGCGAAGCCACCATGTCAGCACGCCGAAGACCGCAATAGCCTCAGGCAATACAAAGAGCGACAAATATTGGATCCGGCGAAACTCATCCTGGGACATTTGAAAGCTCGATGCGCGAGACACGTTTGGACGGACTGTGATCTGTGAAAGATCTCCAGCCAACCAGTTCACCGAATTCACGAAGAGATCCTTATTGCGCAAAGCATCAAGGGTTTCGTTCGATGCGAAATCGGAATCGCCGAAGACAACGAGACGTCCTTCGGCAACCGGTGCGGCATCGGCCTCATCGTTCCCATGAACGTTGTGGGCAGCCGGCGGTATTCCGGCAGCCCGAACCGAGCCCGCCACGGCTATGCCGACGGGACCCATCACATCGAGTTCATCGTACTCAGCTCGCCCGGAAACTCGCCAGCCCTCGAGATCTCGCTCAGCCCATGATTCTTCGCCCGTCTTCGCCAGCACGGAGAACCGTACAGCCGTTGCTTCAACCAGTTCAATACTCCGAACCATCGGGAAGAGCGCAGGCTCACGGAGCGGCGCCGTGATCGGATGAGAACCGTCGTATTCCTGGGCAATCGGCGTCGTCGCCTGCCCAAAGACTGCGAGCGCACGATCAACCACCACGTCGTCGCCCATCAATACGCCCCATTCTTCGAGCAGAGCGTAGAGGTTCGTCTGTGCGCGAGGATCGAGCGCCACGAAGAGTCCGCCGCCCCCCTCGACGTAACGCCTGAGTGCCGCGAGTTCACCCTCGAGCAAAGGCCGGGTCGGGCCAGCCACGATCACCGCAGAGGCATCCGCTGGCACATCTTCCGCGCTGGCCAACAAAAGTGGTTCGACCGCGTAGGTTTCGTTCACGAGCGCATCCGCCGCACGACCGAAACTCTCGGGGCCTGCTGCAAAGGTCCCCTCTTCACCCGGAAGCGGAGTGATGCCGCGTTCGTTATGACCCACTAGGAAGTAGACCTTCTTACCCGTGCTCTTAACCAGCTTCACGAGTGCGTTCGTGATGTCCGGCTCGGAGAACTCCGAGAGCGAAGTCGACTCGCCGCTCGACATAGTGAACCTAACGACACCCGTAGCCAACTCTTCTGTCGTTAGGCCGAGCGCATCAACCAGGCCAGGCTCTGAGTTAGGATCGACATAACGAAGCTTCACGCGTTCCGAGGCGAACGAATAGCGATCGAGCAGGCCTGCGATCGGCGGCGATTCTGACTCGTTAAAGAAGGCCGTAATTTGCACGTCTTCCTCGAGGCTCTCAAGTAGCTCTGTCGTCTGCGGAGCGAGTGTATGCACGCCCGCCTCACTCACGTCAAAGCGTGTGTGGTACCGAGTTGAGAGAAAACCGAGAAGGCCGAGTATCACAATTCCGAGTAGAGCTCCGACGATCGCACTCGTGCCGTATTTTCCCGCGCGCCGCCCGCCGCCGGAGCGCACACGCTCGCGAAGGGAATCGAGACTCATGAAGACCGCTGCGCCCAAGAGCGAAACGCCAACGACGAGATTGCCAAAGATCCAAAGCGGATCTGTAAAGGGCGAGAGAAGCGCCATCAGCGCCGAGAGAATCCCGAAGCCGATCGCAACGACCCCGAGCCCTGCAAGTAGAGCGGCCGTACCCGTCATCTATCGCCACCTCGCCGATTCGATCACCGTCTTTGACAGCAACAAGAAAACCGCACTCGAAATCACGAAGTACGCGAGGTCCGCCGTGTCGACCAAACCCTTGAGCATTCGGTCGACATGGCTCCCTGTCGACATCCAGCGCACCGTCTGCGCGATTCCTGACTCACGTCCCAGGCCGCTTCCCGCCATCGAGATATCGATGATAAAAGGCAGCATCATGCCCAGCATGACGAGCAACACCAAGGTAAACACGAACGCGATCAGCTGACTACGCGTGACCGAGGATGCAAAGATGCCTACCGCTACGTACGTGATGCTAACGAATAACAAGCACAGCACCCCCGAAATCGTCTTGCCCAGTTCAGGCTCTCCGTACACGAAGAGGATGGCGGGAAAAAATGCCACTATCGCCGTCATCACCGTGACAAAGCCGGCCCCCGCGAGGAATTTCCCGAGAACGATGTCCCAGATTGAAATTGGACTTGTGAGCAGGAGCTCGTCCGTGCCGTTCGCCTTCTCACTAGACACGAGCCCCATAGTCACCGCCGGAAGCAGGAAGAGCAGAATCACCCACATCGATCCAATGAATGGCTCGATGAGCTCATCGTTCAAATTCATCAGCTCGATCTGCTGAAACATTTGATACTGCTGGAGCTGAATGAGTCGCTCCTGAAAACCGATCAAGCTTGCCAGGAAGAACGTTCCGGCAATCACAGACCACAAGGTCAACACGACGTAGGCCACCGGTGAAACGAAGAGCGATCGCAACTCTCGGGAAGCAATCGTTAGCGTATGAGTCATGCCGCCTCCCCTTCCGCGCCCGGTTCGGTCGCTTCGTCCCGTGTCATCACTCGTGTAAATACTTCCTCGAGCGAAACCCCGCCGCCGGTCAATTCCGTCAGTGATTGATCGAGCACTTTGCGGCCCCGGTCGAGCAGAATCACGCGCTGACAGATCGCATCAACCTCCGCCAGAATATGAGTAGAGAGCAGAACTGTCTGTCCGCCGGTCGCCGCTAGATCCTGAATCAGCAAGCGAATCTCGCGAATCTGAATCGGGTCGAGACCCACGGTCGGCTCATCGAGGACGAGTACCTTGGGCTCGTGCACGATGGCCTGCGCGAGGCCGACGCGTTGGCGATAGCCCTTGGAGAGTTGGCGAATCTCGCGACCGCGAACGTCGAGCAATCCGCAGCGACCGAGCGCACGCTCGACCGCTTCTTTGCGCGAGCGACGCGGAACGCCCTTCAGCCTGGCCACAAAATCGACGTAACTCGTAGGCGTCATTTCAGGATAGAGCGGGGGCGTCTCGGGCAAGTAACCGATCGCTCGCCGCGCATTCGTGGCATCACTGAATATATCGTGCCCCGCGATCCGAGCTTCGCCGTCCGTCGCAGGAATAAATCCCGTCAACATGCGCATAGTCGTCGTTTTCCCGGCGCCGTTCGGCCCGAGGAAGCCCACGACTTCGCCAGGCTTAACCTCGAAGTCGAGCCCGCGCACGGCCTCGAAATCGCCGTATCGCTTCGCCAATCCTACGACTTCAATTGCAGGCGAATTGCCCTGCTTCTGTGTTGAACTTCCGTTCGACAATGGATCCGACCCCCTCGTATCGATCGTCATATGTTTCGCCGGGCCGAGTTTATTCAGCCAGCGTTTGTGCCTATTACTACCTGAAATCTCGCGCTAGGGGTCTCGCACGCCAGACGGTACGCTCATCCCGTTCATAAATATATCGACCACGGTTTTTGCGTGGCGAGTCCACAGCGGTCCCTCGTCAGACTGAACACCGGAGGCCGCATCAGGCTGAATCAATTCCAACACCCGGCTCGTCACCACGATGTCTACTGCACCGACGAAGACATAACACGCCAGTTCCGGATCGAGCTCCGCGCGTAGTTCGCCATTCGTCTGCCCATCGCGCAAAATTCCCGCAATCACGCGGAAGAGCTCACCGACGACCTCGACCCGCTCGGGCGTGAGCATTCTCTGCGTCCGTTGAATTTCGAAGATCAGAACCTTGACCCATTCGGGACGGGCATTGTGCTCACCGAGTACTACAGCCGCGATCGAAATTAATTTTTCTTCGACGGGTCGGCGATCTTCCGCGATCTCGCAAACTGCCCCAATGAACTCATCCCAGCGCTCTAAGAAGATCGTGTCGAGGATCTCTTCTTTGTTCTTGAAATAGTGATAGACGAGTCCGTAAGCGATACCCGCGTGCTTAGCGATGTCCGAGATACGAGTGTCGTGGTAGCCCTTGTCTGCAAAGACCTTAATCGACGACTCGATGATCAGCTTGCGCTTCTCCCCCGCCAAACCCTTCTTCTCGCCAGAACTACGAGGGCGTCGCGCGCCATCCTGATCGGCGTGTTTCACTTGCGGCTGCGCTTCATCGCGTTGTTGGGTCTCGGCCATGGGGAGTCGTTATTCCAGCGTACCAACGTACGAGCGTGGCGGGTTCCGCATCAGGATCATCATCGGGTCCGACTTGCGGGGCCCGGCTCGGCCCCGAAGTCTTGCTGAAGCGCATCCGTCTCGCCATCACTCACTCGTGCTTTTCGTGGACCCCGCCCCCCCACTTCAAAGTTCGCCCCGGTCGCCAGATCCCGATACCCTCCCCACACTCCACTCGAGGACCAGAATCTGCGCATCGCTATCGTGATTGAACGCTTCGTTCCCGGCGCCGGCGGCGTTGAGAATGTCGCATGGCAAGTGGCTCATGAACTCGCCCGACAGGGCGAAGAGATCACTCTGATCACGCGAGATGCGTCGGCAGACACGCAGCTCGCGACTGAGATCGTCCCAGTGCCCACCTTTTGGCAGCCTCTGAGGATTAGCCGCTTCTCCCTAAGTGCTGCCGACCGGACACGACCGCCGCGATTCGACGTAGTTCACTCTTTCTCCCACACGAGACACCAGGATCTCTTTCGCGCAGGCGGAGGTAGCCAGCGCGATCACCTGCGACGTAACTTCGAAGGCTTCGCACGGGCCTATCGTCGCGCCTCACCGCGTTATCGAGTGCGCCTCGACACTGAGCGCCACGTATTCGAGCGCTCTTCTCAGCGCATCCAGTGCAGCTCAAGCCTCGTTTCTCGCGCACTCATGACGGATCATGGCGTCTGCGCGGATCGGATTTTCATGCTTCCCAATGCAGTCGACGCGGGCACGTTCTCAAGCCATAAGGCCATCGTGGCAGGCCAACAGCTTCGTCAAGAACGCGCACCCACGGCGAGGAGCGTCTGGCTCTTTACGGGATCCGGTTGGCATCGCAAAGGACTCGCTATCGCGCTGGAGGCCTTCGCAACAGGAGCCTACGCAGAGGACCGATTCTGGGTCGCTGGACGAGACGAATCGGCACCGTGGCAAAAACAAGCTCACGCCCTAGGCATCGCCGATCGCGTCGACTTTCTGGGAGAATGGAGCGACATGCCCGCGCTCTATCAAGCAGCCGACGCCCTCCTTCTCCCAACCCGCTACGACCCCTTCGCGAATGTGACTCTCGAGGCGGCGGCCGCCGGGCTCGCGATCATCACGAGTGCCGGCAACGGGGCGGCGGAGTGGTTAGGAGAGGCAATCCAAGTAATGAACGAAGACGCGGGGCCTGCAGAGTACGCCAAAGCGATGAAGAGTCTTCGAAACGAAGAAACGAAGCATTCGCGTGGGGCCGATCTTGCTCGGCATGCGAGACAATACGATTGGCCCCATCATGTCGAGGCGCTGCGTAAGGAATATGCGCACATCGTTTCAAGCAGAACGAGAACGGTATGATGAGCCGAAAGGAACGCGGCAGCGCCATGAAGATCGAATGGAAAGCGGGGGCACCCGAGCTGAAAGAGGCTATCGAGACGGCTCTGCCCTCCGCAATTGAGCATGATATGCCTGTACATAAGAGCTCAATGCGTGCGCTCTACCGGCTGCCGCTCCAAATGGGAGATGCTGCAATCGCATCGCCTAGCGCGGCCCGAGAAGTCATGATCAAGCTCTACACTCCACGCGGTGGAATGCGCGGCCTGCGTGACCGCGCCAAGAAGCGCGTCGGCCGCTTTGCCGCGGATCGCGAATGGAACGCACTCGCGGAAATGCAGCGCCTCGGCCTCCCGGTCCCGACGCCGCGAGCGCGAGGACGAATCCGGGGCGGATCTGAATTCGTCGCAATGGAGGTGATTCAGGAAGAGCCACTCGCCGTCGCGCTTGATCGAGAGACTATGCGAATGGGCCGCGCTGGGGGCGACGCTAACGCCGACTCCGGGCTCGCAATGCTCGTGCGACTTTCGGACAGCGTGCACGCGCTCCATCGCCGGGGCTTCGTGCACGGCGACTTACATGCCGGAAATATCCTCGCGAGTCCGGATCGACTCGTCCTAGTCGATCTTCAAAGACTGTGCCCTCTAGAAAGCGACGAAGCGCGACTCGCCGACTGGGCCCGGCTCTGCTTCTCCCTTGAGCGAACGACGAAACGTAAAGAGGCCGCCGCCGAACTGCGCAGCCTCGCTGAGCTAGGCCCCGAACTGGATCAAGCGATGGCCGAGTTTCTCGCTGACCACCAAAGGGGTCGCGTTCGCCGCTTCCACCATCCAGGCAGCGCATGGAAGCGTCTGCGCGTCCCGGCAGTTGGGACCGCGTGGGTAGACACATCTGCTGAACCGCCACTGGACGCCGACGCGCTCAGCCAACTGCTGCCCGAGGATCGCGCCGAAGGCGAAGTCGATGTGCGACGAGACGGACGTGTACGGATCTGGACGGCGACGGCTGCTTCGCGACGCTTTGTTTGCAAACGGGTTGATTCGGGATCGGCTTCACGTGCGGTCGCCGACATCTTTAGGGGAAGCTCTGGAGAGCGTGCCTTTCGCCGCGGGCAAGCCGACTCGCTCATTTCCAGCCGAGCCGCGCGCCCTGTCGCCTGGGTTTCACGGAAGACTCTGGGTATCCCTCGGACGAGCTGGTTAGTGATGGAGCACGTCGGCGAAACCGATCTCGATGCCTTTCGTCCAGCATCTCCGACGGAAGCGCGGGACGTTATTTTCGCTCTCGTCGACTGGATCGCAGAGCAACACGCGCGCGGCCTAGGCCATAGCGATTTAAAAGCGGGCAACCTGCGCATCACCCTCGAAGGCGGAACCCCGCGCTTTCACCTAGTCGACCTGAATGACCTAACAGGTCCCTCGAAGGTCGATGAGGCAGATCGGATCGCCGCGCTCACGCAGCTGAACGCGGCCCTCGACGAGACACAGTTCGAGGCATCCCTGCGCACGCAAGCGCTCGCCCGTTACGCCGAGCGATTACCCTTCAGCCAACCAATAAACAGCGTAATTCGAGCCATCGCGCTCGCGAGTGTCGATCGCCATCATCGCTGGCAGGGCACCGACTGCGACTGCGTCAACTCGGTTTAGAACAGTTCAGGACGCTTGGCGGTCCATCTACCGACTAGCCTGTTTTATCCTGTTTTAGTCACCGTCAGCCACTGGTAGTAGCTTGAGGATCCGGGGACGCTGCCGCGATCGCCGGACGCGTAATCGATCGTCGTTTCTGCGGGGGCCGAGTCTATGATCTGACGAAACGCTTTGATCTTCCGCTCGGGATCTTCCGGATTCAGACCGTGGAAGACGATGTCGACGCGCTCCTTGGTAGACATCACGTTAAGGACCAAGGTCGCGAGCGTGAACAGCTTACCGATCCCCTCAACTGCTTCGACCGCGAAGCGCGGGATCTCACAATCAGCTAGTTCGAAGCCGAATTCCAAACGCATAATGGGACTCCCGGATGTCGGCGCGCTCGGCGTCACATCGGTGTGTGAAGCGGCGCAGAGTCGCGCCGGCGTATGAGACTGTCAAGATGAAAGTGCTAAGAGCTGACCGTTCGGTCCGTCGTTATCCAGGAAGAGCGGGATCACAGCATGCTTCGACGCAAATCTCGCGGGCACAAGAGCGATCAATTCCGGCGAGACTCGCGACGGGTAGATCTCGCATGGGTCTCCTCTAAGGACTGCCATCGACAAATTATCCGAGCAACATGAGCCACAAGTCTCCGGAACGTGAAGCAAAGCGGAGCGCTACTTCAAAGCGCCCCTCCGCAAAACCCCTATCTCCCGTCAGGAGATTTCAGTGCCATCCGGAGAGAGGAAGCAACGGCTCGTACCCGCCTCGATTTTGACTAACGGGGGTGCCTCGAACTTGCATCGATCGAAAGCCACGGGGCAGCGCGTATGGAAATGGCAGCCGGGTGGAGGATCGCTCGGGGACGGCACGTCGCCCAGCACCGCCGGAGCGGCTCCGCGATTTGCGGGATCGACCGATGGAATCGCGCCTAGCAGGCCCTTCGTGTAGGGATGGGCAGGGGATTCGAAAATCCGGGCCGTTGGACCTTGCTCGACGATACGGCCCAGATACATCACCGCCACTTCATGGGCGAGGTATTTCACCACCGAGAGGTCGTGGGTGATGAAGAGATAAGAGAGTCCGAGCTCATTCTGCAATTCGCGCAGCAAGTTGAGGATTTGCGCCTGAATCGAAACATCGAGGGCCGAGACCGACTCGTCGCAAACAATGAGCCGAGGCTCGCATGCAAGCGCACGAGCGATGCAGATGCGCTGACGCTGTCCGCCGGAAAACTCATGGGGGTAGCGATTCATCGCAGCTGCATCTAGCTGAACGCGTTCGAGCAAAGCGGCGACGCGGTCAGTCCGCTCAGCTTCATTCGCACCGATCCCAAAAGACTGCATCCCCTCCGCGACCTGGTCTCGAATACGCATGCGCGGATCGAGGGAGGCCATCGGATCTTGGAAAATGATCTGCACATGCTGACGAGCGGCCCGGAGTTCGGCAGCTTCGAGGCCGAGCAAATCTCGCCCTTCGAAGAGGACCTCCCCCGCTTGGGGATTTTCGAGACGCAGGATCGACCGTCCAACCGTGCTCTTTCCGCAACCGGACTCGCCGACTAACGCGAGTGTCTCGCCGGGCGCGATTTCAAAAGCAACATCCGTCGCAGCCTGAATCCATCCCGTCCTTCGACGCATCATGCCCTGAGTAATCGGGTACCAAGTCTGCAATCCAGACACTTGGAGAAGTGGATCACGACTCTTATTAGGTTCAGAGGCGCTCA
>DGPZ01000012.1:0-1400 GCA_002390675.1 Deltaproteobacteria bacterium UBA4427
TCCTCTCTCTCTTCCTCTTCTTAGCCCTCGCCCTGCCGCCCACGCGCGTCGCTTCGCAGCGGCGCCCCCAGGAGACTCCCTCATGACCGCCTCCTCTGCCGAACGCCTGCTCGTCTACGGCGCGACCGGCTACACGGGCAAGCTCGTCCTGGAGCGCGCGGCGGCACTTGGGCTGGACGTCGTTGCCGCGGGCCGAAACGCGGACAAGCTGAAGGAAGTGGCCGCGCCTTACGGCTTCGAGACGAAAGCCGTCGCGCTCGACGACGGGCCGCGGCTCCGGGCCTTGCTCGAAGACTTCTCGGCCGTGCTGCATATCGCCGGCCCCTTCTCCGCCACTTCCGAGCCCATGGTCTCGGCCTGTCTCGCAACGCGAACCCACTATCTCGACGTCACGGGCGAGGTCGAGGTCTTCGAAGCGATCGCACGCCGCGACGAGGAAGCAAAGAACGCCGGCATAGCACTCATCCCGGGCGTTGGGTTCGACGTGGTCCCGACGGATTGCCTCGCGGCACATACGGCCGCGCGAGTCGAAGCGCCCTACCGCCTGCGGCTCGCTCTTGCGGGCATGGGAGGCGGCCTCTCCCGCGGCACGGCCAAGACCGCCGTCGAGTCCTTAGGCGACGGTCTCACGATCCGCCGAGACGGAATTCTTGTGAAGCAACCCAGTGGCAGCCTCGAGCAACATTTTGATTTTGGAGCGGGCCCCGCCCGCGCAGTCGGCATGCCCTGGGGCGATGTTTCGACCGCTTTCTATACGACCGGCATCCCTAATATCGAGGTCTACTTCGCTATGTCCGGCGCCCTTCCCGGCATGCTACGCGCGAGTCGTTTCTTTACGCCCCTGCTTCGCACGCAGGTTGTGCAGGATTTCTTAAAGCGCCGCGTCGATCGTCTGCCCGAAGGGCCGACGGAAGACGAACGCTCGTCCTCACGAAGCTTCATCCTCGCAGAAGTCGAAGACGGAAGCGGCGAAGTCGTTCGTTCGCTCCTCGAATGCCCGAGCGGCTATGCGCTTACGCCCGTCGCGGCGGTCGAAGCGGCCCTACGTGCCGCAAGGGGCGAAGCCGGAAACGGCTTCAAAACCCCTGCAATGGGCTTTGGGGCGGATTTCGTTCTCGACCTCGAAGGCTGCTCACGAGTCGACCTCGACTAACAACCTCTAGCCGTACAAAAGACGAGGCCGACCCAAAGCGTTACTCGCCCTTAAAGACCGGCTCCCGCTTTTCCATGAACGCCCGCGGGCCTTCGACGGCATCCTTCGACATCATGACCTTGATGCCGTGCTCCATTTCGATCTTGAACGCGTCCTCTTCCGGAAGCGTTTCGGTCGCGCGAAGCGTGGCCAAGATTCCGGCCACCGCGAGTGGGCCGTTCGTCGCGATGCGATTTGCGATTTCTTT
>DGPZ01000012.1:1456-2532 GCA_002390675.1 Deltaproteobacteria bacterium UBA4427
GCGGGAAGATCTTCCCCTGCGAGAAGCATTTCGGCCGCGATCGCGTACGGAATTTGTCGTCGCAGGCGAACGGCGGAGCCGGCCATCGGGAAGAGACCACGCTGGACCTCGGTCACGCCAAACATGGCACTTTCGCCGGCGACGCGGATATCGGTCCCTTGCAGAATTTCCGTCCCACCCGCGCGGGCGAAGCCTTCCGCCGCCAAGATGACGGGCTTAGTCGGGCGATAGGTCTTCAGCCAACAATCCATCGTAATGTTCGAGTTCTCCATCACGCGCTTCATGTAGTCGTTCTCGGGCTTGCCCGCGCGTAGCTTCGGAATCTCCGAGAGATCCATGCCAGAGCAGAACGTGTCGCCGCGACCCGTCAGGATCGCCACGCGGATCTCGGGGTCTTCGTCGAGCTGCGTCCAGGCATCAACGAGCCGGCACATGACTTCAGAGTTGACGCAGTTCTTTTTTTCCGGACGGTTCAGGGTCACTACGAGGATGTGACCTTCCTTCTCTACGATCACGGCGGGTTCGGATGACATGGGGCGGCGAGCTCCTTCTCTCTCTTTAACTATGAATCTGTCTATGGTTGAGAGCGCGTAGATCGGGGATGAACGATCGGATGCGCCCGGATATGTAGTGGATCACCCGGCCGGTCTGCAGGGTCGCGACCCGAAATCGGACAGCGCCCGCAAGCGGCCAGTGCGGGCGCCGAGTCTACGAAAGCGGCCCGAGAGGCGACACCCTCCCTTACGCTGCGAAATACCCCACGGGAAGCTCAATCTCGCAGTAATTCGAGCCGATGAATTCCAGGCGGTCAATGTCTTGATGCGCCGCTACGCCTTGAGCGTCGGCGCTGCATCCGGTACAAAACGCCCTCACGCCGTCTGCGCACACACGCGCGGATCCCGATCCCCGATCGTCTAACGGCAGGACAACAGACTCTGAATCTGTGAATTATGGTTCGAATCCATATCGGGGATCCACGGGCGTGCTCTCGGGCCTAGAAGCCACACCCGCCGCGCTGTTGAGAGCGAAACCGTGCACCGACGCGGCTCCCTCGTGCGCTCTCCTAGCGCGCTCCT
>DGPZ01000012.1:2561-9384 GCA_002390675.1 Deltaproteobacteria bacterium UBA4427
CTGGCGCTCCTTCGCCTTCACGCCCTGGCGACCGCGCCCGTTTCGATCCGCTTCCCGCTCATGAGGCTCTGCGTTCGCGGGTCACCCCCATGGGGTGTATCCTCACGGCGCTCGGGCGATACAGATCGCCCCACTGACTTCATCGGAGGGAAAATTTAAATGGCTCGGAAAATTGAAACCACGAATCGGCGACGCGTCGGCGCCACATTGGCTGCAACCGTGCTCGCCTTCGGACTCCTCGCCGCACCCAGTGCCGCTCTCGCCGAACCCGAATACACGGCGGCCCGCAAAGTGGGCCGCGGCTTAGCGAATTTTAGCCTTGGCTTCCTCGCCATTCCCGGTCAGATAATCATCGAAACACAGAAGCGCGGCACCGCTACCGGCCTCCCGATCGGCTTCGCCATGGGGATAGGTTGGTTCATCACGACGGAAGTCGTCGGCGTATGGGAATTCATTTCGAGCCCCTTCGAAGTTCCGGAAGGCTTCGAGCCCATGATCGAGCCCGAATACCCCTGGGACTACTTCGACGCGCTTGAATAAGCTTCGACCGCTGGACCAGACGCATAACAGCGATCACGCAAAGTTCCGATCCCCGATCGTCTAACGGCAGGACAACAGACTCTGAATCTGTGAATTATGGTTCGAATCCATATCGGGGATCCAACTTTCTCGCGCGGGCGAGAGCGCATCATCTGGCCATCTAGGCGCCTAGCCGCCTAGCGACAGCGCGAACCCGGACCGCTCGGGCGGTAAACCGCCAGGGCTGCGGGCATGGAGGCCCGCAAATCGGCGATGCGCGTAACATTGCTCGGATGCGTCGACATGAATTCCGGGGGCGCCGCACCCCCCGAAGAAGCGGACATATTCTGCCAGAGCACGACCGCTTCGGTCGGATCGAATCCTGCGCGGGCCATCAACACAAGCCCAATCCTGTCCGCTTCGCTCTCATGGGTACGGCTGAACTTCTTGAGGCCGAGCTCCGTACCTACGCCTAACAAAGCCAAGAGCTGTTGTTGCTCCGGGGATGACTCTCCCGCCAAGATCGTGAGCGCGCCCATTCCCATCTGCGTCACCATCTGACCCGACATTCGCTCGTTGCCATGACGCGCGAGCACATGGCCAACTTCATGTCCCATCACCGCAGCGAGCTGCGACGGCGAACGTGCGACATTGAGAAGCCCCGTATACACCCCCATTTTGCCCCCAGGCAAGGCAAAGGCATTCGCAGAGTCGCCCTCGAAGAGTTCGACTTCCCAGCTCTCCACGACAACAACACCGAGATCCTGAGGCGTCAGCACGCCGGTAATCGCATCGGCGACGCATTGCACGAGGGCACGCTGGCTCGCGTTAGTTGAACGGGGCAACTCGCCGCGCATCTGCGTGAATGCCGCGACGCCCATGGCCGCCATCTCTGGACCGGAGCGTAAGATAAGGGTCCGTCGCCCGGTCGGAGACGTCGCGCAGCCGAGCAGTAGGGCCGTCACGAGGCAAAGAACAAAGAGCCCACTACGTCGTCCAGAAAGCGAAGCCAACATCAGTCCTCCTCCAAAATCGAAAACAGATCGATCGCACGGATACGTAAGCGGGCCGAGCACCCTTCCAGCACTCTCTGAGTAACGCGCGCCGAGGCGGAGCGGTCACTTTACTGCGTGGCGCGCCGAGCATGGGGCAATCACGAAACAGTCATGAAGACCCCGCCTGTTCCCCGAAGGTTTTGCTCTAGACGACTCGCGAAAAAATTGTGGCGGAGAGGGTGGGATTCGAACCCACGAGGGCTTTCACCCTGCCGGTTTTCAAGACCGGTGCCGTCAACCACTTGGCTACCTCTCCGCGGAACCAACTCGACCGCTCTCGTCCGGCCGAACCGGACTGAGGCGTCGATACGCCGAGATTCTGCGAGTAAAATCCCGGCGCCGCAGAGCGTATCGCTGACCCCATACTTCCAGCAAGGAGGGTATGCTCGATCCTTCAAACCTCTCCTCACACCAAGGCAGGCGAATACGTGGATCTCGAACTGAGCGGCAAAAGAATCCTGATCACCGGTAGCTACCGAGGCACCGGCGCCGGTCTCGCCCGGGTCATGGCCCGGGAGGGCGCAACAGTCTGGGTTCACGGCTTTGAGCTTGCCCCCGCGGAGGCCGTGGCGCAGTCGATTCGGGACGAGGGTTTCGAGGCGCACGCGGTCGAGGGCGATATTCGCACCGACGAAGGAGCCGCCAAGGTCGCCTCGGGAGTCGGCGAGATCGACGTTCTCGTCAACAACTACGGGGTCGCCGAGGGCGGTACCTGGGAAAGCCCGACAGCAGACTGGATCGACATCTACCAAAAGAATGTGCTCTCCGGCGTGCGACTCGTCCAGGCGCTCACCCCGGGCATGAAGGAGCGCGGCTGGGGTCGCGTGATCTTCTTGAGCACCGTCGGCTATGTCCGCCCCAACTCAAAGATGCCCCACTACTACGCATCCAAGACGGCGCTCATCAACATGACCGTCTCGCTCGCGAAGGAACTCGCGAATACAGGCATCACGGTCAACTGCGTCTCCCCGGGCATCATCGCCACCGCCGAAATCCGCGAAATGTTTCGCCAGCGCGCGGAGAAGCGCGGCGAGCCGACGGACTGGCCGAGCCTCGAGAAGAAGGGCGCGTCCGAAGGCCCTATGGCCAATCCCGCCGGCATCATTGGCGACCCGGAAGACATCGGACACCTCATCGCGTTCTTGGCCAGCGATCGCGCGCGCTACATCAATGCCGCGAATTTACGAATCGATGGCGGAACCGCGGACTCGATTCAGTAACCGTTAGGCCGAGGCCCGTGCGCTCTTCCGGCGATCGAGCTCGGCGAGCACTTCTCTATGTTCGTCGTGGCCTAGGGTGTAGTTGCGGGCGAAGAAGACGCTGACCACGATCACGAGGATCGGCACGCCCGCCGTCATGATTCGAATCGCCATCAACACGTTGTCCGGATTTTCGACATTCGGCACGAATCCCACTCGGTCGAGCACGAAGAACGCAAAGGCCACCCCAAGGGCGCCGGCCATCTTCCGAATGAATGTAAAGACCCCGACGAAGAGACCTTCACGGCGCTCGCCCGAAGCGAGTTCATCCTCGTCCGCTATGTCCGCGACCATCGACCAGGGCATCATATCCGCTGCGGCATAACCACATCCCGAAAGGAAGCTCACCAGGACCATGGCCCATTGCGGCCAATCAGGTTGCATAATCAGCATCCCGCAAAACGTGACGATCCAGCCACCGCAGGAATAGATGTAGATATCTGATTTGTCGCGACCCCGCGCGAAGCGCTGCCAAACCGGCATGGCGATGACGCTTCCTAATATAAATCCAAATATCGCTAAATCGAAATAGCTCTCATTCCCGATCACGTATTTGAAATAGATCAGGAAGAGCGCCAGGGGTAAATCGATCGCGATTCGGCCCAGGGCAAAGAAGACGAGGAGCGTCCGGTAGTTCCGGTTCCCGACCAGCACCGCAACGTAGTCGCGGAGTCTGAGCTCCGTTTCTGTAGAACGCCTCGGCTTTTCCCAGGTGACCCACCAGATAGGCAGCCACGGCCACAAAATCCAAAGCGCGAAGAATGATCCCGTCATGGCCCACGCCGTCGGGTCGCCGCCTAACGCGGATACGGTGGGCCGGAAAGCCATGGCGACCACAAGCGTGCCTATCAGAGATAAAACCGATCGCGCAGTCGCAAGCGCCGTTCGCTCATCATAGTCGTCCGTCAAATCGGGCATGAGTGCCTGATAGGGGATCGCGACGATCGTCATGCTGATGCTGATCAGCGAATAGATGCCGGCGAAGTAGGCGAACAAAAGAAGCGAGTCTTCGAAGGGAGGTACAGCCCAAATCAACGCGAAGAAAATCGCAAAGGGCAGCGCGCCGATCAAAAGGTACGGACGTCGTCGCCCAGCCTTCCACTTGGTCCTGTCGGAAAGCCGCCCCATGAACACATCCGAGACCGCATCCACGCTTCGACCAACAAGAGGCACAAGCCCCGCGAGCCCCATCGGCATCTCAACCACATCCGTCAGATAGAACGGAAAAATCATCGTCAGCGAGACCAGCGCCACGTTGACCGAATGGTCACCGAGTCCGTAGATCAGCTTCAGATGAAATGGCAATTTCGCGGCAGGCACGAGAGGAGCCTACACGAAGCACACGCCGGACGAGCACCCAATCACGCCGGACGAGCCGACCTTCATGCGAGGACACCCCCTGACATCTCCCCTCACCTCTCCCCTCACATCTCAAAGCAGCGCCACCCGCCCGCCAGCCCTAAGCTCCCCCGCGTCTCGTACCGGAAGAGAAATCATCAGCATGTCGACCGCCCAAAACGAAACCAAAGTTCCAGACGCCAGCGCTCCGAACCCGACCGCACCCGGTAGCCACCGCATCGCCGCAATCGATTGGATGCGCGGCTTCGTGATGGTTCTGATGGCGATCGATCACGCCTCACAAATGTGGAACGCCGGACGCGTTAGCGCCGACTCCGCCTATCTCCCCAGCCTCGATCTCTCGACCGCCTTCTGGATTCCTGACACGCCCCTCGACGAAGCACAGTTCTACACGCGATGGATCACCCATCTATGTGCCCCGACTTTCTTGTTCCTGTCGGGTACCTCCCTTGCCATGAGCTTCGAGAAGCGGCGCGCCGAAGGCATGCCAGAATTCGAGCTCGATCGACATCTTCTGATTCGCGCGGCCGTCATTCTCGGCTGCGAAGTTTTTCTTTCCGTGATGGCAGATATGGGCAGCCTAATGCTGCAGGTCCTCTACGCGATCGGGGCGTCGATGGTCGCCATGGTCGTCCTTAGGCGGCTTCCCACGACGGCTCTGCTCACGCTCGGCCTCGGCTGGCTAATCGGCAGCGAATTCATTCTCAGCCAATTCTTCCCGATCCCGACGGACTTCATAGACGGAGCCGCAGTCAACAACTACTCGGTCCCGACCTTGCTCTTGTTCGTAGCGGGCTATTCCGACTCGGTCATCGTCTTCTACCCTATGACCCATTGGCTCGCGATGATGCTGGTCGGCTGGTCCTTTGGCCGCTTCCTTCTCGACCAACCCGCCAACGACTTCGGACGCCAGCAGACGGAGAAGTTGCTCCTGCTCTCGGGAACTTCGTCGCTGCTCTTATGGTCCTTCGTTCGCAGCCGAAACGCCTACGGGAACATGGGTCTATACCGGGATGACGCGTCCGCTGTCCAGTGGCTCCACATGTCGAAATACCCGCCTTCGCTCACGTACTCGCTTATGGAACTCGGCATCATGGCGCTCCTACTCCTCATCTTCATGCGACGAGAGCGCTTGATGAAACGAGCGCCGAGTTCATGGAATCCGCTCCTGGTATTCGGACAGACGGCGCTCTTCTTCTACATGCTGCATTTCATAGTGCTTGGGACAGGTGCCATGGCGATCACAGGCGGCATGATGCTGCGCGGCCTCCCGGAGACCTTTGCCGCCGCCGCCGTCACCCTCGTGCTTCTATACCCCGCGTGCATAGGCTTCCGCTCTTTGAAGCGCCGCTACCCCAAGAGCTTCCTGCAATACATCTGACGCTCCACACGAGTTCACGCCTAGCGACGCGCGCTAGATCAAGAAGACTTCTTGTCCTCACAGGCCGACTTACTCTTCATCCAGCCCTTAATCATCTGTCCGAAATGCGCCGGGTTGTAGACGTCTTCCTCGTAGGACCACTTCATATTTCCCGCATAACGCAGAATCGTGATGTTGTGCTCCTGATGAATGCTGCCGTCGCCGGGATCCGACATGCGGTTCCAGACCTTGGCTATGATCCAACCGCGGTCTTCGTCGATCGTGTACCAGTCGATCGGGAAAAATTTCATCTCCCTGTTGATCGGCTCTTCCATCGTCTTCTGGATCCAGTTGTAGATCGCCTCGCGCCCGCCGAACTCGCCGTAGTGATGTTCTACGTAGGTGGCATCTTCCGTGAACATGTCCGCCCACTCGCGCCAATTGCAAGACATGCCCGCCGCGAGTGCCGTCTTCTGATAGGCGTCAAAGGCTTCTTCCAGTTCATCTCGGCTCCAGCGTCCCATTTCAATTTTCTCCTCGTCGCGTGATGACGGTCTCGGGTTCGAACCGGTCAGTCTACGGGCCGGAACGCACTCCGCCACTCCTCAAATCTTCGCGATTCCTGACTATCACAGTGATTTCATCGGGGTATGATCTTGCCGTCCTCCGGATGCCCGCACCCCGCGGCGCATCCCATCTGACAGGAGTCCCCTCGTGACCGATTTTCGCGCTGCCCCCAATCTTGCTTTTGAATGTGTCGCCAATTTTCGCGACATGGGCGGGCACACGACACACGATGGCCGCCGCCTCGCCCCCGGCCGCCTCCTGCGAGCGGGACATCTCGGGCATGCCACCGACAAGGACCTCGCTCTGCTCGAACCCTATGGATTACAGCGCGTCTTCGACTTCCGCACCGCCGCTGATATTAAACTCGAAGGCGAGGACCGCCTCACAAGTCAGGCGCAGTGCGTGCGGCTCCCTATGCCCGACCCTGCGAAGGGCACCGATATTCGCGCCCTAATGGAGAACTCGACTCCAGCCGATCTCGACGGCATCTTCGGGAACGGCAAAGCGGAACAGATGATGGTCGATACCTCGGCAGGACTCGTGCGCGAACGGCGCGAGCCCTACGCGCTCTTTCTAAAGGCGCTCGCGGACGGGAGCCAGGTTCCTGCGCTCTTTCACTGCTCGGCGGGCAAGGACCGCGCGGGCTGGGCGGGCTCCGTCGTATTGCTAAGCCTAGGCGTCCCGGAAGACGAGGTCATAGAGCA
>DGPZ01000012.1:9453-16826 GCA_002390675.1 Deltaproteobacteria bacterium UBA4427
CAAAATTTCTGGCATGACGCCCTCGCGCCCTTGATCGGCGTGCAGGAGTCCTACATCCAATCGTCCTTTGACACGGTCGCCGAAGACTGGGGCGACTTCGACACCTACTTGGCCGAAGGCCTTGGCGTTACAAACGAAGAACGCGAGGCGCTTCGGGCGAACTTGCTCGAATAACGTCGCATAACGCGAGCCCGAATCCGGACACGCGACCCGTTGGCGCACTCGCCAGGCCGATCATTGCGGCCGCGGTTGACTGGCTAACCGTCCGTCGACAAGAATTCGAGCAGATTGCCATCGGGATCGCGGAAGTAGACCGACTGCCCAAGTGTTCCGTCCGCTGCTGGCCGCGGCACGGGGCCTTCAATCACCTCGACGCTCTCGGCCGCTAACTGCGCTTGCGCTTCGGCGATCGGACCATCGAAACGGAAGCAAACGTCTTCCGATCCCGGCGTAGGCAGATTCGCGTGGGGCTTCGCCGGCGAAGCCGCATCATGAATGCTCATCCGACTCTCACCGACCTCCAGCAACACGACCGGGATTTTGCCAGCGCGCCACTCGTCCTCGTAGAGCGTAGTCGCTCCGAGCACGCGCTTATAGAATGAGAGCGTCGCCTCTATATCCAAGCAGGTGATCGCAACATGATCGAGTCCTCGAACCGGCATTCATCATCTCCCGGCGATTCGACAGCGCTTGCTGCATCGCACGCCCCTCATGATACGGACTCCGCGGCGGGGTGCCGGTCCTCAGGCCAAACGATCCGCGGCGCAAAAATGCGCCCCGAACCCGCACGGCGGGTATCATCACGCGACCCCAATAAGAGAGGTCACCCATGAGCGAGACACCGCTCCTATTCGAAAAGCGCGACGACGGCATCGCGATTCTTACGCTCAATCGCCCGACGAAGCTGAATACGCTGACCGCTTCGCTCTTCACGGCGCTTGATGAAGCCGTCGACCGGATCGCTGCAGATCCGGATATCCGCGTCTTCATGATCTGCGGCACAGCCCGCCCGGACGGTCGCCCCTGCTTTAGCGCGGGCGTCGATGTCTCAGCCTATGCCGACGACGACGGCGTCACCGAAGCCCAAGGCTTCGACCTCACTAACAAGATCGACGACCTCCTCAAACCCTCGATCGCCGTCATAGACGGCATCTGCACGACCGGTGCAGGCGAGATCGCTCTGGCCTGCGACTTCCGGCTTGTCGGACGTCAGGCCCAGATCAGCGACTGGCATCTCAAGAAGCTCGGCACGGGGTTAGGCGCGTGGGGCGCGAGCACGAGGTGGGCAAGAGAATGCGGCGTCACGAACGCTAAACAAATGTTACTCACGGGCCGCGTGATCGACGGCGACGAAGCGTTTCGGATCGGCTTCGCTCAGGCAGTCTTCGATTCCGACGCACTCGCAAGCGGCGCCCTCGAGATGGCCAGCCAAATTGCCGGAATGAATCCCGACGGCATCAAGCTCGTACTCGCTCATCTCGACCGAATCGATGATATGTCCCGAGACCAAGCCCTCAGATGGGCTCAGCTCTCTGCCGATTGGCTCGACGTGAAGGTCGGCCAAGCAGAGCTCAAGGGAAAGATCCTCGGCTAGCTCTCGCCCCTCGACGCAGCCCTGCCCCAGTGCCNNAGTGCCCGACCTAGTGCCCGACTGAGTACCTGACTTGGTTCCTGCGCGGACTAATTCGCTCAGCCCTCTGCGACGATTCCCGCGATAATCTCCCCGACAGCCTTGTCTGCAATCGCCCGCATCTCATCATCCGTTCGGTCCTGAATCGGATGCTCGACGTAAACGGCATTCGGAACCGTGCCGAGCGCCTTGGCCTGAACATCGGCGCCGTCTATGAACTCAACTGTCGAGATGAAGATGCTGGGGATGCCGCGATCCTCTAGATCCACCGTGTCGTGCACACTGCACGACGTGCAGCTACCTCAATCGGCTAACGCTTCGACAACCGCATCGCATTGCTGCGCGATCTCGTGGCGCAGATCGATCGGCGCAGGCTTCGTGAAGGTCGGCTTGGTGAACCGAACAACGTCAGCACCCATTTCAGAGAGCCGCTCTTCGACGCGGTCGAGGAAAATGTCGCCCCGCTGCTTCGCGATATCGAGCAAGCCGATTTTTTTTCCGTCGATTCCGGTGAGACGCGTGGCACGCACGCGCTCCGCCGGAACAACTTCACTGGTCGGATCGAGCAGAATCGTCATAACAGTTCCTACCTTCTCGCTGTATCCCTGGCTTTGTTAGGGAATCGGACATTTAAAAATCTCTTGCGACGCTCAGGACAAGAGCGCCGCGGGGAAGACCCTTTGAATCTAACTCCGGATCTCGTGACAGACGGGCGTCGAGCCCATCTCGCCGTTCGCCCATCCGGGAATAATCGCCGAAAAGAGACCGGCGCCGCCTCCGCAGTGCACGATTCGAATTCCATCCGGCTTGAATTTCGGAATCTGCTTCCCCGCCGCCCAGTCGGGCAAGCCTTCCGCGAGACCTAACGCCCCGCGAACAACATCGTCCCCGTTCATCAGCGTCGCCGCGTGCAGCTTCGCCCGCAGGTCATCTCGCGACCATCCGGCTTCTCGGAAGATTCGAGAATGCTCTGGCGAGACCGCGACGATCACATCGAAGGCCAGCACCATCTTCGGCGTGAGCATCGTCCGAAGCGCGACCGCGAACATTTCAACAAGATGATCTGCATCTCGTGCAAGCTGATCCACAACGGTCCGCGGACCCTCGCCGGGAAAGAGCATGATCGTGTCCACGCCTTCCTCGAATCCAAACTCAGTCGAGAGCGGAGTAAAGGGCGAGCCCTCTTCATCTTCCGCAAAGCAAAAGCCAACCTTCCCCGGGTTCCCAAGCGTGGCTCGATCGACTTCTCCAGGCCGTCCTCCGCCGACGTTCCGAATGACCAACTGAAGGGCGCGCCCGATCGTGCTATTTGCGCGGTTGCCTTGGCCGAAGACGTTCTTCCCCGAGTTCATGCCGATGCTCTTGCGGATCGGGCCATTCACGACCATGACAGGCCCCGCGGACATCGTCGTCGCGAGCAGCCCGTGAATATTAAACTCGTCCGTACACGCCGCTTCGACCGCGGCCAATACGACCGGGAGGTACTCTGGTTTGCAGCCGGCCATGACCGCGTTAATCGCGACCTTCTCTACTGTGCACGGAGCTAGGTCGGGGGGAACGATGGCGACGAGTTCATCTGGGGCACGAGTGGTTCCCTCGAGCATGGCGAGCACGCGTTTCTCGGTCGGGGGAACAATCGGCAAGCCGTCGGTCCAACCGCGAGAAAAATACGCTTCCTGTTCATCCTCGAGGCTCGCGATTTCGACGCGACGCGACGCGAGCTTTGAACCACTGAAACGAATCGCGAGCTGCGGAGCGCGCGACGGATCAACCGAGAGCGATCCACATCCAGGTCGAAGCTCGGGAAGGCCGGGGCCCAATCCCGATACGCCGGTCAACGACTCCCATTCCCCGCGATGCCAACCCAGCGCGCGACCGACCTCTTTTCCGCCTTCGATTCGCAGGAGCGTCGGGACGGCTTCAATTTCGTGATGCCATGAAACAGCAAGATCCGTGTCGTCGACAGGCTTCGCGCCCGCCGGAAATTCGGGATCGTCCTGGGTATAGATCGTAAGCTCAACGCGTTCGGCCAACGCTGCGAGAATCGGAACCACTAATTCGCAGGTCGGACAATCCCGCTTCACGAAAGCGACGACACCCGAGGGCAATGGCGGTTTCGTCAACGTCGCGTCGGCGGAATCGGATGTGTCGGAGGTATCGGAGGCATCGGCGGCGGATGTGCTCATGTAGCGATCATAACCGAATCGGACCGGGACGTGGGCTGCTAGCCTCTCGGCCGCGATGCGCCTCGCCGCCGTGCCTCACGACAGGAACCCCATGCCCTCTAATCCCCCCGTCACGTTCGAGAACTCCGATGCCGAGCCCGGCCCGCTTGCCGGGTTTCGAGTGCTTGATCTGACAACCATGATCTCGGGACCCATGGCGACCTGCGTCTTGGGCGATCAGGGCGCCGACGTGATCAAAATCGAAGCGCCCGGCATAGGCGACCTCGTTCGTCGGCTCGGCGTTCCTCGCGAAGGGATCACCGCGACTTTTGCGACGACCAATCGCAATAAACGCTCCCTCGTACTCGACCTTAAAGAAGAAGCGGATCTCGCGGCCTTCCGAAAACTCGTCACGACGGCAGACGTCGTCGTTCAGAATTTTCGCCCCGGCGTCGTCGAACGTATGGGCATAGGCTGCGATGCACTTCGCGAGATCAAGCCCGATCTCATCTTTGTTTCAATCTCGGGTTTCGGCGAAAACGGCCCCTTCTCAGAAAAGCGCGTTTATGACCCCGTCATCCAAGCGCTCTCAGGACTCGCTACGATCCAAGGCGACCGCGGCATGGGGCGACCTAAGATGATGCGGCTCGTGATCCCCGACAAGATCACGGCCATGACCGCCGCTCAGGCCATCACGGCCGCTCTTCTTGCGCGGGTTCGAACGGGTAAAGGACAGCACGTGCGGCTCTCTATGCTCGATGCGATGATCTCTTTGGCGTGGCCCGAAGGGTACGCGGGACATACTTTTGTTGGCTCCGAGAAAGACGTACCTCGAAACGCGCTGGCCCAGGATTTGGTTTTTGAAACGAAGGACGGCTTCATGACGGCAGGCGCTGTCTCCGACGCAGAGTGGCATGGCCTAACGCGCGCACTCGATCATCCTGAATGGCTTGATGACGACCGATTCAAGACGGCAGGCGGTCGCGTCTCTTACGCAAAGGAGCGCCTCGACCAAACTGCGGAGGTGCTCAAGTCGCGTACCACGGAAGACTGGATGGAGCGCCTCGACGCAGAACAAGTCCCCTGCGCGCCGATCTTGCCCCTCTCCGAAGTCATCAGGCATCCCCAAATCATCGCGAGTGACCTTCTCTTTGAGACGGAGCATCCGGTGGCCGGTAAAATCCGTCAGACCCGAGCGGCGGCGATCTTCGAAGACACACCCACAACGCTTGCACGCCCTGCCCCGACCCACGGCCAACATACCAAAGAAATTCTCGCCGAAATCGGCATCACCCGTTAGTTCCTCGCTTCACGTGCATGAACGACGGCAACCGAAACCAAAGGAAATGAAATGACTCGTACAAATGGACAGTGGCGCCTCAAGACGCGGCCCGTCGGCATGGTGAAAGAATCCGATTTTGAACTCGTCGAAGAACCCCTCGCCGAGATCGCTGACGGCGAAGTCCTCGTTCGGAATCTCTTCCTCGCTTTCGAACCCGCGATGCGCGGCTGGCTCGACGATGTTCCCAGCTATATCCCGCCCGTCCAGATCGGCGAAGTGATGCGCGCTTCCTCGGTCGGCCAGATCGTAGAATCGAAGAACGACGATTTTGCCGTCGGCCAGATCGTTTCGGGCATGCTCGGATGGCAGCAATATTTCGTGACCGACGGAACGCCCGGACCTTTCGGCGGCCTATCCCACGTTCCAGATGGCATCCCGCCCCAGCGCATGCTGAGCGTCCTCGGCGGCACGGGCCTAACAGCCTACTTTGGCATTAATGAAATTCACCCGATTCAGGAAGGCGACAACGTTCTCGTGTCCGGCGCCGCCGGCGCGACAGGTTCCGTCGCATCTCAGATCGCGCGAATTAAGGGTGCCGGCAAAGTCGTTGGCATCGCAGGCGGCCCCGAGAAATGCGAGTGGCTGGTGAAGACTGCCCGGCTCGATGCCGCAATCGACTACAAGAATGAAAACGTGCGCAGTCGCATTCGCGAAGAATTTCCGGAGGGCGTCGACCTCTACTTTGACAACGTCGGCGGCAGCATCCTCGATGATGCACTCCTAGGTATGGCCGAACGGGGCCGCATCACCGTCTGCGGCGGCATCTCCGGATATAATGACTCCACGCCGGCTCCCGGCCCGAGCAACTTCATGCAGATCGTCATCAAGCGCCTCTCGGTCAAGGGCTTCATTCTCTTCGACCATCTAGCGCAAGCAGGCCAGGCGATTGCCGACCTTTCCGGTTGGTCCGCATCCGGTGAACTCGCCGTTGAAGAAGACATCCAGGAGGGCTTTGAGAATACGCCGAAGACTTTCCTTCGACTCTTCGAAGGCAAAAACCTTGGCAAGCAGCTTATCAAGATCGCTGAGCCCGAATAACAACTCCACCGAGCCTTAGCTCACAGATTAGAGACCATGAACATGAGCGCAGAACCCGAACTTCCCCTCAAAGGCATGCGCATTCTTGCTGTTGAGCAGATGCAGGCCATGCCTTTCGGCACGCAACTCCTTGCCCGAATGGGCGCGGATGTCGTCAAGGTCGAACATCCCACAAAGGGCGAGTCCGGTCGTGGCAGTATGCCGACGATCACTGATGCAGATGGCTCGGAACAAGGTTCGACGTTCCTGCGAAATAATCTGGCCAAGCGAAGCCTCGGCCTCGATCTCAAAAACCCAAAGGGTGCCGAGCTCTTCAAGAAGCTCATCCCGGGTTACGACGTCGTGACCGAAAACTTCAAGCCGGGCACCATGGAACGTCTAGGGCTCGGATACGAGTCTCTAGCGGAGATCCATCCAGGTCTCGTCTATGTGGCAGTCTCGGGTTTCGGCTCTCTACGTGACACTCCCTACGGAAGCTGGCCCGCGTATGCATGCGTGCCTGAGGCGATGAGCGGATTCTATTCATTCCGCCCCGAGCCCGGACGTCGGCCTAATATTGGAGTAGCAGGAGCGATTGGGGATATCGGCTCTGGGCTCTTCGCCATGATCGGTTTACTCGCTGCACTGCAGGGACGAACCCGAACGGGGCGCGGGCAAAAAGTCGACGTCGCCATGCTCGATGCCATGATGTCGATTATGGACATGGTCGCCTTCGGCCCTTCGATCGGCGTCCACGACCAAAGCCTGAAGGCCTGGCCCGGCATCTTGCAGTCCTTTGATGCGAGTGACGGACTCTTTGTGTTGCAGGTAGGACGTGAGCATCAGTTCGCAAATTTGGCGAAGTTGATCGGTCAGGAGCAGTGGCTCGAGGACGAGCGATTCTCCACTCGAGAAGGTTGGGCCGCGAACCTCGAAGGCGTGATTCGCCCGGCCGTCGAAGCGTGGGCTGCGGATAAGACCAAGCTCGATGCTTCAAGAATCCTCGCGGAAGCGGGCGTCGTCGCGGGGCCGAGCTTTGAGGGGGAAGATCTCCTTGCCGATCCTCACGTCGCGGCGCACGACATGATCTGCGAAGTCCCTGTCGAAGGACGCGAAGAGCCGGTGCGGGTCCACGGCAACCCGATCAAATTCTCAGAGAGCCCGGAGGGACCCACGACCAAGTGGCCCTTGATCGGAGAGCACACCTCGGAAGTTCTTC
>DGPZ01000023.1:0-972 GCA_002390675.1 Deltaproteobacteria bacterium UBA4427
CGACCTCCGGGTTATGAGCCCGACGAGCTACCTGGCTGCTCTACCCCGCAACAATCTTGCTTCCGACCGGCGCTCCAGGCGTTCCGGAAGGGACGCGGATAGTATTCGGGTTCGGGATTTTGTCAATCAATTTCGCGTGATTATGGACCCGGGATGCATGCTTTCTTGCGAAGAAGTTTCGCATTTCACGAGTCACGGTGTCCGGGGCCTTCAAAGCATCGGCGGATCGTCCAGTCCGAGCCAGACTTGCGCCACACGCTCCCAGCTTTCGTCCCCAGGAACGAGATGCTGCGCGCCCGCTTGGATGTCCCGTAAACATCTTTGCAGCCGCACAGAGCGATAGATCGCGGCTCCCCCCGCAGCTCGGAACGCAACCTGCGCCGCCTCGAGTGCGGACTCGTACGCATTGGTGGTCGCAGCCGAGAAAGCGGCGCGGTGATTGATGTTGAGTGTCCCGTTCATGTGGGAGTCGTGGAGGGAATCGGCGGCCGCGTTCACGAGAGACTGGGCCGCATCGAGTCGGGTGCGGGCGCGGGCGTAGTTCTGCTGGAAGGCGGGGCGCTGGGCGAGGGGGGCGCTGCTGGCGAGGCGATGTCGATCTGTTGCGATCGCTTCGATTTCTTCGAGCGCGCGCCGGCCGACGCCGAGGGCAAAACCCGAATGCGGCGCGCTGGCCACGGAGATCAGCGGCAGGGTATAGAGCGATCGGCCTCGCTCCGGATGGGGATGGCTCGAAACAAAAGTGAGCGCGTCCGGCAGCCAAACGTCATCCAAGTGGTAGTCGCAGCTTCCCGTGCCTTCGAGGCCCGACACCTGCCAGTTGTCGTCCACGCGGACTTGGTCACGCGGAACAACAAAGGTCCGCATCAAGGGAAGGGCGCCGTCCATCACGGGGACTCCGTTCTCCATTTGAAGGGCAGTGCAGACGACATGATCGGCGTGCATGATTCCGGAGCCAAACCGAAAGTCGCC
>DGPZ01000023.1:1067-12594 GCA_002390675.1 Deltaproteobacteria bacterium UBA4427
TCCGTTCCCTTCGATCGATAGATCAGTTCGATTCCTTCGTCGGGCAGATGCGCGGCGCAGATCGAAGTGATGACCCCGTTCATCCCGAAGCACCATCCGGCGGAGCCGTCCTGGCGCGAGAGCTCCGCGACTAACGCGACGAGTGTTGAGAGGTCGCATTCATAGCCGCCGAGTTCGACCGGCAGGAACGCCTTTAGGAGTCCAGCATCACGAATCGCTTCAACGGTTTTCGCCTGAAGCGTCCCGGCCGCTTCCGCCGCGGGCGCTTCATCCTCAACAATAGACGCGAGCGCTTCTGCTCGACTGAGCAGGTCGCGTGCGGCTTGCTGATTGCTCGTGACTTCGTCGGACCCCGTAGGCGGGGCAGTGGGCACCATTCGGGAAGCAAAGCGAACTCGTCAGCGCCCGTCGACTGCTTATCGACCTCCGATTCAGGGTATAGTTCGGGCGACGCCCCAAGGACTCTGTGAGGGGCGCATCCGCAGGTTGATCGCGTCTACGTGCAGTTCGCCCGCAACTGTCGTGCAGCCGCGCCAATTCCGCGCCATTTTTCCACCCCCAATTCCACGATGCTTCATGGAGGCATTTCAAATGCTGAAGGTCAAAACTGGATTGCGATTTGGACGATTCCTTTTGGGAACGTTCGTTGTAGTTGGTTTGGCTGGACCCGCCTTTGCCGGCAATGTGTACTCATGGGTGACAGAAGATGGCACCTACGCGTTCACGGATGATTCCAAGCGAATCCCGGCGAAGCACAAAAGCGGAGCAAAGAAGGATTCCACGGGTAGGCTGACTCGTTATGAGCGCTTTACCGAAGTTTCTTCTGGCACTGAGAAGGCGTACGCGGAACGAATCCTCGAACGTCGAGACCAGCTTCGCCAAGTAGCCGCGGTCGCACCTCAGGGAGCAATCGTGGGAGCGGCGGCATCGCAGGCCGGGTCGGAGGTCGGTTTCACGATCCCCGTCACGGGAGGCGCAGGCCGTGCAGGACGATCAGGCACGAATCTCTGGATCCCGGCAAACGACACGGCTTCGGCCGAGTCTGATGAGCCGACGGTCATTGAGAGTCGACGCATGAGGTCGTCCGATAGTCTAGCCACTCGACACTGGACGTTCGTCAAAAAGGGCGACAAGGTCGTAACAGTGATCAAGGGGCAGCGACGACAGCAACCGCTGAAGGCGCTCTCTGAGAGTAAATTCGACTACTAAGCCGTCAACTCGGTCGTCGTCGATTTAAGTCGATCTTAGTCGATAGGCACGTCCCGTGGACGGGTGACCCACAAGGGTTAAACGGATTGCGGGACGTCGCCTGCTTTTGGATAGGAAGCCAGCTTCTTAGTGCGTACTTCCCACTGAGCACTCGCCGCAAACACCTACTCGCGTAGTGCTTAGCACGCCTGACCTAATAGCCGTCGTCCTTATCCTGATCAAGAAACCGCGGGTTGCGACCGGCGCGGTCATCTTCGCCCGCTGTGTCCGGCGAAGCAGGGCGACGGGTATCGATCGGCTCGTCTTCAATTTCGTAGAGCCATCCTGGCGGGACGTCGGACGTACGCGCTTCGGTGAAGATCGAGGCGATCTCTTTTTCGGTCTGAGCGAGCTGCTGGCGCTGTGATGTTGCCTTCAGAAGCAACTCGTTTCGCGCGCCACCGCGGGGATAGTTCCGCCTTTGTGCCTGGGCGTAGTCGTGCTCGAGCTTGGTGACGTTGTCTTTAAGAATCGCTTGGTTCCGAAGAAGAACGCGGTACTTATCCTGCCAATACTCGCGCTTGGCAAGGGTCTCCTCTTCGCTTTCGGCCGCCGCGGGGAGCGAAATAGCCGCACTCGTAATGAGCACAGCCATTGCTATCTGAAGGAGGCGGGTGCCGAAGCGGGGGTAGCGAAGGAGCATGGCGAATCCTTGTTAGGCGGGCAGACTCCGCACGCAGGGATAATTGTCGCTGATGTAGTGATCGAGTTTCTCGATCGTCTGTGCGTCAATTTCGAGGAAGCGCAGGCCTATATGGTCGACGCCGTCTTTGCCGGCTTCGGACCACACGACGCGGGCGGTCGGAGTGACGACGATGCCCTTTTCGTCGAGGCTGAACTGGAGCGAGACCTCTTCGCCGGGTTTTATCGGCGTGTGCGTGTCGACGTAAATTCCGCCTCGACTGACGTTCCGAACGATGCCCTGGATCTTTTGGCCTCCTATGGTGATCTCGACCGGGCGATCGATCTCGGCCCGGGGCAAGCCGTGGGGCACATCGAAGTCGGTGAGTCGCCTTACGGAGGCAACCAATTCATCGCGCTCAAGGGGCTTGAATAAAACGTCATCGGCTCCGGCCCGAACGGCTTCCGCGTGGTCTTCCGGAGCGTCGGGGCGCGCCAGCAGAACGATCCGTGGGTTGCCCCAGTTCGGATGCGTCTTAAAGCGGTTGCAGAGCTCCGTGACCGTGATGTCAGGCAGATGCATATCCGCAATCACGATCGCCGGCGGATGTTCGTCCGCGCATTGGAACGCAGAAGATCCGGAGTCGGCGAGGTCCACGGGGCCGCTTCTCGACAGAAAAATCTGTCCGAGTTCCCGGAACATGGGCACGTCGTCTATGAGTAAAATGCGGGATGAATTAGGCATAAGAGGCTATTCCCTCCGGCGCTTGATGCACCGACGGCGTTAGTTTGCGGCGATCGTCTCGAGGTTTTCGAAGGTCGAAACGACGAGCCACTTATTTTTAAGGCCGTCGCGACTCCATTCCTGAACTTCACTAATCTCGACCTCGTAGGGCATGGCGGCTGTATAGGCCGTGTACGTGACACGAACGGTTGCCTTTTCTTTCTCGTCATCGAGTTCGACCGTTTCGGATTCGTAATCCGTAAAGCGCGCGTCTTCGAGACGCTTCATACGCTTGGTGAATGCGTCGCGACCGTCTTCAGCTATGAAGCTTCGGGCCTTCTGGAATTCGGAGAAGCGGACGAGGGTTGTGTATCGATGCTGAGCCTGGTCGAGTGTCAGCTGCCGATCGAAGGGATCGCCTGGGCGGAACTCGCCGAATGCGCAACCAACGGTCGAAAGCATGACGGCTCCGAGCAGCACGATCAGTGCCGAGCGAATCCGCGTGGACGAAGGGGCGTTGGGCGTCGAGGCCATGGCGATCTCCAGAACGTGACCGGGAGCACGCAGCATTCGCTGCATCTGTCCGGGCATGAATGTCATTCTCAGAGGTTTCATCGGCGGGCCAGCGTCAGTTCTTCACGATGATTGTGATACTGTGCCCCGCAGGGCTCTCCTCGATGGCGAGGATTGGCGGCACGAGGAATCCAGGCGATGAGCCAACTCGGAATCGATATCGGTGGCACTAAGATCGTTCTAGCCCTGGGCGACGAGCAGGGGGAGCCTATTCGGTCCACTCGGGCCCCTATGCCGCTCTCAGGCGACTGGGAAGCCGATTTACGGGCCGTTGCAGCCCTGGCGGAAACGCTTCTTAGAGAGGCAACTCAGGACGACATCTCGCTCCGTGGCGCGCTCGAGCGCATAGGCGTTTCCGTGCCTGGCCCGATCGACGCCGACCGAGGTGTTTTGATCAACCCTCCAAATCTCACGAATTGGCAGGATGTCCCGATCGGACCCTGGCTTGCTGAGAAGTTTGGGGTCGAGACTCGGATTGAAAACGACGCGAATGCGGCAGCGCTGGCCGAGGCGCGGTTCGGGGCGGGGCGCGGCGTCGACGATCTCGTCTACTTGACGATGTCGACGGGAGTCGGAGCCGGCGTGATCGCAGGCGGTCGGTTGATCGCGGGTTCCTTCGGATCCGCAGGGGAAGCCGGACATATGCCGATCGAACTCGGCGGACGGCTCTGTGCGTGCGGTCTAAGCGGCTGCTTTGAAGCGTATGTCGGCGGAAACGCTTGGCGTGAGCGGCTTCGGGCCGAGCTACCGATCGAATGTCGCGCCGTCGAACTCGCGAAGGGCGACCGGTCTGCAGTCACGCCCGAGCACTTGGTTTCCGCAGCGAAGCAAGGCGACGCTGTCGCGCTGGCCGAGTTTGACCGCTGGCTCGACGACGTGGTCCGTGGAATCGTTCCAATCGTTATGTTGCTTGAACCCTCGCGGATCATTCTGGGTACGATCGCAGTCGCCGCCGGGGAGTCGCTCTGCTTTGAGCCTCTTCGTAAAAAGCTTGCACGCGTACTCTGGCCGCAACAATCGGCGCGCGTCGAAGTTGTTCCCGCCGCGCTCGGTCGTGCGTTGCCGGAAAGGGCCGGCTTGGCGGTTGCTATGAACGCTCGTTCCGCTCGTGCCGCCGACTAGCCAACCGCTCGTTATGCGTGTAGCACGATCGGCTGAGTCGCCGAGCAGACAGCGGGAGAGGGCGCTTTTCGAATTTTCGAGCATCGCCTCGCGGGCACGGCCAGAGAAAAGATCAGAGCCGCCGCTCTGAGATCTCATCGATTTCTTCATGCAGCGCGGCGAAGCGACCTTCGACGATGGCCTCGCGTGAGCGCCGAAGCAGATCCAGGTAAAACGTTAGGTTGTGCAGAGCCGCGAAGCGAGAGGCTAGGGACTCGCCCGTCTTGATGAGATGGCGCAGATAGCCGCGGCTGTGGTTTCGACACGCTGGACACGCGCAGGCGGGGTCGATCGGCTCATCGGACTTAGCATGGACCGCGTTGCGTAGTCCGAGAATGCCTTGGGACGTAAAGAGCAGGCCGTGGCGGCCGTTTCGCGTAGGGACGACGCAGTCGAATAGATCGACCCCTGCCGCAACGCCATCGAGGAGGTCAACGGGCCGGCCGAGTCCCATCAAGTAACGAGGCCGGTCTGTCGGCAATTCGGCATTCGCAGTCTGCACCGCGGTTCGGCGCTCTTCGCGCGACTCCCCAAGACCCAAGCCGCCATGGGCGTATCCGTCGAATTCGATCTGGGCGGTGGCTGTCGCGCTCTTGCGGCGCAAGCTCTCGGATGCACCGCCCTGCACAATCGCGAAGACAGCTTGGCTGGCTCGTCTTCGCGCGGCCTGAGAGCGATCTGCCCATCGAAGCGTCCTTTGCATGGCTCGCTCGATCTCCGCTGTCGAAGTTCGCGGCGAAGAAGCGTCGTTCTCGTCTTCTCGGATCGGAATGCATTCATCTAGAACCATCGCGATATCCGAACCCAGGGATTCTTGGATTCCGATGGCATTCTCAGGAGTGAGTGTACGCCGCCGCCCGTCCAAAGTAGACGCGAACGTCACGCCGTTCTCGTCGATCTTTGCGCGATCGGACAGAGACGTAACTTGAAACCCTCCGCTGTCCGTCAGCCAAGGTCCTTGCCAGCCTGTAAAACCGTGGAGGCCGCCGAGTGCTTCAACGGTCTGTTCTCCCGGACGCTCATGCAGATGATAGGTGTTGGAGAGTAGAATCTGGGCACCCGCCTCTGCCAATTCAGCCCCACTAATCCCACGCACAGCGCCGTACGTCGCGACGGGCATGAACGTCGGCGTCGTGACGATGCCATGAGGGGTCGTCAGCTTGCACGCGCGCGCGTGACCATCTTGCGCCTCGAGTTCGAGGCCGAAGCCCTCTGCTTTGGTGATCACGCTCATGAGGCGCTTCCTTCGCGTGTCGTACCGCGTGTCAGGCCGGGCGCGATCAGCATCGCGTCTCCGTAAGAATAGAATCGAAAGCCGGCCTCGATCGCGTGATGGTAGGCGGCGAGCAGGGGCTCTCGCCCGACAAACGCACTGACCAAGAGCAGAAGGGAGGAGCGGGGCAAGTGGAAATTTGTGACGAGGGCATCTACGACTCGGAAAGGCCGGCCGCCGGGCCTAATAAACAACCGGGTTGAGCCCGAACCGGCTTGGAGCCGTCCGTTTTCGTCCGCGCAGCTTTCGAGGACTCGCGCGGTCGTGGTGCCGACGGCGATGATCCGTCCGCCCGCAGCCCGGGTTCGCTCGATTGCTGCGACCGTCGCTTCCGGTAAAACGTATTCCTCTTCGTGAAGGCGTTCTTCTTGAAGCGAAGCCGCGTCGAGAGGGCGGAAGGTCCCGGCGCCCACATGAAGCACGACTTCTTCGCGTGAGACTCCGCGTTCGGCCAATCGTTCGAAGAGGGCCTCGGTAAAATGAAGGCCGGCGGTCGGGGCGGCGATTGCACCGGGCTCTCGTGCATAGATCGTCTGATAGCGAGACAAGTCCGCCGTGCCGTCGGACTCCGCAGCGCGCCTAATATAGGGCGGCAAGGGCGCCCGTCCGACCGAGTAGGGGTCTGCATCGGGATCGAATCTGAGGCTCACTTCGCCTCTTTCGTGAATCGCTTCGACCGAAGCGCCTAATGTTCCATCGTCTCCAAAATCGATCTCAAGACCAACCCGCACTCGGCCTGTGCTCTTAAGCAGGGCGCGATAGAGCCCCGCCTGTTCGGGCTCGGGGGCGAGCAGGAGTGCCTCCGCAGCACCGCCGCTTCGCTTTCGGCCCACGAGCCTGGCGGAAAGAACCTGGGTCGAGTTAACGACGAGTAAGTCTCCCGGCGCGAGCCAGTCCGCCAAATCCCGGGTGTGGTGGTCCCGGTCCGCCTCGACGAGTTCGCCCGAGTCGCGGTCGAGCAGAAGCAACCGCGTGCTGTCGCGTTCGGTCGTCGCGGACTGGGCGATCGATGCTTCGGGAAGCTCAAAATCGTATGCATCGAGGATCGCCAGAGGATCCTCATTGGCCTGCGCACTCAAGGAGTCGCTCCTTGGCTTGCGGAGGCGTTCGTGTTGTCGTCCAGGCCGAGGTCGACTTTGTGAAGGCGAGTCGCCGCCAGCGCATCCATCAATTCCGGCGACTCCGCAATTGCGTCCTCGGAAAAGAGCATTTCGCCGGTGAAGCCAAGCCCACGAAGCAGTGCGAGTTGTTCAACCGCACGCTCTGGCCGGTCGTCAAAGAGCCAGACGCCAAGCCCCGGCCAGATGCGATCGGCCTGTGGCCAACCCGCAAAGCTCTCGAGTTGGTAACGAAGCAATCGATCGTCGAGGGTGTATGCCATGGGAATCGCCAGATCGAGGGCACCTGTCTCGAGCCAATTCCGCCAATCTTGAGCAAGCGACAGGTAGGCGCGATCGACGTATGGAATCACAGCGGCCGAGACGACGACGCCGGGCCGTGCGAGACGGGCGGCCTCGGCAATCTCTTCGACCAACTCGGTGACCTGATCGCGGCGCCATGCATCCCATGTATTGGCTGAGCGAACCGTTCCGGGTCGCGCGCTGTCGATTGGATCAGGGCGGCCGGTTTCTGCGCGGTATAGAGCGCGGCTTTGTTCGCCGTATCCAAACTCGAGCCCAACGCCGAACCGAGAGCCAGGGCTGAAGGGAAGAACCCCAGGATGACGGATATAGTCGAGATGAAGTCCGTCGAGGTCCGGGTAACGCTGCAGCAAGTCGACGTAGGTTGTGACCAATCGCTCTCGAACCGCGGGAACGCCCGGATCGAGATAGACCCCGCGTGTGCCCATGCGATAGAAGCGCCGATCCGGTTGGGGCAGATCGAGATCCGGATAATCGAGCACAGAGCGTCCCATACGATCGACCAAAACCGCCCCGCGGCCCAGATCACGAATCATGTCGGCGTCTCGTCGCGCGGACAGCGACAGGACGTTGACCCAGGCATGCACTTTGAAGCCGCGAGTTTTTGCCGATGAAAGCAATTGCGCCAAAGGATCAATGCCCGCAGCGGAGTGGACAACCGCCGCCGGGGTACGCTCGATGCCCGGGCCGGCCGCGTAAAATGCGCGACCGCCGCGATAAACCTGAACAAAGAGGTCCGTCACACCGAGCGCCGTCGCGCGCTCGAGCAAGGGCTCGATCCGAGTGGGATCATCCAGCACGCGTACGGCGCCCTCGGCGAGCACCCATACGCCTCGTGCGGGATCAGCGCGTAGTGGAGTTGGGGCGGTCTCGATAGCCGCAGTCGTGCTAGCGAGCGTCTGCGTGACATCTTCTCGCGCGCGAGCGGGTCCGTCTTCTCGCACGCAGGCGAGAAAAAATATGGCCAGCAGCAGGGCGGCAACCCGGTATGCCAAGCCTTTGAAAGGTGGGCGAGTGTCCAAATAGGAGTGATGGGTATGCAAAGCGGGCACACGGTAACTTTGCGTGCCCTTCACCTCAATGCGGGACACCCACTCATGTGACCATTGTGTGGAATCAATCCAATTGACACGCTGGGGGGCCGAGCCAGAATGACGGTGTCTGAACGATGAGAAACGAGGAGTCGCTGTGAACATCGTCTCGCAAGAGATCGGACGACCTGGGCATGTCCCGCGTGACGCATATTGCGCGCTGTGCGGTTTTTTGCCGGCGGTTGTTTTGCTGATGTTTTTGGCGGTGACCGCGGGATTCGCTCACGCCGCGCCTCCGGCGGCTCTGAATACCGCTGGCGACGTCATTGTCGCTCCGCTTGAAGTCATCGGTTCGCCGAACGCCGCTACGGATGCCTCTGAGGCAATCTTGCCCGCGAACGCGAACCGAGGTGACTTGAGCGTTACTGCCCCCAATTCTGAGCCGCTCGTTGTAGAAGCGGAGATCGACTTTTTTGGCGGGATGCCGACTCCGCCTGCCGACCGAATCCTCAGGATGCAAAGCCAGGCGATGCTCAATGATCCCGCAGCGCTCTTTCGCGCCGCTCTGACAGCAACGGAGCAAGAAGATTTTTCTCACGCGGACTGGCTCTACGCCCAAATCGTCGGGAAGCATCCCGTCGTAGGCGATCACGCGGGTTTGCTTCGCGCTCGCCTGCAGCTCGATCGAGGTCGCGCCGCCGAGGCACGGCAGATCGGCACGGCAACCTTGGCTGCTTTCAGCGAATCGCCCCTGCGCGCAGAACTGCATGAGCTCGTAGGCCTGGCTTACGTGGCAGAGCGCGATGAAACCGGAGCGCGGGAGGCTTGGGCCGCAGCCCTCGCGGAAACCGATGATGACGATCGACGCGCGTCGATCCTTCGACGCGTGGCTCGCAGCGAGGAACGATCGGGCGAGGACAAGGCGGCGGGCGTTACTTGGCGCTTGCTTTGGTATGCCCACCCGTCGACGGAGGAGGCGGAGCAAGCAAGTCATCGCCTCGATGTCATTGAGGCGCATCTAGACGAGCAGCTTCGACGCGGGAGCGACTGGCGACGACGCGGTGACCGCCTGTTCCGAAAGCGCATGAACGATGAAGCGCTTGAAGCGTATGACCGCGCCCTTGCTATGGGCCTGAGCAAATCCGAATCGCGCCGCGCCCGCAAGCAGCGCGCGCAGACGCTGTTTAGAATGCGCCGCTATCCGGATGCGCTCGCAGCTTTTCAAGCACTGCCCCAAACCGGCGATACGCCGATCTGGACAGCGCGATCGATGGCCCGGGCGGACCTCGTGGTCGAATCGATTGCGGCGTTTCAGAAACTCGCCAAGAAGAAGGGCCCGAATCAAATGCGGGCGCACTACTTGGCGGCGCTCCTATTAGACGGTCGCAATCGGGATGAAGAAGCCCGGTTCCATTTTGATCGTCTGACGCAGGGCGCGCCGAATTCCGGGAATGCCCGCGCGGCGCTATGGCGCCTGGGCTGGAGTGATTTCCGAAACGAACGTTATGCGGAGTCTGAGCAGCGCTTCGCAGCACTCGCCGACACAACCGCGAATCGAATTGACCGGCTTCGTCCACTTTATTGGCAGGGACGTTCCGTCGAATCGTTAGGCCGAAACGAAGAAGCCGCAGCACTCTATGCAAGCCTCGCGGAAGAATTCCCGCTCTCCTATTATGGTTGGCGAGCTCGTGAACGTAGTGCGCAGATCAATTTCGCAGGATCTGGAGCAGTCAATGCACCGAAGGAAGCCAGGCCGGGAATCCCGAACGGGCGCTCGGCGCTTCCGGCGGGTGCGCTTGAACGGATCCTCATCCTGATGGAGGCCGGACTTCTCGACGAGGGCGCCAGGGAAACCGCTCGTTTGACCCGCAAGGCGAATGGACTCGAAGACCGCATTCAACTCGCACGTCTGCTTACCTCCGGCGGAGATTTCAATCGCGCACAGCGTGTGATCGTCGATGCCTACACGACCGATCTCGCTCGTGGACCCATTCAAGGCTCTGAAGAGCTCTGGTGGTACGCCTGGCCCTCCGCGTATTCTGGGCTCGTAGATGCGGCGACGGCATCAGAAGAGAGTGTCCCGCCCGAGCTCGTCTATTCGATCATGCGAGAAGAGAGTGGCTACCGACCCAAAGTGGTTTCACCGGTTGGAGCGCGAGGCTTACTTCAGATTATGCGGGAGACCGGCGCACGGCTGGCGGGTCGCAGTGGCCGGGGGGCATTTGATCCCGATGATCTATTCGATCCACGCACGAATATCGAATTGGGGTCGTTCTACCTAACAGAACTCAGCCAACGATTTCCGACTAAATTGTCCGCATCAATCGCGAGTTACAACGCCGGCCCGCACGTTGTTAAGGATTGGGTCGAAGGAGATTTCCGTCCCGATGACGAATGGGTCGAGTCGATCCCGTACTCCCAGACTCGGAGTTATGTAAAGCGAGTAATGCGCAGCCTGCAGGCGTATCAACGGCTCTACTAGGGAGCGGGACGCAATGGCCGGACCGTGGCGTGTTGCGCTGCTTTGCGCGCTGGGGCGGCTACCTGACGCAAATCGCGCCGGCGCTTGGAACGATCACCTGAACCTACAGCTCGAATCGGAGACCGAGGGGCCGCGTCGAATCTCGCTGAACGCCAGGGAAAGATCACCGAACTTGAGCGTGAGCTCGAAGTGCGGTCGCGAATAGGCCAGGGCCTGATGAGGCACCTGAAGCGCCTCACTAGGTTCTAGATGTTGATCTAGACGTCGATATCGGGTGGGTCGACGCCTTCATCCGGCGCGGAATCATCGTCGATATCAAGGCCACCTTCGTCGGCTTCTGTGTCGTCGAACATCTCCTCGGCGGGCGTGGTCACCTTTTTTACGTCGTCTTCCTCTCGCGACGGCACGGGTTCCTCGTCATCGAGGAGTTGCGCCATAGGACGAACGATCTTGGCCTTCGGAGCGTCGCTGCTTTGCTTCGGGAGCTCCGGCGGTCGCTCTCGCTGATCCACACCGCATTTAGGACAAAGCGGCGCCTCCTTGAGGAGGTCGTAGAACTTCGCGTCGCACGCGTAGCAAATCCACTTGTAACCGAGCTTCGGGTGTTGCGGCCCGGTCGGCAGAATCGGTTTTTTCCCCTTGGGCTTCTTCTCTTTGCCCTTGCCCTTCTTGGACTTGGATTTGCTCTTCTTCGGGGGCTTGGCATCGGCTTCGGGCGTTACGGCAGCAGCTTTAGTCACGTCATCCTTAGCAGCGGCGGCCTTCTTAGGGGCCTTTTCCGTGCTTTTCGCAGCAGCCTTGGCTGCTGACTTGGCCGCCGGTTTAGCGGCCGATTTAGCGGCCGGTTTGGCCGCCGTTTTTTTAGGCGCAGCCTTAGCCGGCGCCTTAGCAGCGGTCTTCTTGGGAGCTGGCTTTGCCGCTGCCTTCTTGGCAGGCGCCGCTGATTTGGCCTTCCCAGTAGCCTTCGCTGCGGTTTTGGCCGCAGCTTTTTTC
>DGPZ01000023.1:12703-48714 GCA_002390675.1 Deltaproteobacteria bacterium UBA4427
CGTTTTTTTGGCCGGTTTCTTTGCCGCCGTTTTTTTGCTCGCCGCCATGCATCCCTCTCAAGAGCGCCGTGTGCAGAGACAGTTTGCGCACACGAAGCGACCGTGCTTGTAGCGATTTGGAGAGCAGGAGGAAAGTCTTCTTCGCCGCATCGTGCACGAAAAATGAATCGTGTGGAAAAGCCCTTATCTTAAAATAGGCAAGGAATAGGGCGCAATGCCGGGCTAGCGGGGCTCGCCACTAACCGCTTTAGGGGGCAGTTCAGGACTCTGGGCGGCCACTGCGCTGGAAACGGCGGGTACGGGTTTTCGAGCGAATCGAGACCCGTAGGAGATCGCTGAAACGCCGTGGAGGGCCGTAACATGAATCTCGTATTCGACATGCATTGTCTCGTCCGCGGGGTCCAGGTAGTACCGCGTCGTCCCGAATGCTCGTTCTTGAATCCACCGCGCCTCTAGGCCGCGAGAGGTCCTGTGCCACTCAGTGACCGTATCCGTGCCTTCATGATCCAGGACGGTGCGAGCCTCTCCGTCGGGCACAACCGG
Organism: Deltaproteobacteria bacterium UBA4427; assembly: GCA_002390675.1. GTDB lineage: Bacteria > Myxococcota_A > UBA9160 > UBA9160 > UBA4427 > UBA4427. The sequence continues at coordinate 13,247 of DGPZ01000023.1, forward strand.
TCGCCGTATCATGCCATCATTTTGGTCGACCACCTGCATCAGTGCTTCGCCGGTCCAGTGAAACGTCATGCCTTGTGGGGGCACAGTCGTTTTCTCAAGTACGCCAGACGCCATTCGTCGGACGAGCCAGGAAAGCTCGGAAACCGCGGAGTCGATCGACTCAATCCGGCTCTCGTAATCCCGCTCATCCACGATCTGCGTCCAGTCGCCGCTGAATTGGGCGAGCTCAATGGGCGCCAAGGAGTTTGATCGGACCAACGCAGGAGGCGCGCTCTCGAGTGCAGCTGATGGTATCTCGGCCGTCGCGACGATCGATAAACACATCGCAAGCAAAACCAACACAGAGTTCAGCAGCAAGCGCATCGCAAAGAACCTTTACGGGGATCGATCAACAGGAGGAATGGAATTCGGCTTGGGCATTGCTGCGGGCGTTGATTCAGGCCGCGATTCGCAGGCCGCGACAAGCTGGTTCACGAGCGCGCGGAGAGAGTTCGAAGATGTCGCTGGATGGCATCCCTTGAGAGCGTGTTCAGGCCGGTATTCTGGAGCTCGGAGGGATCCAGCCAGTGGGCATTCGATCAACCTACCTACTAGCTAGTCAGAACTCAATTGAATTCTAAAAATCTAATATAAGTATTTGTTTTTAAAGGAAAATATAAATACCCGGGTAGCGTTATGGATATCGGGGCTATGGCAGGCGATGAGTCGGGGTATCCCTGCGGCGAGGCTCAGTGTTCTTTTCGTCAACTGTCGGGACGCGCTGCGTTTGATGCCGGTCGGAGCGAAGGTGGGTGTTGGGGCATGCTCAGCGGCGCGCGGGTCGAAAATCCGCAACGCTCTACTTGTCATAATATATGTTATCGGTGGTGATGGGTATCGAAGTGCACACGCGAGGCAGCCGCCCGGTTCGGCTCGCAACCCCTAGATCTGCGCTGAATCATGCAAATGGCGACGATTAGATACATGGCTCTGGACCGCGGTTCCTGCTCACCATCTTGAGCCTTCGAGCGCGTCACGCACGCGGTCAAATAGACAACGATCGATCTCGGCAAGCGACATCGATGCATGGTTGCTCTCGAACCGCCGATCAACACACAGGCGCCGCGCGATCTCCCGGGTCCTTGCGATCGTTGTTCGTCCGTGGCTCGAGACGCGTGTTTGGAACGTGAATGGGCGGGATTCACTCGGTCCAAGAATGACCGTTGATGCTCGTCCTGACGAGGAAAACCGGCGGATCGATGCCCGGAATTGAGCGGCATTACGACGCAACGGCCCGCCCAAGCGAATCGTTACGAAATGAACTATTGCGCTGCGCGGAGTTCCGAGATCAGCGAAGCAACCTGCGGCGCGATCGCTTCATCAGCGAACTCCGATTCGATGCGCTGGTACGTCGAGAGCGCCTTGGACGCGTTCCCCGCCTCGGCCCAGCATCGTGCTGCTGCTGCGAGCGCATCGGCCCGGAGCGGATAAGAATCGATCGAGGCAGCCTGCTCATAGGCTTCAGCGGCCGTATCCGCAGCGCCGCGTCCCTCGGCTAGGTTCCCAAGTCGCATCGCTGCAATGGCTGCAATTGCGCTGCCACCGGCTTCATCGCGTGCACGACCGAAGCTCTCCGCCGCTGCTTCTAGGCGACCGAGCTCGGTTTGAAGGTGCCCTGCTTCAAGCCACGCCAGCGCGCCGGCCGCGGTTCCCGCGTGCGCTCGCGCCACATCTGAGAATCGATCAACGTATTCTGTTCGCGTCTCCTCACCAAGCTCGACGTTCGCGGGCTCGGGTATAGATCCCCCTATCGGATCCGCGCCCATCGCCTGACGATATTGACTAGTCGCTATCGCCAAAGCGTCCGCGGCTTCGTCTCGCTGGTTTTCATTGGCCTGCGCGTAGAGACCTATGCCACCTGCGAACAACAGCACGGCAGCGATGACGCCAAGGATCTTGGCCGCATTCTCAGCGGCCCATTCGGCAACCCGATCACCGGATTGCTCTAGGTCCTTGAGAGTTTCGGCTGTGGGATTAGGTTTTTGCTTTCGGGCCACGCGTCGATCCTTCGTTTTAGTGGCCAGGAGGCGCACTTGCTTTGAGGCATTCATCGGTCGCAGGCTGTGCCAGCGGAACTCTTTTTCCGGAATAATCTCTTGTAGACGAGCTGGACCGTTCCCAATGTTGCGCGCCGGAGTGTATCGGAGACGCCAGGGACTTCGAGGGGCGACCTAATTCCGCTCTTCATCGCCACGGCGATTGCTACGCGCGCGCAGCAGAACACGAACGGGCGTGCCCCTGAAGCCAAAGCTCTCGCGCAACTGGTTCTCTAGAAAACGAACGTAGGAGACCTGTATCGCTTTAGGATCGCTGCAGAAGACGATGAACGTCGGAGGCCGGACGCTGACCTGAGATGCATAGAAGAGCTTATTGGGACGTCTCAGCGAGCCCTTGCTGGCCATCGACGGCGGGTGTTTTTCGCCCACGTCCTTGAGCCAGCGGTTCAGATCGGCTGTGGGAACGCGCTGCCCCCCTGCCGCGACGACTGTCGCAAGCTTCTTGAAGAGCGGCTTGAAGCCCGCGCCCGTCTCGGCAGAAACCGCCACAATCGGGACGTCGGCCATAAAACGCAGGCCATGGGCAATATCTGCCAGCCGATCCTCGCGGTCTTCTCGCGGCACGAGGTCCCACTTGTTCGCAAGCACGAGCGACGAGCATCCCTGCTCGCGCATCAACGAGGCAACCCGCGAATCCTGATCTGCGATCCCGTCGAAGGCGTCGACGACGAGCAAAGCAATATCGGCCCGTTCGAGCGAGCGTAGCGTCATTAACGCACCACCGTGTTCACCCGGCCCCTGCCGTTTAGCGATTTTGCGAAGTCCCGCCGTATCGACGAGCACGTAATCTTCGCCTTCGCGCGTGATTCGAATATCTACTGCGTCCCGCGTCGTTCCAGGTTCATCTGCAACGACGACACGTTGTTCACCGGCTAGGCGATTGGCGATCGAGCTTTTGCCGACATTAGGCCGGCCCACGATCGCGATTCGCTGGGCGCCCTCTTTATCAATGCTCGCGTGCTCCGGATCTTCGGGCAGCATTTCGAGCACGCGTTCAAGTGCATCAAACGCGCCTCCGCCGTGTTCCGCAGAAACTGCGTGTGTCTCTTCGATCCCGAGACGGAAAAATTCGTTCACACGGTGTCGGTGATGCGTGGGCTGGTCGATTTTATTGACTAATAAACCAAGCGGCTTGCCGGATCGGCGCAGCGTAGCGGCGATGGCTTCATCTTCGGGAACGAGGCCTAGCTGGCCATCCACGATGAAGAGAATAACGTCGGCACTTTCGATCGCAGAGCGGGCCTGTGCCTGGACCGCGTTCTCGAGATTTGCTTCGCCGCGCACGGGGTCGAGTCCCGCTGTATCGACGATCCAGATCATTCGACCTTCGAGTTCGATCTTCTCCGCGATCCGATCTCGAGTGAGTCCGGGCTGATCAGCGACCAATGCGCGTCGGTAACCGGCATAGCGGTTGAAGAGCGTCGATTTTCCAACATTGGGTCGCCCTACGAGGGCGACCACGGGCATGCGCTGGTCGCTAGTGGAATCGATGGCCGGCATATTAAGTCCCCTAACCTTGGAGAAATTCGCCGACGCGGTCAAAGACCGCTTCAGCTTCGGCGGGATCATGCCAGTGAACATCCGGGAGCGCGCGTACCCACGTTCGTTGGCGTCGCGCAAACTTCCGTGTGTCCGCTTTCATAGCTTCGAGTGCATTCGCGAGAGTGTCGGAGCCGTCCGCGACCGGCTGGACGTGCCGGTAGCCAATGGCTTGCATGGGCCTAAGGTCGGCGCCGTATCCGCGATCATTGAGGTCCCGGACCTCTCGCAGGAGTCCGGAATTAATCATCTCTTCGGCTCGGCGATCAATCCTCTCGGCAAGCACTTCGCGCCCGGGGTCGATGCACAAATGCAGTACGCGGAACGGCCGATCTCGAAAGCCATGAGCCTCGCGCACGGCTGAAGCGCGCTGGCCAGACTGCTGTTGGATTTCTAGGGCACGAATCGTTCGCCGAACATCGTTCGGGTGAATTCTCTCGGCGGCGTCGGCATCGTATTCCCGTAGTCGCCTATGAAGGCGTCCGGGATCCCCCGCTTCGGCCGCGCGCTGTTGTTCGTTTTCGAGACGGTCACGCAGTACGCGATCCACGGAGCCCGTCTCGATCAAGCCGTCGAGAAAGGCACGGATATAGAGCCCCGTCCCTCCCGTTAAGAACACGACCCGGTTGCGCCTATGCACCGACTCGGCGACCGCTCGGGCTTCTTTGCCAAAGCGTCCGGCGCTGTAGAGTTCATCCGGATTCGCTGCATCGAATAGGTGATGCGGGAGCGTCAGCCGCTCTTCTTGGCTCGGCTTTGCGGTCCCGATATCCATGTAACGAAAGATCTGCATGGAATCCGCATTGATGATTTCGCCCTCGAAGCGCTTTGCAAGTCCGATCGAAAGGTCGGTTTTGCCCGATCCTGTTGGCCCAGTAACAACCACGACCGGCGGACGTGACTCTGCGCCCTCGCCCACAGAATCATCGGGAGCGTCGCTTGAATTTGGCTGGAGCGTAGATGTGTCGGAAGACAAAGATTTTGGTCTCGGGGGCGGAGGGGCGGCGGAGACTAGCGGAGTTCTGTCTCAAAGCCTTGGCAGCCGCAGGCAGAATCCAGGTAAACCCTCGCGGTCGAAGAGTCCGGCTAAGAATCCGTTCCAGATCGCTCTCATGATGCGCTCTTAGCGCCGGCGAAATCTCAGCTCTAGATCTTCGTGTGACACGAGAATCGCGACCGGGCGACCATGCGGACAAGTGGGCGCCCAGGGAATCGTGTCGAGCCCCGATAAAATTGCTTGCTGCTCCTCGATCGGCAAACGATCGCCGAAGCGCCGCGCCGAATGACACGCCATCGTGGCGAAGAGTCGGTCGAGGCTTGGCAGCCAACGGACGGCGTTTTCATCCGCCTCCGCCCCGCCCTCGACCTCATCGAGCGCAGAAGCGAGTTCAGTGATGAGCTCGCCAACATCTTGACCAGAGATCTCCGCGGGAATCGCTCGCACGAGCACAGCATCATCTCCAAACGCGTCAACTTCGAAGCCCAGTCGCTCAACGAGCTTCGGCGCTTCGGCAAGCGCTGCCACGGCAGTCGGCGCGAGTTCGACGGTGAGCGGTGCAAGCAGGCCCTGCCGCGCGACTCCAGCTTCTAGCCAGCTCTTACGAAGCCCCTCGTACAGAATTCGCTCGTGGGCCGCGTGCTGGTCGATCACCATCAGCCCATCTTCGGTCTCTGCCAGCAAGTAGCTCGCACGTAGCTGCCCCAGGACAGTCAGTGCGCCGAAGGACGGAACCGGCGGGAGACTGGCGCGCTCGGCTGCTGCGGCTTCGGTTCGATCGAAATCGACGGGCGATGCGCCCACCGGCCCAGACTCCGCATGTTCTTGACCAAAGCTCGGTTGCGGCCTGGCCTCCCTGACGCGGCTATCGCGTTGCGCGAAGATCCAGTCGTCGGTGGTCGCGGTCGCCGCTCGATCGGAGGGAGCTGTGCCACCCGGCCCGGACGACGTCGGAAATGCCGACGGGAGCCCGGTTGGGCCTGGTGCCTGCATTCCGCCGAGCCAGCTTCGCGAAGCCATTGCGTCGCGAACGGCGTGGCGAATTGCGCGGTGAATCGCTTGAGGGGTTACGAAGCGCACTTCCCATTTGGCGGGATGAACGTTTACGTCAACGGTTTCAGGTGGCACATCGAGGAAAAGTACGCCGACGGGGAATCTGCCGCGGGGCAAAAGATCTCGATAAGCCTCAATGAGCGCGTGGCGAAGTAAACGGTCACGCACGGGGCGGCCATTTACGAATAGATAGAGCCCGTTGCCGTTGGGGCGCGTGCGTTCCGGCGTTGAAACGAATGCGCGAACCCGTGCGTCGGGGGTCTCGTAGTCGATGTCGATCAGGGCCGCGGCATCATCATCGGAGAGGATCATCGCAATGCGATCGCGTGGATCGTCGCAGGCCGGCCATACGGTGGCGCGGCGATCGTCGCGTTGCATCTCGATGTGAATGTCGGGTCGCACGAGGGCCAGGCGAGACATCCAGTCGGCGATATGGCCCCACTCTGTTCCCGGTCGCTTCAGGAATTTTCTTCGCGCCGGCACGCTGCCGAAGAGATCGGCGACTTCGATTCGAGTTCCTTCCGGCCCCCCTGCCTCACGCTCGCTTTTGAGTTCGCCACCCTCAACCACTATTTCGTATCCGACATCGGCCCCTCTGGGCCGGCTGAGAATTCGGAAGCGCGAAACCGAGGCAATCGCGGGCAGAGCTTCGCCGCGGAAGCCAAAACTTCCGATCTGCATCAGATCCGCAGCGGAGCTCAGTTTGCTCGTCGCATGTCGTTGAAGTGCCATGGGAAGCTCGACTCGGGACATCCCCGCCCCGTCATCGGTCACGGCAATCAGTGCCGAGCCACCGTCCCGCACTTCTATTCGAATCTGGTGAGCGTCTGCGTCCAGCGCATTCTCGACCAATTCTTTAACGACGGACGCTGGCCGCTCAACGACCTCTCCGGCCGCGATCTGGTCTACCAATGCATCAGAGAGAAGCCGAATTCGCCCCTTGTCCTCGGAATTAACCATTTCGCCCTTCCGCTCCGGAGCCGCTCCCCGTGAGCCCCTAGTTTTAGGTTAATTCCGTGACACTCTAAAAGCCCGCCTCAGACGGGCATTTTGGTGAGTCTGTGTTAAAAAACGACCGAATAGTGTAACTTTGGTTTATGGTGGTGTGGGAAGAATTTGACGACGAGGGTGGATTTCGTTACCCAGCATGCAATCGGCATTGCCAAATGTCCGAAATCGCAATGTTAAATGAACGGTAGTCGGGATCATACTTGGGGGCTTCGCGCAATGTCGGCGCATGAAACATCTCTTGGCGCTAACCGCGCCGATTCAACATTGCCGAGCCAATCCTTGGCTGCAAATCAAGGACGGGCTCATGCTGATGGCGTAGCCGGCACGAGCCGCGCTACCGGTCGGCGTCGCAGTGACCGTATCATCTCCGCGAGTTCTCAGATGCAAGAAGTCGTTGATCACGCGAGTACGGTCGCGCGCGCTGACGGTCTGGTGGTCATCGCCGGTCCGAGCGGGAGCGGACGAAAGCATGTGGCCCGAGCGATCCATCAGTGGAGCCCGCGAGCGGGTAATGCGCTGGTCGAGGTTCAGATCGCAGGCGCAAGTGACGCAGTGCAGAACCGCGAACTCTTTGGAGATGCGGGCGTGGATGCCGGTGGCGCCATTGGTCGTGCTCAAGGCGGCAGTCTCCTCGTCGTAGCAGCAGACCAACTGAGCCCGGTGGTGCTTACTCGGCTCGCAGATGCCACTCGAGCGGCCGCTGGCCGGATTAGACTCTTGGCAACCGCGTCGCCCGTTGGCGCAGGTGTTCTGGCCCCACTCGGCGGTGATCGGCTTTCAGTCGCGGCTTTGGCGGACCGGTCCGAAGATATCCTTCCGTTGTCGGCGCATTTCTTGGCTGAATTTGCTGCAGAGGAAGGCATCGAGCCGGTTGGCTTCAGCGCGGATGCGCGTCGATGGCTCGTTGAAGAACAGTGGTCAGGGAACGTCCGGGAATTGCGTGAGCGAATTCGCCAGGCGATTCGATTGGCTGGACAAGGCGCAATTTCAGCAGAGGCTTTGATGCTCTCCGCCGAGGGGGACGAAGTGCCCTCCTTCAAGGATGCCAAGCGCGCTTTCGAGACGCGCTACGTCGAAGCTCTGTTGCGACGCTGCTCGGGCAATATCAGCCGCGCAGCTCGAATGGCCAAGAAGGACCGCAAGGACTTCTATGACGTCATCCGACGGACAGGGGTGGATCCGGGACATTTCCGCGGCTACCGCGGGTCTCAGCCGTAGTCTTTTCTTGGACTGAGCCGCGGTCTTGGATTTGGTCATAGCTCTGGATGAGCAGAACAGGATTCCAGCGCGTGCGTGTCGCGATCATTCAGGTTTGCTCCGACGATGATCTGAGCGGCAATCTATCTCGCGCCGAAGCTGGGGTCGCGGAAGCCGCTGAGCGCGGTGCCGGCTTTGTCTCGCTTCCCGAGAACTTCGCTTATATGTGCCGAGAGGGTCGCCGCTTCCCTTGTGCTCAATGGCCCAAAGGCGAAATCGTTGAGGCGCTACGTGAATGGTCAGCGCGCTACGGCGTATGGCTGCTCGGCGGCACTTTCCCCGAAGCGATTCCCGGCGACGACCGCGTCTTCAATACGAGCATCATGATGGATCCAACCGGTCAAGAAATCGCCCGGTATCGAAAGATCCATCTCTTCGACGTTAGTCTCGGAGCGGACGATGGCGATAGTTATCGGGAGTCCACGCACTTTGCGCCGGGCGAAGAACTCGTTCTGGCCCAAACTGATTTCGGGCCCATCGGGCTGAGCGTATGTTACGACCTGCGATTCCCTGAACTCTACCGATCCCTCACACTTCAAGGTGCCCGCTGGTTCGTGGTACCGAGCGCATTCACTCGCGAAACAGGCAAAGACCATTGGGAGGTCCTCCTCCGCGCTCGGGCCATCGAGAGCCAAGCCTATGTCGTAGCTCCGGCCCAATGCGGCCACCACAGCGCCGACCGCTCGAGTCACGGGCGCTCTCTGATCATCGATCCCTGGGGCCTCGTGTTGGCACAGGCTGGAGATGAGCCCTGCGTCCTTATTGCGGATTGCCCAACCGGTGCCATTGATCGTGTACGCGCGGCAGTCCCAGCCCTGCAGAATGTCCGCCTGCTCTAACCTGGGGCCCAGGCAGGCTTGTATGGCGGTTCCTGCTACATCTCAAGCGGCTATCCCGGCCAACCGATAGCGCTCATCGGGGCTTGAGTTCGAGGCCGCGCGCTTAATAAGGTATTCGGAGGGATTTGTGGCGAACGGTCGGCTCGAGATTATGAATGGTGGCTTCGAAGGAATGGCCTATGACCTCAACGAAGAAGAGGTCATCCTTGGCCGAAATCCGACCACCAACATCACACTCCTCGACGAAGGAATAAGCCGCGAACACGCACTTGTTCTGTTCGATGAAGATGTACCGGGCTACGTGATCGAGGATCTCGCTTCGACCAATGGGACCAAGCTTAATGGGAAACGCGTTCGATCGGCGCTCCTGGCTGAGGGTGACCAAATCCAGATCGGGCAGACCGTATTCCGGTTTTTTCTGATCAAAGACGATTGAGCAAATTGCCCCAATAGGCCGCATCGCTTGCGCCCCCCCCACACGGCCCGATAACTTTCCCCCGACCCCGTGGCTGACCGTGGCATGGGGATGGGGGATACACGGTGCTTCTGAATCATTTGCGTTCTTTTTTTCGTGTGAGCCGTCGACTGCCTTTGCTCGGCGCAACGCTTCTCGCTCTGCTTATGACCGTCGCGTGCGCGACGAACGTTCGGCCGCCGCCGCAGGCACCGACCGCCGCGGGTTACATAGTGGGCGCTCCGGATGAGCTTCTTATCCATATCCTGCCGGATCCCGAAATTTCACGTGAAGTGCGCGTTAGGCCGGATGGGATGATCTCCGTTGATCTAGTTGGGGATGTTCAGGCTGCAGGCCGAACGCCTCTTGAAATTGCGTCCGATATTCAAAGCCAGATTGCGCGTTTTAAACGAGATGCCGCCGTGAACGTCACTGTCGTTTCATCGCCCAGTCAGTTCGTGACGATCTACGGGGAAGTCGTACGCCCAGGCACCTTCGCCCTCGATACTGAAACGCGGGTGTCCGAGGCGATCGGTCGCGTCGGCGGGCCGAAGCCATTCGCCTCGCTCAATGGTGTGCGACTCATTAGGTCCATGAAAGGTCAACCCAAGATCTACGACATCGAACTCGGCGACATCCAGAAAGGTGACCTTTCCACCAACATCGTCGTCCAAGAAGGGGATCTAATCGTCGTGCCGCCGACGATGCTCGCGCGGATCGGCTATGCCATGCAGATGCTGCTCTTCCCTTTGCAGCCGCTGCTTAGCGGTGCCGGGCAGGCCGGCATGATCTCTTCAGGCGCTAGCGCGGTGGGTCTCTAAATCGGTGATTGTCTAGTCAAAGGGGCGTGCGCCCCTATTTCGCCGGACTCGTCTTGTCGATGGCCGAATTTCAGGAACGTTCCTGATCAGTTGGTTTCTTAAGCCATCGTGGTGGGCTCTGATACCACACGGGCATGACGCTATTGCGTCGTGCTGCGGGGAACCTGCCGCTGTCGTGCGCGAAGTCGGATGCTAACTCGCTCTATTCGCATAAAATCTAATTGAGACTGCGATTTCCTCGACCCCTTCGTACCGACCAAGACCACTCATAGAGGGGCTATTTTACGCCCTGCCAATAGCGACAATCGCTAATCGGATCCCACTCAAAACCCAGGAGCGAAGCCCATATGTACGAGAGCTTCTTCGGACTCCGTGAGCTGCCCTTTTCGCTCACGCCAGATCCGCGCTTCCTGTGGTTGTCTGACACCCACGAAGAAGGTCTCGCGACGCTGGTCTACGGGATCACGCGAAACAAGGGCTTTCTGCTGCTTACGGGAGAGGTAGGGACCGGCAAGACCACGCTCCTGCGTGCAGCCCTGCGCGAGCTTCCCCAGGACACCGACACGGCGCTGATCATCAACACGATCGGATTGACGCCCCTCGACTTGCTCAAGCTCATCGCGGCTGAGTTTGGTATCGAGGGCCGCTTCGAGTCGACCGCTGACTATCTGATCGCGATCAATCGTATGCTCCTTGAGCGTCTGCGTACCGGTCGCAACACGGTTCTGATTATCGACGAGGCGCAGAATCTCGACTCTGCCACCCTCGAAGAAGTGCGGCTGCTTTCGAATCTCGAAACCGATACAGCGAAGTTGATGCAGATCGTGCTGACCGGGCAACCGGAACTCATCCGCAAGCTCGCGAGTCCACAGCTTCGGCAGCTCCGTCAGCGCATCGCGATCGAGCATCACATGGAGCCACTCACGCCTGAGCAGGTGCATCCCTACCTCGCACACCGGGTCGAGGTTGCAGGGGGGCGCTACGACGAGATCTTCGAGCCCGGCGTCGAGAACGTCTTCTATTGGTTCTCCCAGGGCTGCCCTCGCCTGATCAGCCTGCTGGCGGATCGGGTACTGCTTTCAGCGTATTCAAAGCAGATCGCGCCAATTTCGGCAGATTTCGTTAGCTTGAAGTCTAAGTCGATGGAAACGACACGTGCCGCCGGACTCACAGGTGACCTTCATCTGAATAACTAGTAGACCCTCGGGCTTCCCAACCCGCCCGCGACTCTCGACTCAAAATGCGTCGCACCGTGGTTGGCGTAACAACCACTAGGCTCGGCGTTCTACCCCTTCTTGAAGAGGTTCTCGAGCTCGCTTAGCGACCGGTCGCGCTCCGAACTCTCGGTCGCTTCGCCCGCGCCCGGCCGGAAATACTCGCAGCGGTTCCCCCGATCCTTATCGAGAACACGTTCGGCATTGGATTCCCGGCACTCGTTGTATGCCTGTGGGTCGTGGTGCTCACAGCTCAGGCATACGTGAAGATCTGACTGGCAGAAATCGCAGATAGCCCGAAATCCGATGGTTTCTCCGGGCGTGACCTCGTATCGAGACTGGCAAGCATGACATCTCATGCCGGCAAAACTGCGGCAAAACCCGCGCTGATGCCACGTCGAATTCGGCTGAAACGAACTTGTTTCGTCTATCTTCGCAGACTGGTCAAAACAGCGCGTCGCGGGCTCTAGTTTAGGTTAGGAGCGGCCGATGCCATGTCATAATGTTCGAGCCCAAGCCGCCCATACGATCGACTCAAGAAGACGTTATCGAGCTCGCCGGCGATATCGATCGCTTCGTGATTTCTCTCGCGGAACGAATCGATCGGATCCAGGATGCTGAGCTCGCTCAGAAATCAGGTGAAGTCGCTGCACTTGCACAGGCACTCTCACGAGATGCCGACCACCTCGGGTATCCCGGAATGGCAATGAGCGCCAAGGGCGTTGCGGTGGCCGCTGAGTACTCACAGATGGACGAGCTTCAGGAGACCGTGATCGAGCTAACCGAGATGGCTCAGCGGGTTCGCCAGGGACATCGCGGCGCCGCCTGATTAGCGGGTTGAGCTGACTGAGCCTCGCCCGCACTGCAGGCCAATTTACATGAAGACACGTGGACCGAAAACTGCTCCCCACGTATTGAGAACGAACCCGCAGGCCCTCGTTTTCACTCCGACTTAGGCTAAGTCGCCAACCTCGGCCGGTGGACTTCGCAGCGTTCAATCGCGCGGGTGGCGATTCGCCCGAAGTAGCACGACCTTAGCCACCCCTTAATCTGGAAATCTTCTGGAAACAGACGTCTCTCCAGTACTTGCCTAACAGAAAGCGCGCGCGGAATAAGGCCAAGTAATTTGGCCGGCGGACCCAACTTCCGATTCTCGGATCGATCCTTCATGTAGTTGCGCCACACCGTCCAAATCGCGGCCCTATACAAGATCGACTGCCGCCGCTTCGAGAATGCGATAGTCTCGCGCTTGTGATTTGAGCTGCAGTGACGCAACAGCATGTCGGACAAATTGACTGGAAAAAGCGGGTTCTGAGTAGTGCGAGCCTTCTTTGAACTCGTGCATTCGTGATGAATAACGCGATGTTTTAATTTCGCGATCGCACGTGGATAGGCCTGGTGCTCATCTGACCGTAGAGTGACGGAGCCCCCTTTGGGAATCACACGCGCCAACAACTCGCGGACCTGTCGTTCCGTCGCGCTCGGGTTCGGGCTCCCAAATCGCTTTTCGAGAATCGTGCGTTTCACGGCCTGCGCCGGTCGCATCGCGCCACTTCGCCTGAGCTCGGCATCGTTAAAGCCGTAGACGAACAACGATGCCCCGACCACCAAGTTCAGATCCATCGGCCAATACTGGCTGTGCTCAAACGTTCGGAAACCATCAATAACGATCGGCTCGCTTGGACAGTTCTTGGGTTTCATAGCCTCATGAAAGAGCAAACAGTGTCGACCTAACCGGTCACTCAGGCGACGAATCGTCGAATGGGAGACGCCGGTCTCTCGCGCGATCTGCCGCATTCCAGAGCAGGCAACGAGTCGATGAAACGTCGACTCGAGGAGGTCGCCCCGCTTTAGCCAGTACGTCGGGGAGAAGGTTTGTGAACTGAAGTACCGTCGGCATTGAGAACACTGGTACCGCTGAACGCGTTTGGGAGCGCGGTCGCGAAGGTAGAAACCTTTCTTGGTATATCGCCAAGCTGTTGGATTCTTTCGAGAATCGCAGCTGGAGTTCGGGCAGAACGGGGGCCGGCGGATAGGAGGCGGAGTCGACATGACCGACCATGTTGCAGGGGGTGTGCCAGGGGAATTTTTCGGTCCACGTCTTACATGAAGAACAAAAACGAGAACGGCGTGCCGTCGGGATTGCGGAGCAGGCCTTCGCCCCAGATCGCGAGCGCCCACAGCGCCGCATTCGTTGTCGCGTGGAGCAGCATTACGGCGCTAAGACTCTTTCGGTAGTAGAACCACAAATTTGACAGGAAGACCCAGGGCACGCAGACCCAGTATTCCCAGGGCACGTGCCCCATCGTGAAGACGACAACCGTGACGAGCATGCTGATCGGCGTGTAGATCGCGATCGGCAGATTGCGGAAATCTTCGACCTCCCAGGCATCCGCGACCCGCATCACGAAGCTCCGAATGAAGAGTTCTTCAAAAATCGGTGTGACCAGCGCGTACCCGAATAAGCGCAGACCCAAAATTAAGGCGATGAATTCCTCGCCGGCCATCGCCGCATCAAATTCATCTCCGGGCTCCGGGCGGAGCTCCGGAAACCAAACAAAGGGCATCACCCAGACGGCCGTGAGCGCGAGCCCAACGAGAATGTCGAGCAAGCCACCAGTCAGCCCGATCCGCGCTCCTGCACCGCGCCACTCCGGGTAGGCCCCCTGGGCCCGGAACCAGAGCACAAGTCCAAGCACGAATGCTGGTTTTATCGCGAGCAGCCACGGCTGTACGACATCTGGGAGCCGTGGGGCAAAAGTCGTGATGACGATGAAAGCCGCGTAGGGAGCCAGGTAGGGCCACCATCCGTGCCCCTCTAGGTCAGGCTGCGTGCCGGCGCCGTCGGGCCCGTTCGGATCGGAGGTCATGGCTGTTTCTCTCCGGTGCGCGAGCTTTCGGCGCACGGTCCGGCGGACTCGGAAGGGCTTTTTCGGAAGGGGTGGGCTCGGGAGCTTTAGTTCGGAAGATTCAGAATTTTTGCGCTTTCAGCGGGACTTGCGATTGGGCGCCCTGCCTCTTTGCAGAGTGCGACCGCTTCCTCGACCAGCTGCAGATTACTCGGCGCTCCTCTTCCCGCATAGTCTTCGAGTCCCACTCGTAAGTGCCCCCCTCGCGACAGAGCGTGACGGGCAAGATCGCCATCGCAAATATCCCCAGAGACGACTGCAATCGACCAAGGCAGCAAAGCCGTTCCGGTCCGCTCGGAATGATCCGTCAGCATTTCGAGATATACGTCGAGAGAGCTCTTGCGAGGCGGCAGACCGAACAGCAAGTCAATTGCGCCCTCGCCCCGGTAGCTACGTTCGCCTCCGAAATAGAATCTCAGAAACGCGCCTTTCGGCATCGAACCCGCTGCGTGATAGGCGAGCGCCGCCCGGAGAAAGCCTGGCTCGAAGATCGCCATGCCTGGGGCGAGTCCGAGGCGTTCGCAGAGTGCGAACTTGTAGGCGATGTCCGCGGGCGAATTCATATACGCCCAATCCGTTTGCATAGGCAGACCATCGTCGCCCGTCGGCATCAAGTTTACCGAGCCGGGATCGACAAATCCCATGCGCAATGGATACGCTTTGCACAGCGGCTCAATATGGCTCGTCTTCTCTGCGATGGTTTCGCCAAAGACGAGCGTCGGATAGAGAATCGCTTCGGGGAAGCGCTCGTGTACGGGGGCGAAATGGTCGACGTATTGCTGCGCGCCGGCTGCCCCTCCGATCGAAATATCCGGTGCATGGGTATGAACGATCGATGCCCCCGCCTCGATACATAGCAAGGCATCCGCGACCAAAGCCTCTTGTGTCTGAGGCGAGTTTGGATTGCGGGCTGTCGTCGTCGCCCCATTGAGTGCGACCTCAATAATGACCGGTGTGCCGGCGGCTGCGTCAGGCATGCTTAGGAGTGCCCTAGCTGGGTCGGTCGCTGGCCGGGGCGCGCGTCGGTTGCTTCATCGAGCAAAGTGCCATTCTCGGAGATCTGCGTTCCATTCACGAGCACGGCTCTGATTCCCGTCGGCGTGTCCGCTGTCAAACGATCCGCACCTGCCGGGAAATCCTGAACACGGCGAATCGCCCCGGGCCCAACTTCGTTCGGGTCGAAGACGCAAACGTCCGCGTGCGCTCCTTCGCGCAGTACGCCGCGATCTTCGAAGCGGAACAAACCGGCCGGCTCACCCGTTAGCTTATGCACGGCGGATTCAAGCGGAAGCGTTTCGCGCTCACGAACCCAATTGCCTAGCAAGTCGGTCGGCAGGGGAGCGTCGCATAGCATCCCTACGTGTGCGCCGGCATCCGAGAGGCCAAGCGCCATCTGCTTTTGTTGAAGTAGGTGCTCGATACCCGCCTCGTCATCATTGGCAAGGACGTAGCGGAACCGTGTCTCGAGATTTTCTTCGAGCGAGAGCGCGACCATGGCGTCAAAAGGATGTTCGCCACGTTCCTTCGCGATGTCGATCAACTTACGGTCGACCAGTTCGGGGTAGAGTTCGGTCTCTGCGAGTTCAAAATTCTCCCAGCGGGTCGGCAGCGCCGTGTGCGCCAGTTCCTCGATCGCTTTTTTTCGCCACTCGGCATCTTTATAACGGACCTCGCGCGTCTCGGGCGCTTCTGAATAGAGCGACGAGAAACAATCCGCCTGATCAAAGGAAAATGGTGACTTCAGTTGCTGTTGCAACGTGACCTTACGAACGGATATCTGCGGCCAAACGCCTGTGTCGCCCTTTGCAACTTCTTGCTCGTGTACCGCGGAGCCATGTTGCCAAAGACCGGGAATCGCAAGCAAAGCCGTATACGTCACGGGCACGCCAACTCGGCGCTGAAAGTCATAGATCTCGTCGAAGGCGAAGTCTGAGCCGAGCGTTGCTTCAATGACGCCACGCCCGAGCTTCGTGAGTTCACCGGCCATCGCTTCAAATTCTGAGACGCCGCCGACTCGACTACAGATGGGCCTGCCTCCGACGCCCACATGGGTCGGAGCGAAACTCGTTGCGAGTCCGACCGCACCCGCCTGCATGGCCTCGTGGACCGAAGCGCGCATGGCATTAAGCTCCGCTTCCGTCGCCTCTCGCTCATAGGCGTCGTCGCCCATGTGAAAGATGCGCAGAGCCGTATGCCCGACATAGGCCGAGAAGTTGAGAAGCGTGCCCCGCCGCTCAACTGACGCGAGATATTCAGGGAACGTCTCGAAGTCCCAAGGAATCCCTTCCATGAGAGAAGCGGGGTTCATGTCTTCGACTTTTTCGAGAGTCAGCGCGATCGTCTCGCGATCCTTCTCACGCGTTGGTGCGATTGTGAAGCCGCAATTTCCGGCGACCACGGTCGTCACGCCGTGGTAGCAAGTGGGCGTTAGCGCCGGATCCCAGAAGACCTGCGCGTCATAGTGGGTATGAATATCGATGAACCCGGGCGCGACGACGGCTCCGCTCGCGTCGATTTCCCTATCGCCGGATAATCCCTTGCCGATTGCGGCGATGCGGCCGTCCCGGACGAGTACATCGGCGTCCCGGCGAGGTGCGCCGGTGCCGTCGATGACGGTGCCTCCACGAATTACGATCGATGACATAATAACCCTCTCTGTTGGCTGACCCTCGATCATCGCAGCCGCGGGCGTCCTCTGCCAGCACCTCGTGGCTATGGTTTTGGTCGCCAATCGATCGGCGAGCAGCTAACCGCAGCCCAACTTGGAGCCATACCTATGACCCAGCATGAGAACGATCGCCCGGTCGCCCTGATCACCGGAGCGAGCCGCGGTATCGGGGCCGCTACCGCCCTACGTCTCGCGCTCCGTGGGTACGATCTCGTACTGACAGGGCGCAGCGTGGATAAGCCAGTCGAACACGGCGGGCACGCCTTGTCCGGCGTCTTGACTGAGGTAGCGAAGGAGACGACGGCTCTGGGTGCGTGCTCGATTGTGGCTCGGCTGGACCTCCTCGATGGTGCATCGATTGAAGCCGCGGTTCGTGCGGGGCTCGACGGCTTTGGCCGAATTGATGCCGTGGTTCATTGCGCGACTCATGTTGCCAAAATCGCCACCCATGACATGCTCGCGACGTTGCCGGAGGACCTCGAGGAGAGCCTTCGTGCAAACGTCGTGGGATCGTTCAGGCTGATGCAAAGCGCGCTACCCAGCATGCTCGCACGCGGCGCAGGCGTATGGATCTCTCTGGTCAGCGGTGCTTCGGTTCTCGATCCGCCGCATCGCGCGAGCGAGGGTGGCTGGACGTATGTCTACGGAGCGCAGAAAGCGGGGCTCTATCGACTCGCAGGGAGCCTTAATACCGAATACGGCGCGAAGGGCATTCGCGCCTACAACTTGCAGCCGGGTATTGTCGCGACGGAAGTCCTCCGTAAAAGCCTGGGAACGGACGGGCCGCTCGAGGACGCATGGGGCGCTTCGTCGCCAGAGGTTCCTGCCGCAGTGATTGAATGGCTCATAGACGAAGATCGTGACGGCGCGCATCTAGGCAAAGGCGTCCATGCACAGCGTCTCTGCAGCGAGCTTGGGCTCGTCGATGGCTACCGCCACAAAGAGCCGACGCGCTAGCTGCTGTCGCCAACCGAATCCAAATGAGGCCATCCGCTACTCGCGGCGGACGCCCTCGAGCCCGCGCGGCCCAAGGAATTTTCTGTTTATGCTCGGAGCGGAAGTACTTTCTCCGGCAGCGGGTGTCTGTAAAGCTTCGCCGCGTTCTCGCATAGCATCATGCGGAGCTCGTCTTCGGGGATATGTCCCCAAACGTCGGCGACGAGGTCCTGGCAATCCGGCCACGTGCCGTCCCCGTGCGGGTAGTCAGTCTCGTAGCAGATGTTTTCAATGCCGATGCGGTGACGCGTGTTAATCGTGCCCGGATCATCCAACGTGCAGAACCAGAAATTACGTTTCAAAACATCCGCTGGACGATCAGCCCAGCCCAAGCCGTAGCCCGAACGATCGATGATGTTGTCGAGACGATCCATGAGCATCGCCACCCAACCAATTCCGCCTTCGCTCATCGCGATCTTCAGGTTCGGGTGCTTCAGTGGATATTCAGACCAAAGCCATTCGGAACACGCTGCCAGCGAGAGCTGACCAAACATCGTCGCCCCCAGCTGCAACATCGGCGAGTTTTCGGGTGCCGGATACATTCCCGACGAACCGACGTGCAGCGAGATTACTGTTTCCGTGTCTGCACAGGCCTGAATGATCGGATCCCAATGCGCGCGGTCCCAAAGGTTGGGCATGTCGACTGCGTGGGGACGCTCGGGAAATGTGACCGAAACGAAGCCGCGTTCGGCGTTGCGATGAATCTCTTCGACGGCCCATTCGGGATCCTGCAAATAGGTGATTCCGCAAGGAATGATCCGGTCGGGATGGGGCTTGTACCACTCCTCATAGAGCCAGTCGTTCCAAGCACGAACACAAGCGCGCCCTACTTCTTTGTTCTTCGCATTGGCAAAGATTCGGCCACAGAAACCAGTGATCTGTGACGGGAAATTCATCTGCGCCCAGATTCCGGCAAGGTCCATGTCGTGCAGTCGCGCGTCGATGTCATAACAGCCAGGACGCATCTGCTCGAAACGGAAGGGCTCGAGTTCAACAGTTTCAGGGCGTCGGCCGGCGACCGCATTCATGCCGACCTGGGTGAAGGTCTCACCCTCGAATTGCCAGACCTGGTGGCCTTCCGGCGTTTCGATCAGCTTAGGGCCTTCGTCCCGCATATTTGCGGGCATATAGGTCTCGAAGAGATGAGGTGGCTCAACGACGTGATCGTCCACAGAGATGATCGTGTACTTTTGCTCCCTTGGCTCCGGGTCGGGCAGAAAGAGCTGGGGATCGAGTTCGGCAGCGGCCATAGGAATTCTCCGTGATAGGAAAGTATACCCACGAGTCTATTAGACAGGGAAGTTCACGCCAGGTCCTAAAACGAGCGGGCGCTGAGTCCGATCAGGCACCCTGAAGTTTTTCAATCACCCTGCGTACCGCGGCATCGTTCTTGGGGTCGGCCGGCACCGGGAACAGGACACGCTCCGCGATATCGTCGTATTGCTCAAGTAGGATGTCGGCGATCTCGTCATATGTGCCTTGGGGTACAAAAATATCGAGGATCTCGTCCGTCACGAGATCATTCATCTCTGCCCATTTGCCCTCGCGCGTATATTGGCGAAGTGACTCGCCGATATGCTTGAGCCCGTGATACTCGAGGGTCGGCCAATAGGCGGGCGTGCTCAGCGTAAACACGAGAGCTTCCCTGGCTGCTTGGATTTCCGCATCGACCTCTGCTTGCGTCGCACCAGTCGCGATCATAGATCCCGCCGTCAGTTCGATGCGCACATCTCGCCCCGCGGCCTTCGTCCCCTCTTCCAGGCGCGGTCGTGTGACCTCACGCAAGAATCGTGCTTCGCTGTTGGTCGGATGCGTCTGAATAGCATCGCCGACCTTACCCACCGCCTTAGTCATTAGCGGCCCGACAGCGCCCATCAAAATCGAGGGCGGACCGCATTCAAGCGGCCCGGGATTAAAGAAGGGTTGAAGTCGGTTGAGCGTATAGGACTCGCTTTCGAAGTTGAGCTGGGTCTCGTTCTGGAAAGTGTCGAAGCACGCACGGACAGCACCCACGTAGTCGGTCAACCGCGCGGCCGGCGCACTCCAGGGCATGCTGAATCGGCCAATGATGTTTCCCTTGACTTGAGTTCCCAGCCCAAGCTGAAAGCGCCCGTCGGAGTAGGCCTGCAGGTCCCAGGCGCCCTGAGCGGCGAGCATTGGGCTTCGCGCAAACGCAACCAAAACGCCTTGACTCACCCGCAGCCGTGTCGTCGCGCCGAGCGCGGCCATGGAAGACAGCATGCCGTCGTGAACCGCCTCTGCGACTGATAATGTGTCGTAGCCAAGCGACTCAACACGCTCAGCGTGTGTCACGACGTCTCGAAGAGCGACGTCCGCCCCCATGGTTGCGGTCACTTTCAGCATTCATTGACTCCTTTGTCGTTCGTCGTCGAAGTAGCACTTCGGCGCTTATTGATCGATCGCCCGTCTATTCCTGCCAACGTCGAATGTTCTAGAAAGACGCGTTAGGAGCGCGTACACCTAGCGAGTCCGCGAGAGTAGACGGCCCCGTGCGGGATTGCCGCCCAGGGAGTTACTCTTATTCAATGACGAAAGAGCCCGTACTTCCGCGTGTCGTGATCGATACCGACTCGGACAACGAACTCGATGATCATTGCGCTGTCGCCGGGGCCTTGCGCGCAGGCGACCGGATCATCGCTGGCACCGAAAAGATCGCGCGTGGGCAGTTATCGAAGCGTAATCTCATCTTTGAAGACTTTTTTGCTCGCGTCGGGGACCGAAAGGAGTAGCCAGTTGGTGAAAGCACGCTCAGAAATCCGGGTCCAATTCATTCATGGCCTCGAAGGCAGTCCGCAAGGTTCGAAGGCGCGTCTCTTCGCCCAGCATTTTGAGACGATTACGCCGGAGATGGATACCTCCAGTTTCGATGGCAGCGTCGATACTCAGGCCGCAGCGCTCTCCGAGTTTCATCCAGATATTCTCGTAGGCAGTTCTTTCGGTGGCGCGGTGGCCGTCGAACTCCTTGCTCGGAGACTCTGGCAAGGGCCTACGATGCTCCTTGCCCAAGCCGCCATTCACTATGATCCAGCGGCCAGCCTTCCGCCGGGAATTCCCGTTTGGCTGGTACATGGCACAGGAGACACGGTGATCGATCCAGACCAAAGCCGCCGGCTCGCGGCCACCGCTAACTCCGACGAGGTGCGCTTGATCGAGGTGGACGACGACCATCCGCTGCACGCAAGTGTCGCTTCTGGGGCGATCATTGCCTGGGTCAAGGAACTTGTAGCCACTACTCGAGTGGAGTCACGGTGAGGGCTCCGCCGCGGCGGATGGATGTAGTCGTCGCACCGCCTCAATCCATTTAAGGGAGAATAATATTGCCGACCGCGATGCGCCTCAATATGACCGGGCATAACGAGGACGCGAAAATTGAATCGGGGCGCTACCGAGCCGCCCTTGAGATGGCTAGCTATGCGGAGGAAAAGGGTTTCGCGGTGGTCAGTGTGGAAGAGCACCACGTCGCAGAGAACGGTTGGCTTCCCTCGCCTCTCACACTCGCAGCCGCCATCATCGGACGAACGGATCGAATCTCGGTCAACTGCACCGCGCTCCTCGTCACGCTTTACGACCCGATTCGGCTTGCCGAGGACATCGCCGTCCTCGACCTCATGAGCGGCGGGCGTTTCAGCTTCGTCGCGGGCCTCGGCTATCGCCCGGAGGAATATGCAGCTCTCGACAAGGATTGGGCAAAGCGCGGTCAAGCGATGGACCACGTCCTCGAGACACTATTCAAAGCCTGGAGTGGAGAGACCTTTGAATACAACGGGGAGCGAATTCGCGTCACACCCCAACCTCTCTCGCCGGCGGGACCGCCTTTCGCGGTTGGAGGCATGAGCAAAGCCGCAGCACGGCGGGCTGCTCGCTTCGGAATTCCTTTTTATCCGCCAATGGAAATGCCCGAGCTCGGGGCCTTCTACCTCGAGGAATGCGAGCGATACGGACGCAAAGGATTCGTCGCCTATCCGGCAGAAGAAAATTCAATGATCTTCATCGACGAAGATCCCGAGCGAGCCTGGCACGAACTCACTCCCTATTTCCTGCGCGAGTGCCGCGAGTACTCCGCTTGGAAGCTCGACGGGGTGCCCCGGCCGGGAGAGCAAGCGGTCGAAACTATCGAGGACCTGAAAGCTGCGAAACGCTATGAAATCCTCACCCCTGACGAGTGTGTCGAAAGAATCCGTACCGCGGGTCCAGATTTTACTCCGTGCGTGCATCCACTCTGCGGAGGTATTCCCGTCGAGCGAGCTTGGCAAGGTCTTGAGTTGTTCGTGACTCGTGTTCTGGAGGCTGCTGAACCCGTATAGGGCTCGTCTAGGGGGGGCGGGGCTTCGCTTCGGACAGGAATTCCACGCCCAAAACTATGCGAGACATGCGCTCAGCAAGGAATCTTTTGGCTACGCTTTGCCCCTCATGCAAGCGGATCTGTTCGGCACCTAACACTTAACCTAACACTGCACAGAACAGCACCAGTCATATTAGGAGCCCCAAATGAAGACCACCCTCGGCCAGTACTGCATCAACGTCGCCAACATGGAGCGCGCCGTCGCTTTCTACCACGACGCGATCGGCCTCGAGATTACCAATACGATTGAAGAAGAGAATTTTCGCGAGACGATTCTTGGGACCGATGGCGGGGCCCGTATCCAGCTTGCCTATCACTTCGGCAAGGACGAGCCGATCGAGCACGTCAACTCATTCTGGAAGCACTACGTCTACACGGACGACTGCAAAGGTCTCTACAAGCGCGCGATCGAAGCCGGCGGTACTTCCGTCCTCGAACCGATGGAACTCGAACGCTGGAACTGCACGATCGCCATGGTTAAAGACCCCGACGGTTATGATCTCGAAATTGTTCAGAACGAGGCGTCTTCCGCCTGAGATTAGACCTTAGTCCCAGAACGATCCGTCAAGCATGCCTTCAAGCGTCGCCCTATGGGGGATCCGGTTATCCGGGTCCTCTTGCGGCTGCGCTTGGCCGAAATGCACCATCCGCTCGCTGATTCGGGACATGATGATCGCGTGTCTGAGGGCGCCGTAGGTTTGATACCAGCGCAGATCCTCAACGACATGGCCCGTTAGCTTCTCGTAGGTTTCCGCTAAATCGTCGGCCTTGAGGAAGTCGGGCAGCCCCGGCGCTCCCATCTGCTCGAAGAGTTTTTGGAAAAAGGTATGCATAAAGGCGAGCCAGCCCAGATCTATTTCCCGCGTTCCGAGACCGGCCATCTCCCAGTCGAGAATCGCGACGGGATCAAAGCCATCGCCCGAATACATGATGTTCCCGATACGCGAGTCACCCCAGGCGACAACCCGACTCGTTTCCTTTGGCCAGTTTGATTCGAGGAACGTGAAGGCGCGCTCGATCAAGGGCGATCTTCGCGTCGTTGCGATCCACTCATAGTACGATCGTTGATTCGCCACGTGGCGACGAAGCGGTGTGTCCCCGGGTTCATCGAACTCCAGGAATCCAACGTCTTGGTTGTCGACGTCGATGGCGTGAATCGTAGCGATCGCCGCAACAGTGTTGTCCTGCATCACCTTGCGCTCTTCGGACGTTGCGTCGAAGACCCAGCCTTCGGATAGATAGGTCGGGACATCTGCGGGCACGCGTCCGCTAAGCCGTTCCATCACAAAGAACGGAGCACCAAGCACGTCGGGATCGAGTTCGATCCAGCGCACGTTCGGTACGGGAACCCCGCCCTTCTTTGCCAAGCGGAGTACATCCGCCTGCATCTTCATGTCATAGGTCGGAAACGTTGGGTGATCCGCTTGCGAAGGGGCCATACGCCCGACGAACGCGCCGCCGCCCGCCCCGCCACCTGCTTCCGTCCATGTCGCATCGAAGAGCAGGGTCTCACTCGACATCCCCGAAGCCGAAGGACTAGAGATCTCAGATACCTGTGGGTTTGCGCCACCCGGGAGCTGCGAGGCGAGATAGGACTGGAGGCGCTCCCGAATGACATTGTCATCGCGTGTGGTCCGCACGACCGAATCAATATCCTCGTCGAGCATCTGTCCCTGAGCTTCTTCGTCCGCCATTTTTCAGTCTCCTCGCGGGTGCCGCTTTTCCGGGGCACCTCGTCTTCCGATATTCACCTGCGAGTTTTAGCGCAAGCAATTACGTCCATGCGGGATTCAGCGAGATAGAATTCACGCAACCGCGACTCCTCGCCCCCAAATCCGAAGGACTGATTCAGCATGCCTCATCCGACTCAAGGCCCCGATATCCCCGCTGCGGTCCGAACCGACGACCGGCACTTCAACAACCTGCCAGATTTCCCCTTTCAGCCGCACTACGTCGACGTCACCAACCCCTACGACAGCGAACCGCTTCGCCTGCATTACATAGACGAGGGGCCAAAAGACGCGCCCGTCGTGCTCATGGTGCATGGTGAGCCCGCTTGGTCTTTTTTGTACCGAAAGCTGATCCCGGTGTTCGCCGAAGCCGGATTGCGTGCGATCGCGGTCGATCAAATCGGCTTTGGTCGCTCGGATAAACCGACGCGCGCTTCCCACTACAGTTTCGCAAATCACATCGAATGGATTCGCCAAGCCGTCGTTGCACTCGACCTCCAGGACATCACCTTGGTTTGCCAGGATTGGGGTGGGCCGGTCGGAATGGGCGTATTCGCGCAAGAGCCGCAGAGGTTCTCCCGGATCTGCGCGGGTAACACGATGCTTCATACCGCCGAAGCGGAACTCGCTGGTCGCATAGAATGGGCCGCCCACGCGGAGGGCGACCTCGATGCGCGAGTGAGTACGTTCCTGCTTGATTGGCGGCAGGCTTCTACCCGGGACCCAAACTTCGAGGCGAGTCCTTCGATTCCTTTCGCGACGGCAAGGGGCGTCAGCGACGCTGTAGCTACGGCCTACGACGCGCCCTTTCCAAGCGAGTGGCACAAGGCGGGAATGCGCCAATACCCGGTACTCATCCCGGTGACGCCGACGGACGAAGGAGCCGCGATCAATCGGGCGACGTGGGACGCTCTACGCAGCTTCGATCGACCTTTTCTGACATTATTCGGGGACTCAGATCCACCGACGCGCGGCTGGGACGAGATCTTTCGTGAGCGGATTCCAGGTGCAAATGGCCAGCCACACCAAACGCTCGAGCGGGCGGGACATTTTTGGCAAGAGGACTGCGGTGCGGAAGCCGCCGCCATAATCGTCAACTGGATTCGAGCGACGAGTTAGGCGCTAGACTCCGCCGACTAGTTTCAGGAGGCCATGATTATGAGTGCAGCAATCAGCGATGTATCGCCCCGCTATCCGGAGATCGACTTCGCGACGGATGCCGTGCCGGAACTGCACGCCGTGCTACGCGAATTGCGGACCCAGGCGCCCGTCGTCCCCGTTCGGTACCACGGCGGCACCGCTTACTTGATTACTCGCTTCTCCGAACTTAAAGCAGCTATGATGGACGATGATTCCTTCCCGTCCGCTGCGGCCTACGTGCGGCACTCGGGTCCGGTCATGGGCAAGACGATTCAGTGCATGGGCGGCGACGAACATCGACGCAATCGCAGCCTCGTGTCTGCCGCGTTTCGCCCGCGCCTCATGACCGAGTTCGTCGAAGCGTTCCTGACCCCCGTCGCTCACCAACTCATTGATGAAATTCTCGAAGCGCAGCCTTCGCGCCACTCAGGAGCCGCCGGAAGCGCAGATCTGGTTCACGACTTCACCGTTCGTTATGCGTTCACCGTCATCACGCGCTTGCTTGATTTTCCGCCGACAGACTTCGATCGCCTAAAGCGCTGGGGCGATGGGTTGATCGATTTTCCATGGAACCCCAAGGCCGCCGAGCAAGCGTCGCGCGAGTTCACCGAGTACCTAACACCCTTGATCGAGGAAAGGCGCCATGACCCTGGCGAAGACCTGCTTTCTTCGCTCGCCACGGTTGAAGTCGAGGGCGAGCACCTCGACGAAGAAGAAATCTTCTCGTTCCTGCGGCTGCTCTTTCCTGCTGGCGCAGATACGACTTATCGCGGCTTGGGCAGCATGTTCTACGCGACGTTGAAACACCGGGAGGTCTATGCGTCTATCCAAGAGGAGCCGGAACTCGTGCCGGCCATCGTCCAGGAATCACTTCGCTGGGAAGGTCCAACAGCGATCCTCCCGCGCTTCGCGCCTAAGGACGTAACTTGGGCGGACGTCGCAATCCCTGCCGGCTCCGAGGTCCTCTTCGGGATTACCTCGGCGAACAGAGACGATTCGGTCTTTAGCGAGCCGGATAGTTTCAATCCACGGCGGTCCGAGCGCGAGTTCCTGACCTTCGGACACGGCCTGCACTTTTGCCTTGGCTCTCATCTCGCAAGACGCGAAATGGAAGTGAGTCTGCGGGTCTTCTCTGAGCGACTTCCCGACCTACACCTCGCCGACGGGGCAAATGCACAAATCGAAGGGACAGTTTTACGGGGGCCAGCCACGCTCCCCGTTGAGTTCACCCATCCCTAGAGCCTTACTCGCTAAGCTCTAGTACTCAAAAAGAAAATGCCGCACTCAGTAAGCCGAGTGCGGCATTTTTGTTCTGTCTAGCCTGGGTCCGCCCGCCGAAGCGAGGCGTCCTAAGCGACTCGGATCAGACGCGCGTGAGCGTGTGCTTGTCCGTGTGATCCATCTCTTGGCCGTCCATGGACTTCATAGCCATGACCGTATTCTCCTCGTAGGAGAACGTGTCGCCGTCGATCTTGTAGGAGGACTCGTAACGCGTGCACTTGGCGTTCTCGAGAAGGTACGGGTTCGAAAGCACGCCCCAATCCTCGGCGCCGATCTTGGCGCTCAGGCTGAAGGATGTGTCGTCTGCCTTGGCCGTGCCGCCCGCGAGGATCGTCGACATACGAGGCACCATGAAGCAGCGCATCACTTCGCCACGCACCGGGTCCCAGCCCCAGAAACCGAGCTCGGTGTGGAAGATGTCGTCGGAGCCCGTTCGCTTCGCAGCGGTGATGTAGTCCAGGCACCAGATCTTCTGCTTGCCGTTGTCTACGTCGCCGACGATTTTGAACGTGATTTCCTCGGTGTAAGTTTCCTCGATGACCTTCTTCTGTTCGTAGTCATACGAGACATTGACGCCGCCTTCACCGCGCCAGCTACCGATGAGACCGGCAAGCGGTCCGAATTCTTCATTGGCCATGGGTTTGGATTCCCTTTTAAGTGATGTGCTTCTTAACGAAGTTTTGGTTGTAGAAGCGGGCGGTCGATCAAACCGTCCGCGAACGGAAATATGGCTGAGCCCTAAAGCGCTGCCAAGATCGCATCAGCTGCGCTGACTTCGAACTTCCCAGGCGCCTCGACCGCCAACTTGGTGACTGTGCCGTCGTCGATGATCGCAGCGAATCGCTGGCAGCGCAGGCCGAAGCCTATGCCGGAACCATCCATTTCAAGGCCGAGAGCCTTGGTCAAATCGCCATTGCCGTCTGCAACCATACGGATCTTATCACCGGTACCACGATCTTCGCCCCAAGCGCCCATCACGAAGGCGTCGTTCACGGAAAGACAGATGATTTCATCGACGCCCTTCGCCTTCAGTGCGTCGGCATTCTCGACGTAGCCGGGCAGATGCTGGTTGCTGCAGGTGGGCGTAAAAGCACCGGGGACCGCGAACAGAACCACCTTCTTGCCGCCAAAGAGTTCGTCGGTCGTCACGTCGGACATGTCGGTGTTCTTGACCGTGACTGCAGGAATTTTTTCGCCTTCTGAAATTGCCACTTGGTAGATCCTCTTTTCATTTTTGATTCGCGTTCGCTCTCTTGCGCCCGCAGAAGATTGTCATGATTAGGTTTAAAATAGACGGTTGCCGCGTGCAGCCGCGACCGCGCGCACGATAGCATGCCCGCGGCCGGAAGCGTGGTCGCGAGCGTCCCCTCCGCTATACCCAGATGGTCCCTGCCGAGCAAAGGAATCATTCGCGCATGCACCGAATCAGCAGGCCCCGAAGCCCTCAGAGTCCGACGCAAGAAACAAGGGCCCGCCTCGCCCTCCTCCACGTATTCGCCGTCATCCTCGCTTCACTGATCGCCTGCTCTGACTCCGAGACCGCGGACGCGCCCGCCTCGGGCTCTCACTCTGGCTCTGCCGATTCCGAGACACCCACCGCAAACGGCTCGCCTCCGTCAGTTGTGCTGATCGTGACCGAAAGCCTGCGAACCGACGCCGTCGGGAGCTATGGCAAGGACCGCCAGAGTCCTCTCCCGCTGGGCGATTTTTCCGTTACGCCCCATATCGACGAGATCGCCACCCGTGGCACCCGTTATGCCTGGGCCATCGCCGCCTCGCCCTCGACCGTTACCAGCCACGCCTCGATCTTCACTGGACTGCCTCCCCAGGAACATGGCGCGGGACTATGGACTGAAATCGGGGCACCTGAAGAATTGGAAATGCTCGCCGAGACGCTTGCCGCGAAGGGCTACGAAACGGTCGGATTCAGCGAGAACCCAATTGCGGGACCGGCGTTCGGCCTTGATCAGGGCTTCGACCGGTTTGTGACACCCGAACCAGTAGGCCTCGCCGAGCGCCTGCGTGAAGGCAACTCGGGAACACGGGATTTCAAGACTCTTTCGCGTATCAAGCGTTGGCTCAAAGACCGCGACACGAGTCGCCCCTATTTCCTTTTCGTCAATCTTGCTGATGCTCATTTGCCTTGGGAGCATCGCGCTCAAAATCGATTCCTCCCCAAGGGCTTATCCCAACATCAACTAGACGACGTGTTGGCGCTCCGACCGCAACAATTCAGGATCTGTCGCAGGCTGCCGCATCGCGAGGCCCTCGAAGTGTTGGCTGCCCTCTATCTCGAAGAGGTCGCAGCGGCGGATCGGAAAATCGGCGAAATCGACGGTCTTCTGCGAGAGCATGCGGAGTCCTCAAAACAGGAGCCCCCGATCACCGTGGTGACCGCCGATCACGGGACGCACCTGGGCGAACAAAAAATGCTTGGGCATGAGTTTGCAGTGGACAACAGAGCTCTTCACGTGCCCCTGATCGTGGCTGGTATGGATCCGACGGCGAGCCCTGGGGTCGTGGTCGAAACACCCATCGCACAGAGGCGCTTGGCCCACTCGATTCGCTGCTGGGCAGGCGATGAGTCCGATTGCGAGGAGGGACTTCCGAGGGACGATGCCGATGCCGCCGATCGTGAAACTTCGCCCATTATTTCGATCGCTGGAAACGACACGAAGACTCGCCCGCCGGCCTACGTCGTCGATAGCGGATTCCTTGATGGGCAGAGCCATTATGCAAGTGCCTTCTGCGAACTGGAAGACGGCTATTGGGGCCGTGCAGTCTCTTATTTCGACCCGCCTCACAAATTCGTATGGCGCCAATACGGGCCGGAAGCACTCTACGACCTGAGTTGGGATCCATCCGAAAAATCAGATCAGATCGAGCGCCGAAAAGACTTAGCGGATTCGATGAAGGACGAAGTTTTAGCTCTTATCGACGCGAAGCGGCTCGACAAGCTGCGGCGCTTCTCCTCCGAAGACCGGCCGCTCGGTGAGCGAGCGGCAGAAGCCTTTCTCGCCGGCCGCGAGGCGATGCTTGCTGATCAAACCGTTGCGACGGACATCGTTTGGTTCGCCCAGCAGATTCTGAAGGACCGGCCAGACCCGAAGTTAGGGGCTTGGGTCAAACATCAAATACCGCTTAAAAAAGAAGATATGTATTACCCGATCATCGACCCCACGAGGATTTCGCCGATCGAAGTTCCCGAGGAGTTGCCCGGCGGCCTCATGAAGTTCGGAATCTATCTGCTCGCTGCAGTTGGGGGGCCTGAGTCTCGAGCGCTGCCTATATTTGAAGAGTATCTCGCGCTCGAGAACGCGACTGGATACGTCCTCACTCATCAATTGAGCGGGCTTGAATGGGCTAGAGCCATGGGCCGCCCGTTCCCTGACTCGACCTATGCTCGGTCACGCGAATTCACCGATCAAATCGCGATAGAGCACGCCTCGGACCACCGCTTTCGAGACCTTTGGGCAGAGCGCGCCGCGTTCCTAACCCTATTCGCCGATCCGAGTGAAGAGGACCTTGCACGCTGGACGGACATCATTGTCGAATCCCATCTCGGCGACGGAGACTGGGGACATTTCGCGACCGACATGACCTTCGACGGGGAGAAAAGAGTCGGTGAGCATCCCCGTGCCCATGTCCGCGGAATGTCCATGATCGTGCTGTCACGCTATCTCTCGCTAAATGCAGACGAGGGACTCCCCGACTGGAATACAAACCCGTAGGCGCCTCAGCGACTCCCCGACTGGAATATAAACCCGTAGGCGCCTCAGCGACTCCCCGACTGGAATATAAACCCGTAGGCGCCTCTTAGACGTCACTTAGGCGCCTATCTGCGTCACCTGGGAGCGGGGGGTGGCATGCCCCCAAATAGTCTTTCCATGCGGCGCAGCAAGTACGCCTGAATTTGTTATTCGACGTAGCCCAGCGCCTTAAGCGCGCGCGCGGCCTCTTCGCTCAAATCCGTTGGCAGAACTGTCGTTCGATTCAGAACGTTCTCAGTCACGAAAGCTTCAAGCTCTGCCACGAGTGACTCCACAGATTCTCTCTGGCGTGGAAGTTGGTCTGTTTTTTCCAGCGGATCCCAAGAGAGATCAAAGAGCCCCTGAACGCCCCCGCCGCCCCAGTGGAGCTTGTGCGGATAGCGAATCATCGATACGAGTTCTCCGTACACTGGATCATTGGGGCCGCAATTTCCTCGTGACTGATCGACGACTGGCACGTGATCCGGAAGTCCGAGCTGGCGGCGAACAGGCTCCGCGACTTCCGTACTTCGGTCGCTCCAGATGCTAAAAATAGGCTGCGGAGTCTCCTCCGCTGCAGCTCGAGCGATGGAGGCGCCGCACTCCGAACCTACGGCCCAGCAAAGAATCGATGCGCGAAGCGAACGAAGTTCCACTGCCGCTGCGATGGCCCCTACTTCTAGATCAGGTGCTCCATTCACAACGAGCGGAATGTGCAGGGCCGGAGTCCGCGCTGAGAAGCGATGGCCCATTAGGTCATGCTCTCCTAGGTGCTCACCATGGTCTGCTGTAACGATGGTGATCTGCGACTCCCCTCGTGAGCCGGCTCGAAGAGCAGCCAGTACACGACCCAGCTTGGCGTCTGCCGCATGTACATCTCCTAGATAGAGTCCCGAGAGCAGCCCAGCATCTCTGCTTGACGGAACGCTTCGGCAGATCGCACTGGGAATCGGATGCCGTTTCACCACTGCTTTGAGTTCATCGCGCGGAGCCTCTGCAGGAACCCAAGGATTCACCGCGCGCACGCTGTAGGGATCGTGAGCATCCATAATGTTCACGAATACAAACGCCGGCCTCGAGGAATCACGCGTCCGCTGCCAAGCGGCGACGCGCTCGACTAAGCCGAAAAATCGCATCGAGGAATCCCCGGCCTGCTCCGCCCGAACCACATCCGCCATATTCGTCACTTCATAGTGATCGAAACCCTGATCGAATCCGAATTCAGGGCTCACTAACGCATTTTCGGCGAAGCCTGCGGTTTCATAGCCTTCGGCGCGCAATGATTCCGCCAACATCGCAACGTCGTCCGACACGCGGTAGACCCCGTCCAGCCCCACGCCGTGCTCATCGACGCGCAGTCCCGAAAACATCGACGCATGGCTAGACACCGTCCACGGAGACGGCGCGAAGGCGTGCTCGAACAGTACTCCTGTCGCGGCCAGTGCATCTACGTTAGGTGTCGTCCCTTCCACGTTGCCGTAGGCGGAAATGGCGTCGGCCCGGGTTGTATCAAGAACTGCCAGAATAATCGTTGGACGGGCATCCTCGCGCGTCGGGACGGGCGCGACCTCGGCTGCCACAGGGACCGAGAGTGCCCCGGCGCGGGCGCTCTCCTCTTCATCCTGACAGCCGATCGCCTGTAATAATAAAAGTCCGAGAAGCGCAGATGCCGCCCGAATTCCTATCGAGGGAACCCTAATCGAGGCCACAGCGGTCTCACTATTGCTGGAATTGGAGGTCTCAAAATGCGTCACAGACCCGGTTCTCCAAGGCGCACTTGATAGTCGCCGACTAAATAGTTGGTGACGTTTAGCCGCCAAAACGACCTTCAATCGCCGCACTACCTTAGGCTCTACGCTCAGCAGCAAACGGGCATTGAAGATCCGGTTGGGTCGATCCTATTCGACGTATCCAAGAGCCTTTAACGTTCGAAGAGCGTCCTTGCTCAAATCAGTTGGCCGAACCTCCAGGCGGTTCAGAACATTTTCGGCCACGAAGGCCTCAAGCTCTGCGACTAAGGGGCTCGCGCGGCCCTTGGCCGCTGAAAGCTGATTCGACTTCTCGAGCGGGTCCCACGAAAGGTCGAAGAGGCCCTGCACTTGGCCACCGCTCCATTGGACCTTATATGGAAAACGGATCAGCGACACCAGTTCCCCGAAAACAGGGTCGTCGGCCTGACAGCCTTCCCGGGATGGATCGACTATCGAAGCGTCCTCAGAAATCCCGAGTTCGCGCCTGATGGGTTCGACGAATTCAATGCTTCGATCACTCCAGATACTAAAAATGGGATCCTCTGATTGGCCTTGCGAGCCCTGTGCGATTGATGTTTCGCACTCCTCGAGTCCTCCCCAACACAGAATCGATGCGTAAAGAGATCGGAGTTCGACAGCCGCTGAAACCCGGCCAACGGCAAGGTCGGGCGCACCATTGACCACGAGTGGGATATGCAGCGCGGGGGTTCGCGTTGAGAATCGGTGCCCCATCAGGTCGTGTTCGCCTAGATGTTCGCCGTGATCCGAGGTCACGATCGTGATCCGGGGCTCCCCAGCCGAGTTGCTCTCGAGCGCCGCCAGAACCTGGCCTAGCTTGGCATCCGCAGAATGAACATTGCCCAAGTAGAGACCCGAGAGAAGTTCTGTGTCCGCTCGGGACGGTGTCCGCCTACAGATCGCGTTCGCAATCGGATGCCGCTTTACGACGGCATCGAGCTCTTGTCGGGAAGTTTCAGACGGGACCCAGGGGTTCGTCGGTCGAACGATGTACGGGTCATGTGCCTCCATGATGTTCACGAAGACGAAGGCCGGCTTGGACGGGTCTCGCGTTTTTTGCCATGCGGCGACTCTGCGTGGCAAATCGAACCACTCGTAGGTCAGATCACCCGAAATCGCATTCTTCACCGAGTCCGCAAGCTTAGGCACCTCGTAGTGATCGAATCCTTGAGCAAGCCCAAATTCGGAGCTGACCAGCGGATTCTCCGCGAAACCCGCCGTTTCATACCCGGCGGCACGCAAGCCTTCCGCCAGCATGGGGATTTCATCTGGTGCTCGGTAGATGCCATCCAGTCCGACCCCATGCTCATCCACCCGCAACCCCGAAAACAGCGACGCGTGACTGGATACCGTCCAGGGCGATGGCGCGTAGGCATACTCGAAACGTGTCCCAGTAGATGCGAGGGCATCTACATTCGGCGTCGTCCCCTCCACCTCGCCATAGGCGGAAACGGAATCAGCGCGCGTGGTGTCGAGCACTACGAGAATAATCGTCGGGCGTTGATCCTCACGCTGCGGCACGACCGCCGCCGGTTTGGGAATAGGTCCCGCGGCCCCCCCCGAAGCGCCTCCATCGTCACCACATCCAACCACCGAAACCAAAAGAAGCGCTAACGAGACCCTATACGCGGCACTCAGGCACCAGTGCCGAGGCCTCGACGTGTCGTCAATCAGGGCCCTATGCTCGTCGAAATATCTCACTGATGCGGTTCTCCTTGCTCGCTCTCAATCGTCGCTAACAGGATCGTAGGGGCTATCGTCGAATGAGCTACCTCAACCGATGTCGCGAACCTCTTCACTCTCGGGTTTCGCGATGCCGCATAACCGGAGCCCGCCCCCGTGGAACTCGACTACGCTCGCCTAGACCCCGAACTCGCCTTGATCCTTCCTGCGCTCCCCGCTGCCCTCGCGGACATCCACCGGGGCAACATCGCAGACGTGCGGGCCATGATGGATGGCCAGCCCGCGACCGCAATCGAAACTGATGTCGTAATCTCTGAACGAACGATTGCCGGCCCCGCTGGCGACCTTCCACTGGTCACCTATCGCCGCCCCTCGAAAGACGTGCAGCCGTGCCTACTCTGGATTCATGGGGGTGGGTATCTATTTGGCACCGCACGAGACGATCGCGCGCGGCGTATCGCCGAGCACCTCGACTGCACGGTCATCTCTGTTGAGTACCGCCTAGCACCAGAGCACCCGTTTCCTGCGGGCCCTGACGATTGTTTTGCCGCTCTCGAATGGGTGGCCGCCAATGCCGATGAGCTCAAGATCGACGTGTCGCGCCTTGCCATTGGGGGCGCAAGTGCTGGAGGCGGAATGGCGGCTGGCCTGGCGCTCATGAATCGAGACCGTGGTGGGCCGGAGATTACTTTCCAGCTCTTGCTCTACCCGATGATCGACAACTTCCACGATACGCCCTCTGGTCAGTGCACTAATAATCCGGTCTGGAACCGAAAAACTTCCTTCAATGCCTGGGAAATGTATCTGGGCGGCGAACCAGGCAAGGACGCATCTCCGTACGCGGCCGCTGCACGGGCAACAGACCTAACAGGTCTCCCGCCTGCCTACATCTGTGTCGGTGGCGAAGACCTATTTCGAGACGAGGACATCGAGTACGCCCAGCGCCTCATGGCGGCAGGCGTTGCCTGCGAGCTTTCTGTGTACCCGGGGCTGTTTCACGGCGGCGACATGTTCCTCCCGGACGCCAAAGTCAGCCAACGTCTAGAGCGCGGACTCACCCATGCTCTGGGACAACGGCTCGGGATCTTGTCTACTCGTTAGGCCCGACCCCTCAGGTGGCAGACGTAGCAGGGGCCGCAGCCTCGTAGCCGGCCTTCATTCGAGAGACCTCTTCCCAACCGAAGTATCCGGTGATGCCGTTGTCATCAAAAAATACGAGGGGTCCTTCGCAAAGAAAGAAGTACTCGGTGTCCTCGAGTGCTTCCGTCTTATCGTGGATCATCCCGTTGCGTTCGTAGATGTAGTCGCCGGCCTCGAGAACCGCATCCCGGATTTCGAGCTTTCCAGATATGATATACGTGTGCGCAGAGGACAGGTGCTTATGTGGCGCCGCCACGTAGCCCTTCTTCCACCGGAATAACACAGCCCACTGCCCGTTCTCCTCGCCCACGAAGAGAACCTTAATAAAGGCCTTCCCTTCGAGGTCGTTCGGAATCCATCCCGATTCTCCGCCCGAGACTAATGTATCGATCAAGTTTGGATTCAGCGGCAACATATGTTCAGGCACTGCGCTCATTGGATCCTCATTTCATATTGATGGCTTTGTCGAAGGCCGGGCGCGAGGCGATCCGGTCGACATAGGCCTTTAAATTAGTCATCTCGTCCTTCACGCAACCGAGTCGGTTACTCATGAAGCACGCGTGGCCGAGCATAATGTCCGCTGCGGAGAAATCTCCGATCAAATAGTCCTTCCCAGCGAGCGCCTCGTCGATGGGCGCGAGGGCCCGTGTGAGGAGTCGCTGTGCCTGTCCGAGGGCTTTTTCGTCGCGACGATCCGGGGGCAACAAGATCGTCTGGACGATGATCGTGTTCACTGGCGGCATCACCATCCCTTCGCAG